>CAYSSF010000005.1:0-52344 GCA_964433455.1 uncultured Syntrophaceae bacterium
TCGGCCTCGTTCAGCCGGCGGGCGGTGGCGAGGATCAGCGCCCAGGCGAAATCGGCGGTGGTGTCGTCCAGGACGCCGGGGGTGTTGGTGGCCATGACCCCATGCGCATTGCAGGCGGCCAGGTCGAAATTGTTGTATCCGACGGCGATGTTGCAGACCGCCTTCAGTTGGGGACAGCGGCCGAGCAGATTCTCGTCAATCCTTTCGGTCAGCGTGGTCAGCGCGCCGTCCTTGTCGGCGAGAACGTGCGCCAGCTCTTCGGCGGTCAGGACCCTGTCCTCCTGATTGGATTGAACCTCGAAATGGGGCGCCAGAAAATCCAGCGCCTCTTGAAAAACCTCACGGGCAACAAAGATCTTTCTTTTCATCTTTCCTTCCTCTGTTGGTTGTTTTGAATCGAACAGTGCGATGGCCGATCCGCCGGGGTAGTTTATACCAGCTTTTCCGGGAAGAGAAAATAAAAAAACGGGGTATTCATGCCTTTTCGATTGACAATGCGGATGACGGATGTTACTTCTTCTCCGGTTAAAAATCTTATGTATGTAAATGGTTAACGGGATTCAGTCACGATTCGTTCACAGATGGACGGCCCGCCGGCCGGAAGGGTTCGCGGCGTATTACGGATGGAAATTCTCTTTCGTTTGACCCAGGCGATGTCGGTTTTCGTGGTGATCGCCTACCTCTACTGCAAATCGCCGCTGTTCAAATCTCTGACCACCGATTCGATCCGCACGCGGGATCGCATCTATCTCTATTTTGTTTTTTCCGCCCTGTCGATCATGGGCACCTATCTGGGGGTGCCCGTCCAGGATGCCATTGCCAATACGAGGGCCATCGGTCCGGTATTGGCCGGGATCATCGGAGGGCCCATTCTCGGGACGGCCGTCGGGTTCACCGGCGGGCTCCACCGGTTTTTCCTGGGGGGATTCACCGCCTTTTCGTGCGGTCTTTCGACGACGATCGAGGGGGCCATCGGCGGGCTCGTTCATCTGTACCTGTACCGAAAGAACCGTTCGGAATATGTTTTCGATCCGCGGGTTGCATTCATCACCGCCTTCTTCGCGGAGATCGTACAGATGGCCGTCATTCTCCTCGTCTCCCGTCCCTATGCCAATGCGGTCGCCCTGGTTCAGGTGATCGCCCTCCCGATGATCTTGTCGAATGCGGTCGGCGCCGCCCTGTTCATGAGCATCATCCGCGACCAGAAAAACATGGCCGACCGGATTGCCGCCGTCTCTTCCGCAAAGGCCTTCAAGATTGCGGAACGGACGCTGAACATTCTTGCGAAGGGCATCACCGGTGAAGCGGCCGTGGCATTGGCGAAGATCATCCACAAGGAGACGGGCGTCGGCTCGGTTGCCATCACCGACAAAGAGAAGATCCTCGCCTTTGTCGGTCATGGGTCGGACCACCACATACCCGGCAATCCGATTGCGTCGCCGTTTACCAAAGCGGCTATCGGTGAAAACAAAGTCATTTTCGCCGACGGCGAACGGGAACGTTATGATTGTCCGCTGTCGGATGCCTGTCCGATGAACTCCGTGCTGGTGGTTCCTCTCCATATCGACAATGATGTCATCGGCACGATCCAGCTCTTCGAATCCAGGAACAAAAGATTTCTCAATATGAACAAGACGCTCGGCGAGGGGATTACAAGGCTTTTATCGAACCAGCTTCTTTTGTCCCGGTACGAGATGCAGAAGAGCCTGCTGGTCCAATCCGAGCTGAAGCTCCTCCAGGCGCAGGTCAACCCGCACTTCCTCTTCAACTCCCTGAACACCATCATCGCCATCCTCCGCATCGATGCCTTGCGGTGCAAGGATCTGCTGATCCACCTTTCCAATTTTTTCCGGAAGAACCTGAAGCGCGGCAGCGACCTCTCGACGCTCGATGAGGAGCTCGACCATGTGAATTCTTACCTGCAGATCGAGAAGGCCCGTTTCGACGATCGATTGACGGTCGATATCGATATCGATCCCTCGCTGTTGAACGTGATCCTTCCCACCTTTACGTTGCAGCCCCTGGTCGAGAACGCCTTCAAACACGGGATCTCCAACATGATGGGGCCGGGAATTGCCAGAATCAATGCCTTTCGGACGAATGGCCGGGCGTTCATCGAGATCGAGGACAATGCCGGCATCTTTCATGAAAGGGAGACGGACGACGGCCACGGGATAAAGATTGTCGACAAACGGCTCAAGGGTCATTTCGGCAGCGATTCCGGCGTCACCATATTCTGTGTGCCGAATGAGCTCACCCGGGTGACCGTAAAGATACCGCTGGAGACCAGGAGCTCATGATGCGCGCGCTGATCGTGGATGACGAAATCTATGCCCGTGAAGAGATCGAGGCGATGCTGAACGAGACGGGCGAGTTCATGGTTGCGGGAAAGTGCGCCAATGCGCTGGAAGCCATCCGGGCCATCAACAGGGAAAAGCCGGACGTCCTTTTCCTCGATGTCCAGATGCCGGTCATCAACGGCTTTGAGTTGCTCGGTATGATCGATGAAAAGGTGATGCCGAGCGTTGTTTTTGTGACCGCTTATGATGAGTATGCCCTCAAGGCCTTCGAGGAGAATGCACTGGACTACCTGCTCAAACCGGTCGAAAGAGAGAGGCTCTCAAAGACCGTCGCGAAGCTCAAGAAAAGATTCAGCGAGGGCGTCAAACCGGTTTTTTCAGGCCCGGATATCAAAAAAATACCCTGTATCCACTCCTCCAGAATCAAACTGATCAATACATCGGAGGTCGAATCCGTCCGATCCGGTGAGACGGGGGTGTATGCGGTCTGCCAAAATGGCGAGTTTTATACGGATCTCACACTCCAGGTTCTCGAGAACAAGACGGATTTTGTCCGGTGCCACAAGCAGTTCCTCATCAATATCGATCTGGTGGACGAGATCCTCCTCCGCGAAAACGGTGCGGCCGATATCAAGACAAAATCCGGCCGGCTTGTGCCGGTGAGCCGGAGATACCTGAGGATACTGAGAGACAAATTGCACTTCTGAGATGGACAGGGGCCGGGGAAGACGATCCCAACGATTTTTCTCCACCGGTTAACCGGCGTTATCGACCACTCGAATCACCGCGCGACCGCTTGGTCGATTCCCCGTTCCCAATCGTCCGTTATAAGGATATTTTCTCTTGACAAAGCGTGATTGCGAAGATTATTATCAACATCCAATCGCAAGGGTTCACAAATATAAGTTGTGAATATAATTTGGCAATCTTCTCTCAACCGAGACCGCATGTTTTTGGCATAGGTCCCATCAGCATATGGGGTGGTGTAGTTCTGCAGGCAGTCAGGTCCAACAACTTAATGGAGGAGGGTATTATGACAAAGAAAGAACTGGGTAAAGAGACGAAGGGCGTATCACGCCGCAAGTTCCTCGCCGGCGCAGCGTTGGCGACGGCGGGGGCCGCGACACTGGGCTTCCCATCGGTCCTCAAGGCGCAGGGGCCGATCAACATGCGGTGGCAGAGCACCTGGCCGACCAAGGACATCTTCCACGAGTATGCCCTCGACTTCGCCAAGAAGGTCAATGACATGACCGGCGGCGATCTGAAGATCGAAGTGCTTCCGGCGGGGGCAGTGGTGCCGGCCTTCGACCTCCTGGTAGCGGTCTCCAAGGGGACCCTCGACGGCGGTCACGGCGTCTTCGTGTACCACTACGGCAAGAACAACGCCCTGTCCCTCTGGGGATCGAGCCCTGCCTACGGGATGGACGCCGACATGCTGCTCTCCTGGCACAAGTACGGCGGCGGCAAGGAACTCTTCCAGAAGGTCTACGATGCCATCGGAGTGAATGTTAAATCCTATGCCTACGGCCCGATGTGGACGCAGCCGCTGGGCTGGTTCAAGAAACCCATCACGAAGGCGGACGATTTCAAGGGGCTCAAGTTCCGCACCGTGGGCATCTCGATCGACCTGTTCAAGGGGATGGGCGCCGCGGTCAACGCGCTTCCCGGCGGCGAGATCGTCCCCGCCCTGGACCGCGGCCTGCTGGACGGGGCGGAGTTCAACAACGCCTCTTCCGACCGTCTCCTCGGTTTCCCGGACGTGTCGAAGGTGTACATGCTGCAGAGCTACCATCAGAGCGCCGAATGTTTCGAGATCCTCTTCAACAAGGCCAGATACGACGCGCTGCCGGACAAGATGAAGACGATCATCGACAACGCCGTGGAAGCGGCGTCGGCGGACCTGGTATGGAAATCGATCGACCGCTACTCGAAGGACTACATCGAACTGCAGACCAAGGACAAGGTCAAGATGTACAAGACACCGGATTCGATCCTCCAGCGGCAGCTCGACATCTTCGACAAGGTCGAGGTGGAGTACTCGGCCAAGAACCCGCTGTTCAAGGAGATCACCGAATCGCAGCGGAAATTCGCGGAGCGGGCCGTAAAATGGAAGCTGGACACCGTCGTCAGTCCGCGAATGGCCTACAACCATTATTTCGGCAAGAAGAAGGCCGCTGCCCCGAAGGCGGCGCCCAAGGCCGAGAAGAAATAAAGGTTACACCGTATCACCGATCAGCCACCCGGTATCATCGCCGGGTGGCTGATTTCAGAATTAGAGGTGGCTATGCAGAAATTGCTGTTGACCATTGACAAGATGAGCACCTTCGTGGGCAAGATCTTTTCCTGGTGCATCGTGGGGCTCACCCTGCTCATCACCTGGGAGATCTTCTCGCGCTATGCGCTCAACAAGCCGCACGACTGGGCCTTCGACGGGATGATCCAGTTGTACGGCATGCTGTTCATGATGGCAGGCGCCTATACCCTCTCGAAGAACGGCCATGTCCGCGGCGACGTCCTCTATGGCTTCTTTCCGCCCCGTCTCCAGGCGGGCCTTGACCTGACGCTCTACTTCGTTTTTTTTCTTCCCGGGGTGACGGCCCTCTGCTGGGCCGGCTACATCTATGCCGGCGAATCCTGGGCGATTATGGAGCACTCGGGCATCACATCCAATGGCCCTCCGGTCTATCAGTACAAGAGCATCATCCCGCTGGCAGGATTCTTTCTGCTGATGCAGGGCGTCGCGGAAATCGTCCGCTGCATTCGCTGCCTGAAGGACGGGCAGTGGCCTTCGCGTCAGGAGGACGTCGAGGAAGTCGACGTCGAGAAACTGAAGGAACAGATGCATGTCAAGGATGAGGATATCGCGAAGCTCGACGAGTTCGTGACGACCGGAAAAGGGGGTAAATAGTGAAAAAAGAAGCTTGGTTCGGAATCTCCATCCTGATCCTGATCGTGACCGGGCTCTTCGTCCTGATGCCGCCGGCGGACCAGATCACCAACGGCCACCTGGGACTCTTGATGCTGGCCCTGATCGTCGTGATGATCTTGCTGGGCTTTCCCACGGCCTTTACGCTCATGGGCCTGGGGACGATGTTCTGCTGGTTTGCCTATCACAGCGTGAACCCGGATCTGGCGGTTCAGCAGACCCTCGACCTGATGGTCCAGCGCGCCTACTGGGTCATGAACAATGACGTGCTGATCGCGGTGCCCCTCTTCGTCTTTATGGGTTATCTGGTCGAGCGCGCCAACCTGATCCAGCAGCTCTTCAAAGGGTTGCACCTGGCGACGACGCGCATCCCCGGATCGCTGGCCGTCGCAACCGTCATCACCTGCGCGATCTTCGCCACCGCCTCGGGAATCATCGGCGCCGTGGTGACCCTGATGGGGCTCCTCGCCTTTCCGGCGATGCTGAAAGCCGGTTACAACGTCCGGCTCGCGGCGGGTTCCGTTTGCGCGGGAGGCACCCTCGGGATCATCATCCCGCCGTCGGTGCTCCTGATCCTCTACGGCGCCACCGCCGGGGTCTCGGTGATGCAGTTGTACGCCGGGGCCTTTTTCCCCGGTTTGATGCTGGCTGGGCTCTATGTCGGCTATATCATCGTCTACGCCAAGCTCAAACCCAGCATCGCGCCGCCTCTTTCCGAGGAGGACCGGTACGTGCCGCTGCCCAAATGGGCCGAGGCGGTCTCCCGGACGCGGAGCAACAACGTCCTTGTGGGACTCTTCGGCGCCCTGAAGGGAAAAGGCGACTCCGACGTCCCAAAGCGCACGGTGATGAGCCACCTGATCATTGCCCTCCTGCCCGTCGTGGCAGCGGCTATCATCATGGCGCCGCTCTATTTCATGGTGACGGCCCCCGTGGTGGTCGATACGTCGGGTCTCCAGGAGATGGGCGGAGGCTCTTTGATCGGAGATGCGCCATCCGGAGAGGAAGCGTCGTTGCTGGATCCGGAGGCGGAAGGGAGCTTGCAGGAACCCTCCGCCGAGGAAGGCGCTCCCGCCGAGCGCCTATCGGAAACCGATCCCCAGGCGTCGGCCACGGCCGAGGCCCCGGCGGCGCCGCCTGCCGCGCCTGTCGAGGCGGCCGCACCCTCAGCCGATGCGGCGGCTGCGCCGGGCGAGCGACGGCCCGTTCCGATGGGCTATTGGATTACCCTGGGCATTTGCATCGCGGGGCTTGCGATCTTCTATGCGATCCTCACCTTTGTCCGTCTCGAGATCTTCAAGATGCTCCTCACGTCGTTCTTCCCGTTGGCGATCCTGATCCTCGGGGTCCTCGGCAGCATCATCATGGGGCTTGCGACGCCGACCGAGGCGGCGGCGATGGGGTCCTTCGGGGGATTGTTTCTGGCCATCGCTTACGGACGGTTCAACTGGACGATGCTCAAGGAGGCGGTCTTCCTGACTGCCAAGACCTCGGCGATGGTCTGCTGGCTCTTCGTCGGGTCGGGAATCTTCGCCGGTGCGTTCGCGCTCCTCGGCGGCCAGGAGATCATCAACAACTGGGTCCTGTCACTCGACATGACGCCGGTGCAATTCATGCTGATGGCGCAGGTCATCATCTTTCTGCTGGGCTGGCCGCTGGAGTGGACCGAGATCATCATCATCTTCCTGCCGATCTTCCTTCCGCTCCTGACGCAGTTCAACATCGATCCGCTCTTCTTCGGCCTCCTGGTGGCGTTGAACCTCCAGACGGCGTTTCTATCGCCGCCCGTGGCGATGGCCGCGTTCTACCTGAAGGGGGTGTCGCCGCCGCACGTGACGCTGAACCAGATCTTCTTGGGGATGATGCCGTTCATGGCGATCCAGGTGATCGCGATCTTCATGCTCTACATGTTTCCGGCGATCGGGTTGTGGCTGCCCTCCCTGGTCTACGGCCATTGAGGACCAAGACGGCGTACGCCGGTATTGCGGCCGTCTCTTCATAGAGACACAATACCGGCTACACGGGGTTTCGGCGCGATTCGCAAGGCGTACGGGGCAGCCCCTCTTTGATGGGGCTGCCCTCTCCTTTTTCCCCTTTTATCAAATGCCTTTGCAAGTGATCCTCATCTCCCTGACTTTCCGCCAGAGGGTCGTTCTGCTTATCCCCAGTCTTTTGGCGGTGAGCGTCTTGCTGAACCGCGATTCCTCCAGTGCTTTTCGAATGGTTCTCGCCTCGTCCTCGCCGGGGCTGCCATAAACGTACGGGCTCAATGGCGGCCTCTCCGGAACGGCCTCCCGTTCCCTGATCCGGGAATAGTTGAGCAGGTTGGCGTAGAGTTCCTCAAACGTATCGTCCCGATATCCATCATCGCAAAGGATGACCAGTTTCTCGACGAAGTTCTGAAGCTGGCGTACGTTCCCCGGCCATTGCAATTCCATGAGTTCCTTGAGATGGCGTGGCGGAATCGTTAACGACTTCGCTTTGTGGTTGCGCGCGCACCGGCGAATCAGATCTTGAACGAGCAGCGGCAGATCCTCTATCCGCTCCCGTAGCGGCGGGATATGGAGGGTGATTACGTCAAGCCGGAAATAGAGGTCTTCCCGGAATCGTCCTTTTTGAACTTCGAGGCAGAGGTCCTGATTGGTAGCGGCAATCACGCGCACATTGACCGAAATCAGACGGTCCCCGCCAATGCGCATCACCTCATGCTCCTGCAACACCCGAAGAAGCCGGCTCTGGACGCTCAAGGGGGTGGCGCCGACCTCGTCGAGAAAGATGGTGCCGTTATGGGCCAGTTCAAAAAGCCCGGGCTTCCCGCCATGCTTCGAGCCGGTGAAGGCGCCCTCTTCATGACCGAAGAGCTCGCTTTCCAGAAGCTGATCCGGGATCGCAGCACAGTTGATGGAGATAAAAGGGCCTTTGCGCCGCGGCCCAAGCGTGTGAATGCTTTGGGCCAGGATCTCCTTTCCCGTTCCCGTTTCCCCGGTAATCAGGACGGTGGAATCGACCCGGGAGAACTTTCTGACCTTTTCAACGACCTCTTTCATCGCCGGATGACCGTGGACGAAGTCGTCGATGGTGTGCTTGGCAACGAGACCTTTGACAAGGGAGCGGCGCACTTCGTTTTCGGCCCGTACCACATTGGGAACGTCCCTGAAAGTGATCACCTCGCCGACGACCTCGGCGCCGACCTGGAGGGGGATGTAATTGGCAACGAACATCTCGCCTCCGAGTCTTTCCAGTTTGTTCAGGAGCGGGCGGCCGGAGGCCAGAACCTCGCGGACATGACCTCCCGGATCGTAGTCGGTAAACGGTTTATTGACCATCGGCTCGGGCAAATCAAGAAACTGCAAGGCTGCATGGTTGATGGCGGTGATGATGCCGTTTTTGTCCAGTGCGATAATTCCCTCGGAGGTCGTATCCATGATCGTCCGGTATCGCAGGGTCTTTTCCTGTTCCTCGCGATTGGCTCCGGCAACGGACAGGGCATCTTCGATGGCTGCAATGATAGCGCCCTCGTTTGTCCGGAGCTCCACGCCTCTGAGGCCGTGTTTTTTGGCCAGAGACATGGAAACCCCTCCGCCGATGACGATCTCGCAACCTTGTCCCTTACCCCGGATAATCGCCGTTTCCAGGCTGTCGGTATCATGAAAGACTCCGTGAATCAGCGTCACGTTGAAGAACTCCTGCAGCAGGTCCGCACCCTCAATCTTTTCTTCCCCGAAAGAGGTCAGCAGGATCTTTCGTCCGATCAGGCTGGCGTCCCGGATATTGAGAAGGATGTCGGGGAAGCTGATGCGGACCGACAAGATCGGGATTTTCAGGTTCTTTCTCAGGAGTGAGGCGGTACCGCGACGGCTGATGATTACCTCGATTCCCTCCCGCTCCATCCTCAGCCCTGCGGGAACGGCCGCATCCAGGCCCGCCAGCGACGTCGCCATGTCGATATTGAGCTTCGCTGCCGCCGAAAGGGCACAGTCAAGAAGTTGCCGGGTGGAATTGATGAAGCCGACCTTGAAAACCTGTCCCATCGTAAGCCTCCGCTCAGGGTTGTTCCGACGTTTCAACAGGATTAAACAAAATGGAACATTGTGTCAAGCATATTCCTTCCATGATGCAGGTTTTGAGATCTCTTCAATTCATCCGTTTCCCGGCGTGCCGGGGATCATACGGAATGCCGGTTATCCTGGCATGTGTCTTGCTCTTTCGCATTCCATATCGCCATTCACCGGTGGTGGGATCACGCAACAATCGCAAATACGAGAACAATCCGTTGGAGGTGTAATCAATGGCTCAAAAAGCGATACGAGAATACGATGCCAAAAAGATTCTGCAAGAACGGTGGGGGGACTATTTTGGCGACGGCGTACTCTATGGCGGAAAGGCCGTGCAGGTGACCCCGGAAACGGACTGGGATCGATTGAAGACCGAAAACGGTTGGTTGCAGAGCGGCAGGCTCGCGGTTAAGCCCGATCAACTGATCGGGAAACGGGGAAAACACGGCCTGATTCTGCTCGATGCAGATTTCGGGACTGTAAAGAAATGGGTTCTGGAACGGATGAACAAATCTGTTACCATCGGCCAGGTCACGGGCGTGTTGAGACAATTCATCATCGAGCCTTTTTTGCCGCAGAAAGTGGAGTACTATCTGGCGATCAAATCGGATCGGTCGGCAGACACCATTTACTTTTCCCCCTCGGGCGGGGTGGACATCGAAGAGAACTGGGAGACGGTGGTATCGATCCCGGTACCGGTCGGGACCCGTGTCGACGATTTGGATGTGGCCGGAAAGCTTCCGGACAGCCTGTCGGGCGCAGACAAAGCGTTCTTCTCCGCCTTCATCCGGGGAATTTTTAAACTCTATGCAGACCTCCATTTCACCTTCCTGGAGTTCAACCCCCTGGCGGTGAATGGAAACAATGTGGCGCCTTTGGATACAAAAGCAAGGCTGGATGATACGGCCTGCTATCTGTGTGGGAAAAAGTGGTGTGCCGTTTCCTTTCCGCCACCGTTCGGAAGAGAGCCGTTTCCGGAAGAAAGCTACATCAAGGAACTGGATGAAGGGACCGGCGCCTCGTTGAAGCTGACCATTCTCAACCCGCAAGCGAGGGTCTGGACCATGAATGCCGGCGGCGGGGCGAGCGTCGTATACGCCGACACGATTGTCGATCTGGGATTCGCAGAACATCTTGCGAATTATGGAGAATACAGCGGAAATCCATCGACGGAGTTCACCTATAAGTATGCCAGGACGATCCTTGACCTTTTCACCCGCGAGAAGGATCCGTCAGGGAAGTCGAAGACCCTCATCGTGGGCGGCGGAATTGCCAACTTCACGGATGTGGCGGGTACGCTGACCGGAATCGTCCAGGCCCTTCGGGAATACAGGGAGAAGCTCAAAGCCGTCGGCGCCAGGATTTATCTGCGGAGAGGGGGTCCGAACTGGCGGGAAGGTCTTGCCAAGATCAGGGATCTTGGCAAAGAGTTGGGGATTCCCATTTCGGTTCACGGTCCCGAGATGCACATGACCCGGATCGTGAGCATGGCGCTGGTGGAGCGATAAAAATGACGGCGAGAAGAGAGTACATTTTATTCGACAGGGACACCCAGGCGGTTGTGTACGGCATGCAGCAAGACGCCATCCAGCGGATGCTGGATTTCGATTACATCTGCCGGCGGGAGAAACCAAGCGTTGCCGCGATCGTGAATCCGACCCGGGATGGATGGCACAAGTGTTTCTTCGGAAGCGAGGAGACACTCATCCCCATGTACAGGACGCTGGATCAGGTTACGAAAAAACATCCGAATGCGGACGTCATGGTGAACTTCGCTTCCTTCCGGTCCGCCTACCCCACCACGAAGGAGGCCCTTGAAACGGAGACCCTCCGGACCATCGCCGTGATTGCCGAAGGCATTCCCGAGCAGTATGCCCGTGAGCTGGCAATCCTGGCAAAGAAGGAAGGGAAATGGATCATCGGTCCGGCCACGGTGGGGGGTATTGCCGCAGGAGCTTTCCGAATCGGAAACACGGCAGGCGCGCTCGACAATATCATCGAGTCCAGGCTCTATCGGGCCGGGCACGTTGCCTATGTGACCAAGTCGGGCGGTCTTTCCAACGAGCTCAACAGCATCATTGCCCTGAACACCGACGGCGTCCGTGAGGGGATCGCCATCGGCGGTGATCGTTACCCCGGAAGCACCTTCATCGATCACATCCTGCGGTATGAGGCGAATCCCGAGATCAAGATGATCGTCATGCTCGGTGAGGTGGGTGGGACCGATGAGTACGACGTGGTAGAAGCCCTTCAGGCGAAAAAGATCACGAAGCCCCTGGTCGCCTGGAACATCGGAACCTGCGCCAAGGTTTTCCCGGCAGAGGTTCAGTTCGGTCACGCGGGGGCCAGGGCGGGAAACGTCCGGCAGACCGCGGACGCCAAGAACCGGGCCTTGAGCGAAGCCGGAGCGGTGGTGCCCGATTCCTTCGAGGACTTTGACGGGAAGATCAAGGAGACCTTTGACAGCCTTGTTGCGGAAGGCAGGGTGCCGCCGGTGACGGAAGTGACGTTTCCCCCGGTTCCGCAAGACTATCGGGTGGCGAAGAAAGCGGGTCTCGTGAGGCGTGATGCGAACTTCATCTGCACCATTTCGGATGACCGGGGGGATGAGCCGACGTACGCGGGGATCCCGATCAGCGAGGTCATCGAGAAGGGGTATACGATTGGAGAGGTCATCAGTCTCCTGTGGTTCAAGAGGCTGCTTCCGAAATGGGCCACCCGGTACATGGAGATGATCATCAAGGTATCGGCGGATCATGGTCCTGCCGTATCCGGCGCGCACAATGCCATCGTCACCGCGAGGGCCGGCAAGGATGTCATCTCCTCGCTGGTCTCCGGTCTGTTGACCATCGGTCCCCGCTTTGCCGGCGCTATCGATGATGCGGCCAGGTATTTCAAGAAGGCATGCGATGCCGGGACGGCGCCCGAAACCTTCGTGGATGAGATGAAGAAGCAGGGCATCACCGTTCCGGGCATCGGGCACCGAATCAAGAATCTCGACAACCCGGATAAGCGGGTGGAACTTCTGAAGAACTACGCCTTTAATCACTTTCCGAAAACGACCTACCTTGACTACGCCCTGGCGGTGGAAAAGGTTACGACGCAGAAAAAGAACACCCTGATCCTGAACGTGGATGGATGTGTCGGAGTGACCTTCCTCGATCTCCTGAACGCCTCCGGCTCTTTCTCTCCCGCCGAGATCGAAGAGATGGTGGAGATCGGGTATCTGAATGCCCTCTTCGCCCTCGCCCGTTGCATCGGGATCATCGGGCACATCTTCGACCAGAAGAGAATGAAGGCAGGTCTCTACCGGCATCCCTGGGATGATATTGTCTACATGGTGGAAAAGATGTAAAAGGATGTACAGCAATCGGGACGAGCGGAGCGTTTCGAGAATACTCAAGTGTTTGCTGTTTGACATATCGCTCGGGTGTTCGTTTGTATAGGGAGCCAAACGCGTTTTTAATCATTAACCCAAACAAAAGAAAGGAGTACGAACATGTTCAAAAAGTCTTTCACGATGGTTGCGTTGATCCTTATGCTTTGCATCGGGTTCACCGCCTCCGGCCAGGGGGCGGCTTATCCGTCACGGCCGCTGGAGATCGTGGCGCCTGCGAATCCGGGCGGCGGATGGGACGCGATGGCCCGGACGATCAACCGCGTCCTCGAGATCGAGAAGCTCTATCCGCAGCCGGTATCCGTCCTCAACAAGCCGGGTGGAGGCGGTGCGGTCGGCATGGCATACATCAGCATGAAGAAGGGCGATGATTACGAACTGGTGGTCTATTCGCCCCCATTGATCATCAACACGCTCAACAAGACCTTTTCCCAAGGCTATTCGACACTGACGCCGCTGGCCAAGCTGATCACGGACTACCAGGTATTCATCGTGAAGGCCGATTCTCCCTACAAGACATTCGGCGATCTGATGGCGGCGGTAAAGAAGAATCCCAACGCCGTGAAGTTTGCCGGCGGGTCTTCCCCGGGTTCGATGGACCACCTGGCGTTCTGCAAGGTCGCGAAGCTGTCGGGGATCAACGCAAAGGATCTGTCTTACGTCGCCTTTTCGGGTGGCGGCGAAGCGTTGACCACCCTTCTGGGCGGGAACGTGGCCTTTGTTTCCAGCGGGACGGGCGAGGTTCTGACGCACATCCAGGCGGGGACGGTTCGCGCCCTGGCGATCACCTCCGGCGAACGGCGCGGCGGCCCCCTGAAGGATGTTCCGACCCTCAAGGAGCTGGGAATCAACACCACCTATGAAGTGTGGCGCGGAGTTTTCGGGGCGCCCGGTATGTCGAAGGAAGCGCAGGCATGGTGGGCTCCGACTCTCAAGAAGATGGTCGGCACGAAGACCTGGAAGGAGTCGCTGGAGAAGCTCCAGTGGGTTGATGCGTACGAGGATGCGAATGGGTTTGCGAAGTTCCTCAAAGAGGAGGAGAAGTCATACCGGGAGTTGATGACGGACCTCGGTTTTGCGAAGTAGGGTTCAGGAGCGCTGAAACTCGGAGCCCTTCTTGCTCAGGGTCTTTTCCCGCGCTTCACGTGTCTGGGTTTCTTTTGGATGATGCAATCATGGGTTATTGACTTGTGTTCCCGGGCCGGGTTTTTCTCCGGTCCCGGGGACATACGGGGGCCATCATATGAAGGAAAATAGAGAAGAACGGATCGCCAGTATTGTTTTGATCATTTTTTCCGCGGCCTACCTGGTGGGCGCCTTTTTCATTCCGATGCCGGTTCTGAAACAGCAGTTGGGACCGGGCGGCTTCCCGATCGCGATCGGTTTTGCGATGCTGATCCTGGCTTGCGTCTATGCCTGGCAGCAGTTCCGTGGTGAAACGACGGCGGAGGAGACCGAGGAGGAGATCGAGAAGCGGGCGGCGATCATCGGTGCGGAGGAGAAGATCGAGAAGAAGGCGGATCTCAAGACGATGGGTTTCATTCTGGGGTTGATGTTGTTCTATGCCTTCTTTTTTGAAATTCTCGGTTATGCCATAGCGACGTTTTTGATGTTCATGGCGGGGACGCTCTACCTGGACCGGCGTCATCCGGTGCGCGACGGCGTGATCGCAGTGATATCGAGTTTTGTTCTGTACTATATCTTTACCATTTTGCTGCGGGTTCAGCTTCCCGCCGGTCCGCTGAAGTTTCTGGAGTATTGACCTGAGATAGAAGGAGGTCCGACGTGGATTTTTTAAGCAACTTCTGGGGCAACGTGTCTCTTGGATTCAGTGTGGCGGGGACGCCGATGAACCTGCTGCTTTGTTTTATCGGCGTTTTCCTCGGAACGCTGATCGGCGTTCTGCCGGGGATCGGACCGATGACGGGAGTGGCGCTTTTGATACCGCTGACCTTCGGCCTGAAGCCGAACGCGGCGATCATTCTGATGGCGGGGATCTATTACGGGGCGATGTACGGCGGGTCGACGACATCGATCCTGGTGAACACGCCGGGCGAGTCATCGAGCGTGGTGACCTGCCTGGACGGATACGAGATGGCGAAGAAGGGCCGGGCGGGTCAGGCGCTGGCGGCCGCGGCGATCGGTTCATTCATCGCGGGCACCTTTGCGACCCTCATGCTGATGCTGTTCGGGCCGTGGGTTGCGGGGATCGCGCTGAAATTCGGCCCCCCGGAATTCTTCTCCCTGATGCTGGCGGGGCTCACCGTCGTGACCAGTCTGGCGGGCAGATCGCTGATCAAGGCGCTGTTTGCGACGCTGTTCGGTCTGGCGATTGCGACGATGGGCATCGACAACCAGAGCGGGGTTCCCCGATACGTGTTCGACAACCCCGAGTTGATGGACGGCCTCGAGTTTCTGGTGGTGGCGATCGGACTGTTCGCGCTGTGCGAGGTGTTTGTGAATATGGCGGACATGAAGGGGGCGGTCATGGAGAGGCTGAGCATCAAGGGGAGCCTCTGGATGAGCAAGGAGGACTGGAAGCGCTTTTTCCCGTCGTGCATCCGCGGCACGCTCTCCGGCTTTTTCGTCGGCGGCATCGCCGGCGCCGGCGCGGCGGTAGCCAGCTTCGTCTCCTATGGCCTCGAAAAGAAATCGAGCAAACACCGCGATGAACTGGGCCATGGGGCGATCGAAGGGGTTACCGGCCCCGAGTCGGCGAACAACGCCGCGGCAGGTGGATCTCTGATACATTTGCTCTGCCTGGGAATTCCGGGGAGCGGCACGACCGCCATCATGCTGGGCGCGCTGCTGATGATCGGCCTGCAGCCGGGGCCGCTGCTCTTCATCCAGCAGCCCGATTTTGTCTGGGGTCTGATCGCCAGCATGTATATCGGCAACGCGATGCTGCTCGTATTGAACCTGCCGCTGGTGGGGCTGTGGGTGAAGCTTCTGGACATCCCCCTCTACCTGCTGATGATGTTCATCATCATGTTTTCATTTCTCGGCGTTTACACGGTGAACAACAGCATTCAGGACCTGTTTCTGATGGTGGGGTTCGGCGTGATCGGCTACCTGATGAAGCGTCTGGATATCCCTGCGGCGCCGGTGATTTTGGGGATCGTTCTGGGGAAGCTGATGGAAGAGAAGATGCGTCAGTCGCTGGTCATCTCCGACGGGAGTCTGATGATCTTCATCAACCGCCCGATTTCGCTCTTCCTGCTGTTTCTGGCAATCGTGGCGATTACGAACCCCTACTGGAAACAGATCGGCCGCAGTGTCCGGCGGTTGTTCGGCGGGACGCCCGCCGCGTAGGCAAGCAAGCCCCTTGGGATCGTTATATCCATAGATCCCCGAAAACGATAAGGAGAGTGAAGGATGACAGCGGCTCCATCCATGAGAATTCTTCGCGAGGCCAAAGCCGGTCTCGACGAAAGGGGCGATGTCCTCGTTTGCCTTTCCCCGGCCGAGGAGAACAGCGGCGTTCAGATCGATATTGAAAGCACCCTCATGTCTCTGTTCGGAGACCAGATCCGTGCATCGGCCGTGGGGGTCGTCGAAGGATACGGCCTTAAGGATCTGAAGCTGACCATCCGCGACCGGGGAGCTCTGGATTATGCGATCCGGGCCAGGGTGCAAACCGCCGTAGAGAGAGCGATAAAGGAGGGCGAATAATGGCAAGGCTCCGACGCTCGCGAATCTATCTGCCCGGCAACCGGCCCCGAATGATCCAGAAAGGTCCTTTGCTGGGGGCCGATGCGGTGATTCTGGATCTGGAAGACTCGGTAATCCCGGCAGAAAAGGATGCGGCGCGGTTCCTGGTGACCCGTGCGATCCAATCCCTGAACTTCGGGGAGACCGAGGTCATGGTCAGAATCAACCCCGTGAGCACCTGCGGGCTGGCGGATCTTGCCGCCGTGCTTCCGGCAGGACCGGATGCGATTGTCGTCCCCAAATCCGAAAACCGTCAGGGTGTCCAGGCTGTCGAAAAGGCCATTATCCAAAGCAACTTATCAAAAAAGGTGGCGATCCTGCCGCTGATCGAATCGGCGAAGGGCATTCTCAACGCCTATGAAATCGCCGGAGCTTCGCCTCTGGTTGAGGCGATCACCTTCGGCGGCGAAGATTTTACCCAGGATATCGGGGCGACCCGCACCAGAGAAGGACGGGAGATTTTTTGGGGGCGGAGCATGGTCGTCATTGCCGCCAAGGCGGCGGGGGTGCAGGCCCTCGATACGGTTTTTTCGGATTTCAACGATGAAGAGGGGCTGCGCAATGATACCCTGGCCATCAAGCAGATGGGATTTGACGGCCGCGCGGCCATTCACCCGTCCCAGATTGAAATCATTCATGAGATTTTTACCCCCACGGAAGCTGAGATCCGGCATGCCGTCAACGTGATCCGGGCCTCGGAAGTTGCCCGCGGGAAAGGCAGCGGCGTGACCGTCGTCAACGGGAAAATGATCGACAAGCCGATAATCGAAAGGGCCGGGAAGATCATCCGAATCGCCGAACGTTTGGACCTGCCCATTCCCGAGCCTGAAGAATAGGGAGAAAGTTCTATGCCGGACACGAATGGTGTTGTCAATGCCGTTGGCCGAAAAGTGCCGCTGGAAATCGACGGCCGGCATTACCGTCCCTATGCCGGAGCATTTGCCGAACCTCCCAAAGAGGACAAGCGACGCGTCGGGCCGCGTCTCGGCACCATATTGCATCCCGGCGACGAATGCCTGGTCGCGACCCTTCGGGAAGCCATCGAGCGTACCGAACTTAAGGACGGCATGACCGTATCCTTTCACCACCATTTCCGGGAGGGGGACAAGGTTCTCAATATGGTCATGGCGGAAATTGCCGCGATGGGGTTCCGAAACATGACCATCGCACCCTCCTCGCTCTATTCGGTCCATGAACCGCTGATCGAACACATCAAAAACGGGGTGGTCGCCTGCATCGAGGGGGGGAGCGCCCGGGGAAAAGTGGGACGGGCCGTTTCCCGGGGGTTGATGGATCGCCCCATGATCATTCGCTCCCACGGTGGGCGGGTACGCGCGATCGAACGGGGGGATCTGCACATCGATGCGGCCTTTATCGGAGCGCCCTGCGCCGACGCGATCGGAAACTGCAACGGCGTCAAGGGGCCCTCGGCCTGCGGGCCGCTTTCCTATGCGCTGGCGGATGCCATCTACAGTGAAAAAACGGTCGCCGTGACCGATTACATGGAGGAGACGCCGGTCATCCCGATCAGCATCTCCCAGGAGTTCGTGGGGACCATCGTCAAAGTCGACAACATCGGCGATCCGTCCAAAATCGTCTCCAATACCCTGCGTCTGACCCGCGACACAGTCAATCTCAACATTGCCAAAAATGCGGTGCGTGTCATCGAAGCCTCCGAGGTGTTTCGCAATGGAATTCGCTTTCAAACCGGCGCCGGCGGGATTTCGCTGGCCGTGACCAAATTTCTGGGCGAACGGATGAAAAAGCGGGGCATCGTCGGCAGCTTCGGGATGGGAGGCACGACGGAGAGCATGGTCAAATTGCTGGAAGAGGGCATCATCCATAAAATTTTGACCGTCCAGGCCTTCGATCAGTACGCGATTCAATCGCTCTTGAAGGATATCAATCACATCGAGATCGGCGCCGGTTTCTATGCCAATCCCCACAACCGCGGGACGGCGGTCAACCTGCTGGACGTCGTCGTGTTGGGCGCCACCGAAATAGACATCCATTTCAACGTCAACGTCAACACCCACTCGGACGGGATTCTCCAGTATCCGACAGGGGGCCATTCGGATACGGCGGCGGGCGCGAAGCTCACCATCATTACGACCCCCCTCATCCGGGGGCGCATCCCCGTCGTCGTGGACGATGTCATCGTGGTTTCCACGCCCGGAGAATCGGTCGATGTCCTCGTAACCGATTACGGCATCGCCGTGAATCCCCGGCGGCAGGAGCTGATCGCGCAACTGAAAGCGGCAAGGGTCCCGCTGAAAACCATCGAGGAGCTGCGGGATCTGGCATATAGTATTACCGGAAGGCCAAGCAAACCCGAGTTTACGGATAAGATCGTGGCCTTGATCGAATACCGGGACGGAACACTGATCGATGTGCTGCGGGAAGTCAAGCCCGCCCGTTGATCCGGTCCCGGGAACCATCCCTTCCATTTTCTGCATTTGATTTGAGTCGGCTCGGATCGATTCTGCATTGAGATAAGGCGAATAGACAGTCAGGATACTTCAGTGTTCAGCGCAAACCTAGCGATGTCTTGTAACGAGAGGAAGCCGCCGGGGATGGCTCTCCATCTCCGCATAAACAATCTGCCGGCGGGCAGGAGTGTCAATAAAACAGGAAATGCTATAGACCTTCTGCAATTTCCCTGATCAATTCCGGAAGATTGGGGCTGCTGAAACTCATAAGAGGGGTGGGAATGCGGTGATGTTTCATATCCGGATGGACATGCTTGTGATGAGGATGGGTGCTCTTTAAATTCTGCTCATCCGGATGAGGTTGCGAATCGTACCAGTACAGCCTGTCACTCCCTTTCCAGACCTCATAACCGTACGAGTCGATCACTGCCGGCTGGCGGTCATATACGATCCGTTCACGGACGACCAGCCGGACATCCCTGTCGAAGTGCAATTCACCCGCCACCCTGGCCAGGGAGCTTCCCCTGCGCACAAACGTCAACGTGGAGCGTCGAACAGAGGGAAACCGCTCTTTTATCTCGTATATGAACAGCTCGTAATCATCTGCCGTGCGTAAGGGATTGTTCATAAAGCCACGCGGATGAGACCGGTGATGCTCGGCGCCTGCCGCTGAACCTGATCGAGTTCATCGCGATAATCGGCCTGACGGGTCAGCCACGTCTTGTAAACACTGGCCCATTCGCCAAAGTCCAGGACCCATCTTTCATCTTCCGGTTCTTCACCATTGTGATAGGCGGCGTAAAATGTTTCCGAACGAATCCCGTACTTACGTTCAAAAGAGAGCATCTCTTCTTCCAGCGCATGAATATCCGATAAGATTTCCTGCAGTTTCACGGCTCACCTCCCTGAGTGCAACCCGATAACAATATTCATGTTTCATCCAATCACTTTGGCTTAATTATATAGTATTTTCGAAACTATGCAAGCGGCAAATGGCACATGAATATCGCAAAATCTCTCTTGACACATAGAACGCTCGTTCTACATTATGGCGGCATGATATTCTCCAAGGAGAAAGATCGTGTCCGCTCCTGCCGCCGTTTATCGTCCACGAAATCCGTAAGATTCGGATTACAACCGCTGTGTAGAGGACAATTTTGAGACCTTTGGCCAAAATCTATGACGAATATTTCTCCCGGCAATACGGATTCTGGCGGCCATATATCGAGCAGGTGATCTACCGCTACCTCGATTGCGGTAATCTGCACAACGGCTTCGCCCGTGTGAAATGTAAAGACTGCGGCCACGAATATTTGCTGGCATTTTCTTGTAAGTGAAGACACTTTTGCCCATCATGCCATCAGAAACGCGTGGTGGAATTCGGCGAGTGGCTCTGCATGGATGTTCTCAAAAAGATCCCTCACCGTCATTTCGTATTCAGCATCCCGAAAATCCTCCGCCGTTACTTCCTCTACGACAGGAAGCTTCTTGCCGATCTCAGCCGTTGCGCCTGGGAATCCCTGAAGGCTTTTCTCCAGGATGCGGTTCTTGAAGACGATCCCGTCCCCGGCGCCGTTATCGCCATGCAGACATCGAAAGCAATGCCTTATCAATTTATCAATAATATCAATCAATTCAATTTGAATATTCGGTCAGAGACTCATCCAGGGCCTCGATCACTTGGTCCAATAGAGGGATAGTAATGTTTAGCGGAGGAATAAAGCGGATCGTTTGACCCATCGCGCCACACTTCATCAGGAGGATCTTCTTTGACATCATGCTGTGGATCACTTGGGCGCACAGATCTGGATTGGGTTGTCCATCGGGCTTCACCATTTCGATGGCATTCATCAATCCCAATCCACGCACCTGACCGATGGAGGGGAATTTATTCTGAAGCTGATATAACTTTGAACGGAAATATTTCCCCTTCTGTCCGACCGTAGATAGGAATTCACGCTGCGCGACGATTTCAAGCAGGGCGAGAGCAGAAGCACAAGCCACCGGGTGAGCACCGAAGGTCGTTCCGTGGGCTCCAGGAGCCCATTGCTTCATCACTTCCTTACGGGATGCGACCACAGACAACGCAAAACCACCGCCGATGGCCTTACCCATACAAATGACGTCTGGAACTACACCAAAATTTTCCCACGCGAGAAACTTTCCAGTTCGTCCAACACCAGTCTGAATTTCGTCGAAGATGAGCAATGTATCAAGACTCCTCGCTAATTCTCCCAGGGCCTTGATGTACTTCAGTGGCGGGACAATATAACCGCCTTCCCCTTGGACCGGCTCAAAGAGAATAGCGCTGACTTCGTCGGCGGGGATAACCAGATTCAAATCCTGCTTGAGATATTCAAGACACTGCAGATGACAGGTCTCGGGACGTTGTTCGAAAATACAGCGATAACAATCCGGATAGGGGGCGAAGTATACCTGCGGCATGAATGGTGCGTAGCGCTTGCGAAAAGAGACGTTGGATGAAGTGACGGAAGCCGCTCCCATGGTCCGACCGTGAAATGAACCGCGAAATGCAATGACGGAACCCTTGCCGGTGACATATCGTGCCAGTTTTATTGCGGCTTCGACTGCCTCGGCCCCGGAGTTCGTGAAGAAGAAGGTGTCGATTCCGGACGGCATCAACGATCTCAACTTGGTTGCCAGATTCAATGCCCCCGGGTAGGAAGCCAGGTTGAACGAAACATGCCCCATTCTTTTGATCTGCTCAACCGACGCATTTACCAGAGCCGGATGACAATGGCCGAGGGGATTGACCGCTATCCCCTGGACTAAGTCCAGATAGCGGTCCCCCTCCATCGTAAACAGGTATGGACCTTCCGCTCTATCAATGATCAGGTCGGTGGCCTTCTTCAAACTTGGCGTAAAAAGGTCCGGATAGGCGTTTTTATAATCGATGGTATTCATATTTTCCTCCTCAAAGAAGTTTCCTCGGCATAGCCTGAGGTATTATGAGTTATGGTTCTTCAAATTGACCTAATCACTGCTTTTTTGCAGCCCTTGGGCCGGTGATGCAGAATTGCCGTTTTTCAATAACCGAGCATTCGGGGTACCCACAGTGTAGTCCACGGGAGATAAGTCACCATCATGAGTACAGCTACCTCCACCAGAATAAAAACAAAAATCTCTCTGCTCAATTCTTCCAGGGAAATTCGAGCAATTGGGCCAGTTATGAACAGGACTTCACCAAGAGGCGGCGTGATCAAACCGATTGTGGTATTAAGGACAAAGATTAATCCGAAGTGTAAAGGATCGATCCCCATGCCATTAGCGATTGGAGCCAAAGTGGGCGCAAAAAGTATGATAATGACGATATTATCCATGAAGGTTCCCAGAAAGAGCAGCAGGATATTGATCATAAACAGGAAGAGGATTGGGGATGTGCCATGCAAAATCGCTGCTACTTGGGATGCCACCTGCTCCACAGCGATGACCCAGCCCCAGATTGTGGCCGTGCCTACAATGATCATGACAACGGCTGTTACCACTCCGGAGTTGATCAGCATCCTGGGAATTTGTGAGAACTTGATCTGTTTGGTGATGAACACGGTAACCACAAAGGCGTAAGCTACGGCAACCGCCGATGCCTCTGTAGCGGTAAAAATACCGCTGATGATCCCGCCGACGATAATTACGGGCATCAGCAAGGCCAGGAATACTCGTCGCGTTCCAATGAGCAATTCCCGGAAGGTCACTGGTTCTTTCCGTACTGGATATTTCCGTTTCCGTGATATGATATAACAGGTCAGCATGAGAGACAGGCCCAGCAGTATTCCAGGAATAACCCCGGCCATGAAAAGCGCGCCGATGGAAGTCCCTGCCGCTAGAGAATAAATGACCGCGGGTATGCTGGGCGGAATAATGGGTCCCACAACCGCAGCCGACGATGTCACCGCAGCGGCGAAACGCCGATCATAGCCGGCTTGATGCATCATAGGAATAAGAACCGATCCTAAAGCGCTGGACTCAGCGATGGCAGATCCTGTCATACCACCGAAAAACATGCTCGCCAGGACATTCGCAATAGCCAGCCCTCCACGGACCCGTCCGATCAGAAGAATGGAAAATTTGACCAAGGCCTCCGTAATCTTCCCTTGGGACATGAGCTCTCCGGCCAGGATAAAAAATGGGATGCACAATAGGGGAAAACTGTCCATTCCGGCGTAGATTTTCTGGGACAGAATCTGCAGTGGAATGTCACCCATGGTTATCACTGCCCCCATGGCGCTCAAGCCGAGACTAAAGGCGATCGGCATGCCGATGAGCATGGTAATAATTGTAAGGCTGACCAGCACAAAAAGTATCATCTTAAATTCCTTCCGAGAGATTCTGTTCGGCCATGGGATCTCCTGGCTTCCGGAGTGTAGCCAAGTAATGGATTATCATCAGCAGACAGCCGGTGGGGACAGCCAAGAAAGGCCAAAACATGGAAACATTCATTACTGGGCTGGTCTGGGAGGCCTGAGACAGGCATAATCTGAACCCGTAATACCCAACCACGGCCAGAAAGCCAATGATCAACACCGAATTGATGGTCATAACCCGACGACGCCATCGTCCCAAACGGGTAACAAGAAACATGACCCCGATGTGCAGGGCAGGACGAACTGCGATGGCCGCTCCGAGCATTGAGATCCAGATGAGCAGAAAACGGGCTAACTGCTCGGTCCACGAAATGGAAAACTTGAACACAAAACGGTTGATTATCCCCAGGAAGACTGCCAGGAACATTGCCATCATCATGATCGCCATTAGGAACTTGCTCGCGCGGTCAGCCCAATGGCTGAGCATCTCCAGAAAGACCCACATATACCATGCACCCCCTACTGGCTTGTTTCATCCTGGCCTCAGACGAATCGCCCTGGCCAGGATGAAACTGTTCTATTTTAATATCTTGAGGACTACGGGCTTGAACGCGTGGGTATCTACTTATACATCTCAGCCTCGGCATCCTTGACGGCCTTGAGCACCCTGTCCACCCATGCGTCGCCGATCTGTGACCGGATGTAAGGTACAACCGCTTTCTGTGCTTTTTCACGAAAATCTTTGAGTTCCGAAGGGGTGGGTGTATAGATGGTCATTCCCTTCTTTTTTAGGTCTTCAATCCAGAGGGTATTGCCCAGATAAAGCTGGGCGCGATAGATGGTTATGGCTTTGAGAGCAGCGTCCTGGATGATCCGACGATGGTCTCTGTTGAGCGATTTGAAGAATTTTTCACTGATGGTGATCGGCAGAACCCCCAGCGTGTGGCCGTCCGCCACTAGAAATTTCTGTACTTCATAAAGTCTCGCCTGCTCGATCATGGAAAAAGGGTTTTCTTGCGCATCAACCACACCCTGCTGCAAAGCGGTATAGAGCTCGGACCAGCTGATCGGAACAGCTTGAGCACCCAACCCCTCAACCATCTTTACCTTTTCCGGTGATTGGGTTACGCGGATCTTCATCCCTTTCATGTCTGCCGGTGAACGGATGGCTTTCTTGGCGGAGGTGGTCGTGAAATGACGGAATCCCAGGAAAGACCAACCGAGAACGCGTACATTGATTTTATCCAGTATCTGTTTCTCTATTGCCTTTCCTGTCGCCCCTTCCAAAACCTTGAGAAGCACTTCCTCGGAATCCGTTAGGTAGGGAATGGAAAAGGCCATCCACTCCTTGACGAAACCTGCCAGCGGTTCGCAGCTTGACGTGGACATATGGAGACTGCCCTCCTTCATGCTCTGCCATTGTTCCCTTTCATCACCAAGCTGGCTGTCCGGGTAGATCTTGACCAAGAGCTGACCACCGCTACGCTCCTCCACAATGCTCTTGAACACTACGGCAACGGTATGCTCCGACGACAGCCCCGCTCCTTCAATGGTGGTCAAGGTAATCTTATTTACCGGCCCCGAAGTTCCCAGCTTGATCTCGATGGGTTTTGTCTCCGCCGCAGACACCAACCCGACCATCAAAAAGACAGCTGCCACAATCAATCCGATAATGACGATCAACGATTTCCTTCTCATAATACCCTCCCTCTCTTTCTCAGTTATTGCCTTTTTGGCATGCTCTTGACAATGGTTTCCCAATCCACCCATAGGATCGTATGTTTTTGCTTGATACTCATTCCAATCTCAATCGGGACGATTATATCCCGAAAGGGTTTCAATAACCGTTTTCATTGAACCGAGGATATGTTGTGACATCGCCTCGACGGCCCGCTGGGTATCCCGCTGGATCATATGTTTGAGGATTTCTCCGTGTTCCTCGTATGTCTCAAGGAAACTGGTTGTTCGCAGGTGATCGTAACGACGAATAATCCGTATTCTACCTTGAATATTGTGCAATGTATCGTAAAGGGCTGAGTTGGAACTGTATTTGGCAATCAGGTGGTGAAACTGCTCATCAACCTGATTGTATTGTGCCAAGTTATTGGACTTCATGACATCCGGGTAGGTCGACAAAAGCTCCTGGAATGTGCCAATTTTACCCGGATCAAGCATCGTAATAGCCAAGCGTACGGCAAGGCATTCGAGGCTTTCCCTCAGGATGTAATTGTCCTCGACTTCCTTCTTTGTAAAAATTTTAACGATAAAGCCCCGGTTGTGACGTGCCTCAACCAATCCCTGATCCATTAGACGATTAAGGGCTTCGCGGACCGGCGTCCGGCTCATAGTTAAACCCTTTGCTATTTCATCATCCGAGATCTTCATTCCCGGAAGAAGGGTAAAATTGAGGATTTGGCTTTTTATGTAATCCAACGCTCTTGCAACGTTTCCTTGCGGTATCATGTTGACTTCTCTCCTGTATTGACTATGCAACTGAATGACATTTGCTGCCCAGGGGCTTTACCCCCCCCCCGGTAGGACTGTCAATTATTGTCATTTACACAAACAGGACTTTTTACCAGGTACATTATTTGGGGTAAATTACAGCATTCATCTTGGCGCTCAAATTGACCAAATGGATCCACTTTTAAAAGGCAAGGAGCAATTGAATGGTCTTGACATAAAGTAAGGAACATTATGTCGACATATAAATATTTAATTTTGTCGACATAATATGGAGGCATAAAATATTTGTCAAGAAAATTTTTTTACCTGTCGCGAGCACATGATATGTCCGGTTCTGTAGCACACGATCTGTCCGGTTTGTTATGGTCACCGACGGGATGGCTTTATAATTCCCTTAACTCAATGAATGAGGCGGATGAGCTTGTGTGGCACCTTTCGACCCGTACTGCTCAGGTGTGATCAAAGGGAAAAAAGACATAAGGCTGACCTTGGGTCCACCTACGAGTCCTCAGCCGCAGTGCCAATTGAAAAGCAAAGATTACTGGTTGTAAGAGTAAACCCGAGTTTACGGATAAGATCGTGGCCTTGATCGAGTACCGGGACGGAACCCTGATCGATGTGCTGCGGGAGGTGGAGCCCATCCGTTGATCGGGTCACCGGAACAAGACTGCGTACGCCGGTATTGTGGCCATCTCTTCATAGGGACACAATACCGGCTACGCGGGGAAGTGATGCCGACCATCGCTGTTCAGCCATTTCTCTTCCCGTGCTCCGCTTCGACGGAAATGGATATCCCCCCCCGCACCGCAAAATCGGCGGTGACCTTGCACCAGCGGGGGGCCAGGACCTTGACCAGGTCATCCAGGATCGCGTTGGCTACATGTTCATGGAAGACCCCCCGGCTCCGGAAAGACCAGAGGTAAAGTTTCAGCGATTTGGATTCCACGATCTTCCGGTCGGGGATGTACTGGAGGGTCAGACGGGCAAAATCGGGTTGCCCCGTCACCGGGCAGACGCAGGTGAATTCTTCGGTGCGGAGCGTAACGACATAATCCCGGTCCGGGTGGTGATTTGGAAAGGTCTCCAGCCTCTTTGCCGGCTTATCTCCCCGTCCGAGCAGCGTCAGCCCCTCCAGATCCGATTTTTCAGTCATCTTCGGCATAAATTTCCTTCCGTTACAGGGTTCTACGATTGTTCCCGGGAGATGAGAGCCACCATGCCTCCCGGATCCCCATATTTTGCCCCATCCCTCTTCGCGGGAAACGCATTTTATCTATCTGAAATGGTCCGATCTTGTCTACATCTTTCCTCTGCGGCGGGCGGAATTTTTCCTGTTGATAATCGATTTCCCTTGTGGTAAGGGGAGTGCACGTCTGCTGGGGGATCGTTCAATGGTAGGACAACGGACTCTGACTCCGTGAATCGTGGTTCGAATCCACGTCTCCCAGCCAAAATAATTTCAAGGGGTTACGAGACGCAAAAGCGGCCGTGACCCCTTATTTTTTGGCGACTGTGATAAAATTGTGATATTTTCGGGGCAGGTGCGGTCCATTGTCTCTATCCGCGGGCGCAAACTTTCCGGGTAGTGGTGCGCATAGCGCATGATCATTGATGTGGTTTTCCACCGACCCAACTTCTGTACGCGATAGAGATCAACACCATTCTGCACCAACCGTGTGGCGAAGGTGTGCCGCAGATCGTGGAAACGCAGCCTTTCAATCCCCGCTTTTTTTATCGCCCGAGGGGCTTTGTTAATCGCCGAGTATTCCGCCATGTATTTGTCCATCATCTCGCTAAAGGTGATCTTTTCGCCTTCAAGGTTCTCAAACCATTTTTCTTCTGCCAACTCGCCTTTCAATTTGTCAAAGATCCTGATGGCAAGCTTTTTATCCTCCGTCTCGGTTGACCGCCGGATTTGCCCGCCACGATGAGTAAAACTCATCCACCAGACCGTTCCTCGTTTATATAGACCCATGTTTATCTTCAGGAGTCGCATGGGCACGCCGTTGAGGTTCGACCGCTTGCACCGGCCGCAACGGAACAGATACCGACTCCCCTTGCGGAAGAGGCTGATCACGACCTGGCCGTCGCAGTCAGGGCATTCATCCCCGGTGTAACGGCTGGTCCGGCGCTGGGGATGATCCTCGAGAATTCCTGCTATTCAATGTTTTAATATAAGAATGCGACCGCGCGTTTTCCCAGGATGTGGTCATCAAAAATCACTTTAGCCGGCTTGTTCGCCATACCGAGACAAACATGAAGTGGCAACAAATGCTCTTCACGGGGGTGACAGTAGCGTGCGGAAGGCGCTTTCTCCCACTCGATCAGGCGTTGTTCACGCTCAGACTGGGGTATCGGGCCAGTGCATACCTCAATCAGCCAATTTTGAAAGGTATCATTGGCTGGATCAGATGTATCAATTCCTTGCCAAGAAAAAGCGCCCATGTTGTGGAACGAAAATCCAGAGCCTATTACAAGAATATTCTCATGCATTAATTCACGCAATGTTTTACCAAGAGTAATATGAGCAGCTGGGTTAAGGCCGCGCAACAGTGAAAGTTGAAGCGAGGGAATATCGGCTTCAGGGTACATCAATTTCAGTGGGATAAACAAACCATGGTCAAATCCCCGCCGGGGATCGATGTTGGCAGATATATTACCTTTACGCAGTAATTCGGCAATCCTGTTTGCAAGATTGGGGCTTCCAGGTGCCGGGTAGGTGATTTCGTAGGCTTTATCTGGGAAACCATAATAATCATAGAACATGGGAGGAACTTGTGCGCCTAAAAGTGTTGCTACGCTTTCTTCCCAATGCGCGCTGATGACAAGAATAGCATACGGCTTTCTAAGTTGGGATGGAAGCTGTAGCATGAAATCCACCATAGCTTTATGACTTGCGTCTCCGAGGATTGGCAATGGGCCTCCGCCATGGGAGAAATAGACAAGTTGGGCTTTATCATTAGGGTGATTTTGCTTCATTACTGGCCAATCCTCCGACTAAATTTCCCTATGTCCCTTGGTTTGGTTTACCGGTTTCAGCTTTTGCGTATGAATCCACCTAGTGGTGACATGTAAACTCCGAAACCTTCCAAAGCTTCGCGAACAGATGAATCCGGATTGCCGTAGACAACAAAGCGTGTTGCTACACCCATTGACATCAAGCGTGCAGCATAATTCTCCTTAAAGCTTGTTAAATGTGCGACAGCTGCTGCAGAATCCTGGTACCTTTCGTGAGTATGGCATTGTCTTCCATCTCCACTAATGGACCATTCATAGGCAAGTGTCCCGGGTTCGTTGGCTTCTGTGGAATCAACCATTTCTTTCATTAGTTCCTTTAAATTGCATAGTTCGCCATCGTTGACAGAAAGTTCAAACATCCACGGTACTTGTTCTTTCATAATATTACTCCTTTAATTTAAATTTTGAGGACTTAATTGACTTAATTGCATAATATAACGTTACTGTTCCAGAAAGGGCACAAAGGGTCAGACAAATTATCTTACGCATAATTACTCCATGTGGATTAGATTTCCCTGGTAATTTGATCAGAAAGTTAAAACGTTGACCAATTATTTTAACGACAAATTCTTTCCCGGGTTATGAACTTCCCTGCCGGTGTTTTCTATTTCCTCTTGATGAACGTCCCTTCGTCGAGCTCCCTGAATGCTCTTTGAAGCTCTTCCTCGGTATTCATGACGATCGGGCCTCCCCAGGCGATCGGTTCGTTGAGCTGCCGACCGGTGACAAATATGTAATGGATATCTTCAATCGCCTTTACGTCAATGCTCCCGGCTTCCGTGAACAAGACCAACTGGGCTTTTTCAAGTTTTGCTGCATCGAACTCGCCCGTTCCTTCGATAAGATAACAAAAGCTGGTGAATCCTTTTTTAACAGTGTGGGTTAGACCCGTGCCCTTCTTTAACCTGACATCCAGGTATTCGACGTCGACCACCAGTTCCTGCACGGGGCCAGTTACGTCCTTGTACGTGCCGGCAATGACTCGCACCTCTCCGTTCGGTATCTTGACAACCGGCACTTCAGCTTCGAGTATGCCCCGGTACCGCGGCTCCATCATTTTATCCTTCGCCGGCAGATTGACCCACAGTTGCAGCCCGTGCATCATTCCTTTTGAAGGTTTTGGCATCTCCTGGTGAAACACACCGCCACCCGCGGTCATCCATTGAATGTCCCCAGGCCCTATCTTGCCAGCGTTACCGACACTGTCGCCATGCTCAACCGTTCCCCCGAGCATATAGGTCACCGTTTCAATCCCGCGATGGGGATGCCAAGGAAAGCCTTTTACATAATCGTCGGGATTATCCGAGCCGAAATGGTCAAGGAGCAGGAACGGGTCGGTCAGTTTTGTGTGGTCATGCGCGAAAACACGCTTTAACTTGACCCCGGCTCCGTCATAGGTCGAATGTCCCTGCAGAATGGTTTTTTTCATGTGATTCTCCTTATATTTATTTAGAAGGCGAAGCAGTCGCAGCCCAGGCCCCAGAAGTCGCTGTACCGGGGGGGCGGAGCTTTGCTGCCGGGCGGGAGCGGGTGGGCGGCATGCCCGCAGCCCTGCGAGCCGCACTCGGCCGAATGCTGATGCCCGGGGACCGGGACGCCGGCACGGGCGGCCTTGCGGATGTCCAATGGCGCCCCGTACCCGCCATAAACCTTTATGGGCGACCATTCCGGCAGCACGGGGAGCGGAGTCGGGTCAAAACCATGGAATTCCTGAACACCGTAAACAATCTGCCCTCCGACGATGGTCAGGACCGACTCGATTCCCTTGATGTTCTCTTCCGGAACTGAGAAGTAATCTTCGGTGAGCGCGGTAAGATCGGCCAGTTGGCCGACGGCGATGGCCCCTTTCTTGCCGCTTTCACCGGAAAACCAACTGCTGCCCTGGGTATAGAGCGCCAATGCCTCCTCCCGACTCAAGCGGTTTGCCTCGGAATACAGTGTGGCGCCGCCGATGGTTTTCCCGGCGACCAGCCAGTAAAGGGCAAGCCAGGGGTTGTAGCTGGACACGCGAGTGGCGTCGGTGCCCGCCCCCAGGGGAATGCCCAGTTCGAGCATCTTTCGGACCGGAGGCGTCCGCTCCGCCGCCTTTTTCCCATAACGGTCCAGAAAATACTCGCCCTGGAAAGCCATGCGGTCCTGGATGGCAATGCCGCCTCCCAACGCTCTGACCCGTTCGAGGCTGCGCTCGGAGATGGTTTCGCAATGATCGAAGAACCATTTTGTGTCTTTGAAGGGGGTTTCGCGGTTCACCGCTTCGAACACGTTCAGCATGCGGGAGATGCTTTCGTCGTAGGTCGCGTGAATGCGAAACGGCCATTGATTGGCGGCCAGGAGCGATACGACCTCGGTCAGATCCTTCTCCAGGTTGGACGGGAGGTCGGGCCGGGGTTCCAGAAAATCTTCGAAATCCGCCGCCGAATAGACCAGCATCTCCCCGGCGCCGTTGCAGCGATAAAAATCGTCACCCTTGCCGGGCGCAGTCAGCTTCATGCAGCGCAGAAAATCCTCTTTCTCTTCTTTGGGTCTTTGCGTGAAGATATTGTAGGCCATGCGCACGGTCATCTCGCCCCGCCGGTGCAACTCCTCGATGATCGCGTAGTCATCGGGGTAAATTTGCGATCCGCCCCCCGCATCAACCAGGCTCGTGAGACCAAGGCGATTCAGCTCGCGCATGAAGTGGCGCGACGAATTCATCTGGTGTTCGGGCGGCAGCTTCGGTTGCTTGCCGACGGTGGCGTAAAGAATGCCGGCGTTGGGACGGGCGATCAGAAGCCCGGTGGGGTTGCCGCCTGCGTCGCGCTGGATTTCACCGGAGGGCGGATTCGGCGTGTCTTTCGTATAGCCGCAGGCCTTGAGCGCGGCCTTGTTCAATATCCCCCGGCAATAGAGGTGCAGGACGAAAACCGGCGTATCGGGGGAGACGACGTTGATTTCCTCGATCGTGGGCATGCGGCGCTCGGCGAACTGAAATTCGCTCCAGCCGCCGATGACCCGCACCCATTGGCCGGGCGGGGTGCGCTGCGCCTGCTCTTTCAGCATCCGCAGGCCGTCGGCGAGCGAGGGAACGCCGTCCCAGCGCAGCTCGGCGTTATAACTGAGACCGCCGCGGATCACATGCATATGCGAATCGTTGAGACCGGGGATGACTCGCCGCCCTTTCATGTCGATCCGCTGTGTATTATCATCGGCAATGCCGAGAAGCTCTTGACCGCCTGTGGCTGCTATGCGTTCATTCGCTATGGCAACGGCCGAGACCTGAGGCTGAGCCTTGTCGAGGGTAGTGATTTTTCCATTGTACAAAATCATTTCAGGTGCGTTCATATCGATTGACCTCCTTTGCAGGCCATCACAGCCACCTTCTGAGCATTTTCACCAGCGTGGGCATGATCACCCAGGTAAGCAGAATCACGATACAGCAGGATGACAGGAGGGCCTTCAACGCAGAGGGCACACCGGTGAGCAGTGGATTGAGCAGCCACGCGACCAGCATGCCGGCCGGCCAGACACCCAGGACGGTGACCAGGGCCATTTTCCAGCGGGGAGGAGACACCGGTCCAACTGGCGCAAACCAGTACTCCAGGCCGCTCTCCAGATGGTAGGATGGCTCCTGCTCCCGGAACGGCTCGGCCTTTTTCAGCAGTTCCCGACGGATGTCCGATTCCTGCCAGGCGCGCAGGTGCTCGTAGGTATCGAACCGGAAGATCACCACATACTCCCGTCCGCCGCCGCTGGGGAGGATCACGTTGACTCCCATATGGCCGGGGAATTTGAGGGCGGCGTCCGCAATCTCATGGCGCCACGCCTCGAACTCCCTTTCGCGTCCCTTCAGAACCCGCCAGGCGACGATGACCGTGAGTGGGCCGGTCTCATTCGTCGGGACTTCCATGGCATCAGCCTTTCTTTGCGTTGCGCCGGCTGGGGGGTGCGCCGTGTACCATGGTGTACGCGTACTCGCATCCCTGGCCGTAGGCCCCGCAATGTTCCTTCACGGTCGCGATCACGGCGTCGTAGGTTTCTTTGCGCGCCCAATCACGCTGGAACTCGAGGAGGACCTGAAGAGCGGTCATCGGGACCGCGCCTGCCTGTTCTATGCGGCGCATCGCTGCATTGTGTGCGGTGACACTGGTCCCGCCCGAAGCATCTTCGACGGCGTAGACCTCGTAGTCCGATTTCATGGCTTCCAGGGCTGGAAAGGCCAGACAGACCTCGGTCCAGAGGGCCGCCATGATGAGCTTCTTCCGCCCGGTGGCCTTCACTGCCGCCACAAATTTCGCGTCCTCCCAGGAGTTCATGGAGCTCCGTTCGACCGGCTCCTGGTTGGGGAAGATGTCGAGGATCTCCGGCCACATGTTGCCGGAGAAACTTTTTGATTCCACCGTGGTGAGGATGGTCGGCACATTGAAGATTTTTGCCGTCTTGGCCAGGAGCAGGACGTTGTTGAAGAGGGTCTGCCGGTCGATGCTGGCCACGCCGAAGACCATCTGGGGTTGAAAGTCGATGAGGACAAGGGCCGAGTTCTGGGGATTGAGCAGTTCCGTTTTCATAGATAAACCTCCTTGTTTCAAAAACATCGCTTCTTTTTAACTGAATAATGATCAAACTATGGAAGAATCAGCCCCTAGTTTGATCCACGACGAGCGACTCATTGCCGCCCACTTCGCTGCCTCCTAACCAGGCAATTTTCTGTCCATCTTATTTTCCATGCCGAACGGGTCCTGCACAACATGTTGGTTGGCATTATTCCAGAAGTTTTGCAAAACAAAGCCGTATTCCGGCAGATTCTGGATGAAAGGCGCCAGCATGTCATTTGCAGTCGGGAGCTTCCAGTCGGCTTGAGTGCCGCTTCATTAGATAAATGACACGGGGTCCATCTGGTTGTCGGATGACTTTTTCCGAGACCAGACACCATTATTTCGTTCCTCCTCTTATCGTGTTTCGTTAATGGTCTTTCTTTTTTTAATATTAAGGAAAGAAATTTCGAAAAAGAATGGTGATTAAGGGGGCGTAAAATGGTAGGTGAATTCTATTAGAATTAATAACCGATTGAAATGTAGTGCCTTTGTCGGGTCTGCTGATTTATTGACTTCAGGAAGCAGCGGATGATATCGTCATCCTGAAAAATATGAGCCGAAACCGCTCAACTTCCAAAGCATATCGTTGTCCCTCAGCACCCCTCTCACAATAGAAACTGGCTGGTCCACACCTCGATACTGCCCAGGCACCGCCGGAAGGGCAGCCAACCCGGAAGCTCCTCGAACCATCTCCGCAACAGGAACAGGAAAGCGATCATCAGGAGGTCCTTCTTGGTGAAGACCAGAACATTCTCCCGGGAGAGGTTAAGCCTGTAGCCCCGTTTGTACTGGGTGCTGAACATCCCCTCGATCTCACCCAAATTCAGGTGCAGGCGGCCGGCGATCCCCTTCTTGATCTCGGCGGCCAACTGGTATTTGTGGTCCGTCACCTGCTGTTCATAGGGTTTGTCTGATCCCTCGTAGTCCATTTCCCCCGGCCAAAGCTGATTGTAGATCGCCGAGCGCATCACGAATTGGCCTGGCGACTGGGCGAGCAGGAAGAGATAGGTGAAGGAGATCGGGCGGAGCGTAACGGGGGTTCCTTTGAAGAAGCAAAGCTGCTGCCGTTCGTCCATGAGGATCGCCGGCGGGTCGGTGATCAGTTCGATGAGGTTGTTGATCAGCGGCAGCCGGGCCCGCAGGGCGGACAGGAGGCCGCGATTTTTCCGGAGTTCAACCAGAGGACAGGGAAAGCATGGGCCGTCCGGGCCCTGGAAGAACCTTTTGACGACCTGGTACAGTTCCACGGCAAAGTTCTGCGGCAGCTGGCGGGCCAATTCGGACAGGGGCATTTCGTGGACAATCTCCGACAAATCGACCTCTCGGCCCGCAGCGACCTCACCCAGACCGAGATCCAAATAGCGCAGGCGGATCGGCGCCTCTTCAGTCCCGGTCCGGGGATGCCGAGAATCCGTTTCCCGGACTGCAAGACCCTCCACTGAATTCTTCTGTTTAGCGGCGCTGCCCTTGCCGGCGTTGCCGGAACGGCGATCGGTCAACTGGTGTCAGGCCCCGGGATGATCGCGACGCCGCACCTTGCGGCAGGCAGCGCCTCCATCCCCGCTGCAACGGCAATCCTGCGGGCAAGTTCGAAGGTCATCATGTCGATCCGCGCCACGATGGGGGGGTGGGCGGCGACAATCGCGGTCTTGGTCCGGAGCAGGTGCTTCAGCTTTCGTAAGACAGAGTACTCCCCCATTGCAACCCCTTGGTCATCACGCCTTCGCTCGGCGACCTGTCACAACAGGATGAAAGGGGTTCCTTGTCGCTGACGGGCGGAGAAGGGGACGCGGGAGGCTGGAGGAATGAATACATGGGAAGTACAAAGTCAGTGACAAGGTCATCGCCGTCCCTGGACAGAGGGTGCCAGAGGCACCGGACGCCCGGGAACGGCACTCAGTCGCGGCGTTTTCGCTTCTTGATTGACACGGTTTTGATTTGTGGCCCAAAGGCACCGGCAAGAACTGTTTAAAACGCTGGAGACCAAAATTGCTTGACAATACATCAAACATGATGTAGTTTACGGCCATGGCGGGAGGTGGGTTTGTACGATCTGATCTTCTACACAACGGAGCGGGGCGATTCACCGCTCGATGATTTTCTGGACGACCTGGACAAGAAGGCGCGGGCCAAGGTAGCGGCCCATTTGTCCCTCCTGGAGGAGCAAGGACCAAACCTCAAGCGACCCTATGCCGATCTTGTCAGGGGAAACATCAGGGAATTGAGAATACGCCATACTTCGAACCAGTACCGCATTCTTTACTTCTTTCAGGTGCGCGATCAGGTTGTGTTGGTGCATGCTTTTTCCAAAAAGACGCAGCAACTGAAAAAGGCGGATCTTGATTTGGCGGAAAGACGAATGGCAGACTGGCTGCAAAGGTTTCCCGCGGGAGGTGAAACATGAAAAGAGAAGGCGTTCGGACGTTCAAAAGCAGGTTACGGGAAGACCTTAAGGATCCCGAGTTCAAGAGGCACTACGACGAAGAAAGGCAGGCGCTGAAGCTGGCCATGAAGATTGCGGCCCTGCGTGAGCAGAAGGGATTGTCTCAGCAGGAATTGGCGAAGCTGATGGGAACCAGCCAACAGGCGATCTCGAGGATCGAGAGCGGCGAGTATGAAGGCTTCACGCTCAAGACTCTGGAAAAAGTCGCTGAAGCAACGGGGATGAAGGTCAAAATCGACTTCGTTGCCGCATAGCATGAAATCTGACCTTACTGGGAACACCGACTTTCGCGAAAGGGGGGATGCTTCGGTGCAAACTGACCTAATTCTGACCTAATTCTGACGTAATTCTCAATTGATCTACCTGATATCACATCCACCCGGCAGTCGCCGCGTTTGCCAAAGCATCCGCAGGGGATGCCGCAAGCGAGACCGAGCAGGTGGTCCGCATCTTCTACGCCGTCCGCGATCAGATCAAGTACGATCCCTACTCGATCGACCTTTCGGAAGAGAAATTCAAGGCGAGCGTAGTGTTGTGAGCGGTTCGGCGCCAAACCCCTTGATTTCGACGGCATTCATGATGCGATTTTCCACGAGTTCGACCGCAAAGGAAACCGGCACATGGAGTATGTTTATGACCACGGTCCTTTTGCGGATCTGCCCTATGACATGATCATGGCCGCCTTCCGGAAGCACTATCCCATCTATTTTATAAAAGAGAACACCACCCCCCCCGGGGATTTCGCGGCAGAGACCCTGAAGGAAAGAAGGCCGCCTGTTTGAATTCCGAAGGCCGCGGATATGCCGACGCCACACTTTGTCCAGATACTTGTTGACATGGAAAGGGGTTCTTCGTATCCTTCGTAAAATCATTCTATGGGAGGTAAACGTGGAACGTTCTCTGGTATTGGTCAAACCCGACGGGGTGCAGCGCGGTCTCGTGGGAGAGGTGATTTCCCGCCTGGAGCGGCGCGGCCTGCTCTTCGCCGGGGCCAAATTCATGCAGGTCAGTCAGGCCCTGGCCGAAGAACATTATGGGATTCACAAGGGAAAGCCCTTTTATGACGGTCTGATCGCCTATATCACCTCCGCGCCGGTCATGGCAATGGTCTGGGAAGGCCCCAATGCGGTGGCCGCCATTCGCCAGACGATGGGTGCCACCCGCCCGCTGGAAGCCGCGCCGGGCACGATCCGTCACGACTTCGCGCTGGAGGTGGGTCGCAACCTGACGCACGCTTCGGACAGCCCCGAAAACGGCGCGAAGGAAGTGGCGCTGTGGTTTAAACCCGAAGAACTGGTCCATTGGCAACGCGCCGTGGACCCGTGGATTTTTGAGAAGTAAAACGATCCGCAGGGGGATTGAAATCGTCCGGCCGGGTGACCGGTGGGACGATCGGTTCGATCCGGACGAAGCCCTGGCTTTTTCCCGGAGGGAGAAAGGATGAATTGATGACCAATCCGCGCGCCGACTACATCCCCATCGTTGACCGTAAACCGTTGAAACTGCCGGGAGACGCCAGGGTTGCCGTCTGGGTGATTGTGAACATCGAGGAGTGGATGTTCGATGAGCCGATGGCCCGCACCGTCATCCCGCCGCCGCAGGGCGTCACCATCGTGCCGGATATCACCAACTACGGCTGGTTTGATTATGGGCAGAGGGTCGGCTTCTGGCGGATCAGGGAAGTCCTGGACAGGCATGGGATCAGGGCCTCGGTCAGCCTGAACGCCTCCGTCTGCAACACCTATCCCCGCATCATCGACGCCTGCCTCGACAGCCGCTGGGAACTCTTCGGCCATGGTTTCGTGCAGAGGGCTCTTCCCAAGGAGCAGGATGAACGGGCCGTCATCCGGAAAACCATCGAGGTGATCCGGGAAAAGACGGGGCAGAAAATACGCGGCTGGATGGGGCCGGGCCTGCATGAAACGTTCAACACCCCGGATATCCTGGCGGAAGAGGGAATCGAATACGTGCTGGATTGGGTGAACGATGATCAGCCCTACCCGATGAAGGTGAAAAAAGGCAGCCTTTTTTCGATCCCCTATACGATGGAACTCAATGATATCCCGATCTATGCGGTGCAGCACCACCGCTCGGCGGAGCTTTTCGAGCGATCCAGGGATCAGTTCGATACGCTCTACGAAGAAGGCCGGCAAACCGCGCGCATCATGGCCATCGCGGTGCATCCCTACATCACCGGCGTTCCCCACCGGATTGGCTATTTCAACAAGATTTTCAAGTATATTCAAAAGCACGATCACGTGATCTTCATGACGGGCAGCGAGATCCTGGACTGGTATAAAGGGGCTGCCGGCTATGACGGGGGGAATTCCCCGAAGTCTGAAAAAACATAGGTCCTTTCATGACAGCATGGTTGCGGGCGATAGTTGCGGCGATTCTGATTGCGCTGCCCCTGGCGGCAGCCGCGGCGGGGGGGGCGTCCCAGGATAAGGCGCTGCTTGTCGCCCGCGACGCCTTCCTGGCCGGCGACAGGGTCAAGCTCGCCCGATCTGCGGAAAAAATCGGCAGCCATGCGCTCGACTCTTACGTTGCCTTCTGGCGCCTGCGCCTGCAACTGGAGGAGACCGATCCGGGAGAGGTACGGGAATTCCTGACCCGCAACGAGGGGAGCGTTCTTGCCGAACAATTGCGCAGGGACTGGTTGCTCGTGCTGGGCAAGAACGGACGATGGGAGATGTTCCGGGAGGCGTATTCCGCCCCTGTCAAGCCGGATCCGGATGTCGCGTGTTACGCGCTTCAGGAACGCTGGCGCCGGCAGGACGCCGCCGTATTTGCCGAGGTCAAGCCCTTCTTCATGGCTCCGCAGGCGCTGCCTTCCGGCTGTAAGCCGGTGGTCGACGCGATGCTGCTCTCCGGGGAGCTCACGCCGCGGGATCTGCGGGATCGTTTTCGGCTTCTGGTCCAGGCCAACCTCATGGCCGAGGCCCGGCGAATCGCCGAGCGCCTGCCTTCGAATCAAGCCCCTTCCGGGGTTCAGATCGAAAACGCTGCCCGGACGCCGGCCAGGTTTCTGGAGCGGTCCGATGGGGATCTGAACACGGCGGCCGGACGTGAACTCGCGCTCGTTGCGCTCACGCGTCTCGCCCGGAGCGATCCGCGGAGCGCTGCCGGCTACTGGAACGGCAGCCTGTGGGAGCGCTTTCCGCCCGAGGACCGGCAGTACGCATGGGGGATGCTTGCCACCAGCGGGGCGCGTCATCACCTCCCGGAGGCCGTCGAGTGGTTTAAAAAAGCCGGGGAGACGCCACTTTCGGACAAGCAGCTTGCCTGGCGCGCGCGTATTGCGCTTCGGCAGGAAAACTGGCTGGAGGTGAAACGCGCGATTGAAAAAATGTCGCCGGCCGCTCAGGATGATGCGGCCTGGATCTACTGGTTGGGACGCTCCCTGATCGCACTCGGGGCGCAAGAGGGTGGACGGGCGCTTTGGGATCGCATTTCAGGTGAGCACCACTACTATGGCCGGCTCGCTGCAGAAGAGATGGGACTTCTCTTGCAGATTCCGAAGAAGGCGGCGACGCCCACACGAGAAGAGCTCGCCGAAGTCGCCGCGCTGGCCGGCATGCAACGGGCGCTTGCGCTTTACCGGCTCGGCTTGCGGACCGAGGCCCTGACCGAGTGGGTGTGGACCGTCCGCAACATGAACGACCGGGCATTGCTGGCCGCCGCAGAACTGGCCAAGACGAACGGGATCTGGGACCGCGCCATCAACACGGCCGACCGGACGGTCGCCGAACACGATTTCACGTTGCGCTACCTTGCACCCCATGGTCCCGTGCTGTCGGAGCAGGCGCGTTCCCGAAAACTCGATGAATCCCTGGTTTTCGGTTTGGTTCGTCAGGAGAGCCGCTTTATCGCAGACGCCAAATCTTCGGCGGGCGCCTCGGGATTGATGCAGTTGATGCCGTCGACGGCGCGATGGATGGCAAGGAAAATCGGCATGAAGGCTTTTAACGCATCCCGATTGGAACAGCCGGAGGTGAACGCCACGCTGGGCGCCTACTATCTGCGGCACGTGCTGGACGGTTTTGGCGGCAATCAGGCGCTGGCTGCCGCCGCTTACAATGCCGGCCCTGGCCGGGCGCGCCGGTGGTGCGACGTAAAACCGCTCGAGGGCGCGATCTATGTGGAGACGATCCCGTTTGTGGAGACGCGCCAGTACGTGAAGAGGGTGATGGAGAACGCCATCTATTACGCCGCCGTGATGAGCGGGGAGCAGCGTTCTCTGAAGTCGTGCCTCGGGACGATTGAAGGGGCGATGGCCGTAAAGACAGAAGCAGACGAATAAACACGATTCCTTTTTTACTCTTGGCAGGACATTGGAGGTTTTTCAGATGGCAAAAATGACGGAACTGGAAATTTTGCAGGCGCTCAAGGAGTTTGATACACCGTCCATCACCAACGTGGTGGCGACCTATCCCGCGAATCCCCTTTGTCTCGGGCTTTACAATCCCTGGACCGAGAACTGGTATACCGACCAGACGATTCGCTGCATGTATCCCGAGCTTGGGCGAACCGTGGGTTATGCGGTTACCTGTGTTTATGGATTGCCCGACCCGGCATTCAACCGGCTTACCTTCATGGATGTCATCGATGCGCTCGACGCCTCTCCGAAGCCGACGATCCTGATCCTGCAACAGAAGTTCCCCCCCGAGATCGCGGGCAAGGTTGGTTTGTCGGGCGGCAACATGACCTCGGCGATGAAGGCGGTGGGTTGTCTCGGGGTGATCTCCAACGGTCCTTCGCGCGACCTGGACGAGATCCGCCCGATGAAGTTCCAGTACATGCTGACCGGTGTGTGCGCCGGGCACGGCGGCATGGCGGTCTATGCGGTGAACGTGCCGGTGTCGGTGGGGGGAATGGACGTCTGTCCGGGCGAGATCATCCACATGGACGAGGACGGCGCGGTCAAGTTTCCGGCAAACAAGCTCGAAGCGGTGCTGACCAACGTGCAGGCCCTGCAGAAAGAGGAGGCCGAACGGATGGGCCGGCTGCAAAAGGCCACCTCGGCGGCCGAGGTGAGGGCTGTTTTTGCCGGGCAATCCTACGCAAAGAAATAGGACCTCGACGAAGATGGCTTTGTCATCGGTTCGAAGTCCCCTTCGGAAATAGAAGGGAGCTAAAGGACCGGGTTAACCCAAGTAGAGGGTTGCTATTTGGATGCCCTGTACATTATAATGAGGCGCAAAGCGATTTCCCGGGTAAGGGGCAAGGACGGTTTGTAAATGGATGCATAGGCATGAGGAGGAGAACATTATGAAAAAAAGAGCTATTTTCCTTGCAATCTCTCTGTTGTTGGCGACCGTTGCGGCAGGGCATGCGGAGGTGAAGGCGGGAGCCTTTTCGGTTACCCCTTTCATCGGCGGATACACCTTTGAGGGCAACGAGGATCTGAAGACGGCGCCGGTCTTCGGTCTTCGGGGCGGTTACTATTTCACACAAAACCTGGGCATCGAGGGATTCTTCCACTATGTTCCGACGGAAAGCGAGTCTCTGCCCGGAAATCCCTCTGTGAAACTCTACGGATTCGGGATCGAAGGTCTTTACCATTTCATGCCCAAAAGCCGTCTCGTGCCCTTTTTGGCCGTGGGCGTTGGGGGAAGTCGCTACAGCGTTTCCGGCCCGGCCAAAGATCGAGATCGATTCACCGTGGATTATGGCGCCGGCCTTAAGTATTACATGATGGACAATCTGGCGCTCCGGGCTGACGTCCGCCATGTCATCCTTCCATTGAATGACCGTTACAACGAACTGCTCTACACGGTGGGGATCGAGTTCTCCTTCGGCGGCGCAAAGAAGGCGATGCCGGAGGTGATGACCACCCGGGCCGCCGAACCTGCGGCTGCCCCCGCGGTCGTCAAGGATTCCGATGGCGACGGTGTCGTCGATGACCTCGACAGATGCCCGGGGACGCCTTCCGGCGTACAGGTGGACCGGGCTGGCTGCCCGCTCGATTCCGACCGGGATGGGGTATACGACTATCTCGACAAGTGTCCCGGAACCCCGGCCGGTGTGAGGGTGAACAGCAGCGGCTGCCCGTTTGATTCCGACGGCGACGGCGTCTACGACTATCAGGACAAGTGCCCCGGGACGCCCGCAGGCGTGAAAGTGAACATGGACGGCTGCCCGCTCGATTCCGACGGAGACGGCGTTCCCGACTACCTGGACAAGTGCCCCGGTTCACCCGCGGGTGTGAAAGTGGATGCGGACGGTTGCACTCCTCCGCCTCTTCCTCCCCCTCCTCCCCCTCCTCCGGTCGTCCAGAAGATGGTGCCTCAGGCCGCGAAGGCCATGGAGGCCGCGATCGTGGAGAAGGGAAGGGTGACCCTGAAGGTGGAATTCGACTTCGACAAGTCGATCATCAAGAAGCAGTACCATCATGAGATCGGCAATCTGGCGGAGGTGATGAAAGCGCACCCGGATTTCAAGATCACGATCGAGGGGCATACCGACAATACGGGCGGGTTGACGTACAATGAGAAGCTCTCCCAGCGTCGCGCCGACGCCGTCAAGGATTACCTGGTGACGAAGTTCGGCATCGATGCCTCCCGCTTGGCCGTGAAGGGTTACGGCCCGATCAGGCCGATCGAGTCCAACGCGACGAAGGAAGGGCGGCAGAAGAACCGGAGGGTCGAGGCTGCCGCGGAATACATCATCAAAAAATAGGGATTTGCCAATTGATGAGAGGCCGTACCGGCAGTGAAGGTACGGCCTCTTTTTTTGCCGGCGGATTGCCGGACCGACGGAATGGACAAGATTCGGCGCCATGAGAGATATCAGGCACGAAATCGTAGCGGCCGGATGATGAAAAATATTCAAACATTCCATTATCGCTGGGTGATCGTCGGTGTCCTGTGGCTGGTTCATGTCCTGGCCTTCATGAATATCTCCAGTTTTGGAATCCTGGCGCCGTTCATCAAAGAGGATCTACACCTTTCGTCGGTTCAGATCGGGTTTCTGATCTCCGCGTTGTCGATCGGGGCCTCGATCAGCCAGATGCCGGCGGGGCTCATCGTGGACTTCGCGGGTGTGCGCCGGATGCTGACGTTGGCGATGGGTTTGATCGGACTCTTCCTCATTCTCTTTTCGCTGGCCCCTTCCTATTGGATTGCGCTGACGATTCTTCTGATCTATGGCATGGCAAACGGCATTGTCGGTCCCGCAGCGAGTAAAAGCGTCCTGGACTGGTTTCCTGCCGTTGGTCGGGCAACGGCCATGGGGGTCAAGCAGACCGGCGTCAACTTCGGAGGGATCTTTGCGGGGCTCCTTCTTCCGGCCCTGGCGGTCTTTCTTTCCTGGCGCCACAGCCTTCTTGCCGTGGGGCTGCTTGAGGTGGCTTCGGCGGCCCTGATCTACGGCTTGCTGAAGGAATCCCCGGTTCGATCCGGCCAACCGCGACGGCCGATCGTCTGGAAAAAAATTCTCCGGATGGTCATGGATCGGGACATCCTGATTCTGGGGGGGATCGCGTTCTGTTTCATGGCGAGTCAGTTCTCTTTTTCCACTTACCTGATCCTTTTTTTGACCCAGGAGATGAAGTTCCCGATTGTCAAGGCGGGCCAATATTTTGCGTTATCGTTCCTGATCGGCGCCGCCGGCCGCGTTTTTTGGAGCATGGCGAGCGATTATTTTCTGGCCGGGCAACGAAAGCGGATCCTGCGCCTGATTGCGCTGATCCTCTTTTTTTCCTCGCTGGCGCTGGGCATGATCTCCTTCTGGCCCGCCCTTTCCCCGCTGCTCCTGGTTGCCGTCATCGCCTTCGGGATCAGCGGGATCGGCTGGAACGCCATCTATCTCACGATGGTGGGCGAAGCCGTCGGAAAGGAGTCGACCGGGCTTGCGACCGGCGTAGGCTACAGCATCGGTTTTCTGGGAAGCCTGACCTGTCCCCCGCTTTTTGGTTTTCTGGTGGATCGGACGGATGTTTATGGCTATGCCTGGCTTTTGATGACTGCATGCGCCGGGGCCATTCTTCTCCTTTTGACCCTCTACAAGGAGAAGGAAAGGCCTATCCTATCGAGATGAAAGGTTGCATCTCCTCTCCTCCTTCCTCACCTCCCGGATTCAAGGCATCGTGGTTTTACGGCGGCGACAACGTCGCATAGGATAACGACCCTCGGAGAGACTTACATCGGCCAACGGTTACAGCGCCCGCATCCACTCGGGCTTCAGGCCGACTTCTCCCCGCAGCGCCGCATCGATCAGATCGAGGGCCTTCTGTTTGCCGCTGGGGAGCTTGGCCTTGATCGGAAGGTAATTGGAGGCGTGGTTCGAGAAAAAATATCCCCGGGTCAGATGGGTATGGGCGATCATCTCCCGCAATTCCCGGAGCATCCTGGTTTCATCGGGCAGCGCAAAAGTCCCATTCGCGTAATCCTCGTAGAGCGGCGTTCCGGGAAGGAGCATCACCGTCAACGCCCCGACAAAATCGGGGTCCATCGCGCTCAACAGCGCGCCCGTCGCCCGGGCATGACGGAGCGAGTTCTCGCGGCCGCCGATCCCCAGAAGCACTGTGGCCGACAACCGGATGCCCGCCTCCTTGACCCGGCGGCCCATTTCGATGCAGGTCGCGGCTGTGGAACCTTTGTGGATCGCCGTCCGGATCTCGTCGTCGCCGGTCTCGACGCCGTAATAGAGGATGCCGAGGTTGGTTTCGCATAGCTGTCGCAACTCTTCCACCGACTTCATCCTGATGCTCTTCACATTCGCATAGGCCCCGACCCTTTTCACCCGCGGCAGGTGCTCCCGGATCCGTTCCAGAATCCACATCAGCCTTGGCTGGGGAATGATCAGCGCGTCGCCGTCCATCAAAAAGAGGCGGTCCTCGTTTTGCATGTGCCGGGCGGCATGGAGGATGTCGCTCAGGATGATCCGATCCTCCTTGATCCGGAAGCGTTTGTCGCGGTAGGTGCCGCAAAAGGTGCAGCGGTTATGGGAGCAGCCGACCGTGACCTGCAGCAGGATGCTGTCGGCCTCGCTGGGCGGCCGGATGCAATACCCTTCATAATGCATCCCTTCATCTTCGGAAAAGAAAGCCACTGCATTTCTCCTTTGGTTATGCCGCCCCGCGGCGGTGTTATGATCCGGACGGCTTGCCCCTGCCGGCGGAGACGCGGGATGCAGCCCATTTCCGCCAGTCCCAGGCAGCCGGGGTTTGCCGGCAGGATCGGATGAAATTCCCGCGAGCGCACAGGAGACTCGCCCCGCGAGAAGTACTCTCGCACCCGCAGCAGACCGCGACGGGCCCTGTCTCGGGAAAGGCTTAAAGCGGCTCATCCTGTTTGAGCGCCCCGATGGCGACGGCGTTGCCGATGATGATCAGGCGGTCGCCCGGGGCAAGCTCCTCGGTGGGAGAGGGGGCGGTGATCTGTTGGCTGCCCCTCTGGATACCGACGACGGTGACGCCGTATTTTTGGCGGAACTGGAGATCCGCCAGCGTCCTTCCCGCCCGCGACGAATCCAAAGCCACCGCCACTTCGGCGAGGACGAAACGTTCCGGGTTTTCCTCATCGCCGGTCACCTGCATCTCGTTGAGGAGATTTTCCGCCTGGCGAAGTTCCTCCGGGGAGCCCATCATGACCAGACGGTCGCCGGGAAAAATCCGGAAGTCCGGCTGGGGGTCGTAATGAACGCTGCCGGCGCGGCTGACCGCCAGGATCGAGACCCCGGTCGCCGAGCGCAGCGGGATGTTTCGCACCCTCTTACCGGCGAAAATCGACCCTGATTGGATGCGGACCTCCTGAAAGGTGATCGGCCAGTCGATGTTTTTCGGCAACACATCGATCGCATGGGTCAGGGCGTCGGCCGCCTGTTCGGCCGCGTCCCGGAAGGGGCGGAAAACCACGTTTGCCCCCGCCTTTTCGAGACTCTCGGCTTCCTCCGGCGACGCCGCCGTCACCGCCACCTTCTCCTTGTAGCCCCGGCTTTTCAGCAGTTCGATCAGGCCGAGATTCAACTCCAGCGAGCGGACGGTGCTTACGACCCAGCGGGCCCTGTGGAGGGGCAGCCGTTCGTGGATCTCCGGGTCGGCGATATCCCCGTAGAGCACCGATATGCCGCGCGCACGCCACCGCTGCAGGGCGGCCGGGTCGAAATCCACCCCGATGACGTTCCTTTTCCGCTGCAGCATGTTCTCCGCCAGGCCGCTCCCATAATTGCCCAGCCCCACGAGGATCACGTCCACGGGGAGCTCTTCCTGGAGACAGCAGACCTCATCCTCCCGGAAGGGATGGCGCCGCTCGAAAATTTTCAGGACGCCGGACAGGAGGTTGTAGAGCGGCCCGGAGTAGAGAATCATGTAGGTGGAGGCGAAGATAGTCACCACGCCGACAAGGGTGATCAGCCCGCGAACCTCCGCTGTGATATGGCCCAGGGAAAGGCCCAGCGCCGCGACGATCAGCGAGAATTCGCTGATCTGGGCCACCGTGAGTCCCGCCAGGAAGGCGGTGCGGCGGCGGTAGCCCATGATCCCCATGATCACCAGGACGATCAGGGGGTTGCCGATCAGCACAAAAAGAGAAAATATGACCGACGCTTCCAATTGCGTCCCCACGGTGGACCAGTCCAGCCGGGAGCCCAGATCGATGAAGAAAAAAAGGAGGAGAAAGTCCCGCAGGCTGGTCAGGCGAGCCCCGATGGCGTCGCGGTAACCCGTGGAGGCCAGCGAGACCCCGGCCAGAAAGGCGCCCACCTCCTTGCCGAATCCGAGCATTTCGCTCGCAGCGCCAAGAAAGACCGCCCAGGCGATGGCGAAGAGGATCAGCATCTCCTGGGAGCGGGCCAGGCGCTTCGTCAGGCCGGGGAGCAGATATTTCATCAGCAGACCCACCAGGGCCAGCAACCCCAACCCCTTGGCCATGATCATCAGGAAGGTCAGAAGGACCGAATCCTCGGCGGCAAGGGTCGATCCGAGGGAGGTGAGCCCTACCAGGGAGAGGATGGCGGCGATGTCCTGGACGATCAGGAAACCGATGGCGATCTGGCCGTGGAGGGAGTCGATTTCCTTCTTGTCCGACAGGAGCTTGACGATGATGATCGTACTGGAAAAGGTCAGCGCCACCGCCACGTAGGCGGCGCTGATCAGCGACATGCCGAGGCCCAGGGCGATCAGCAGGCCGATCGCGGAGGTGAAAACGATTTGTCCGAGGCCCGTCGCGAGGGCGACGGGGCCGGTGGTCCGGATCAGGTGCAGATCGAGCTTCAGTCCCACGATGAACAGCAGCAGGGCGATCCCGATCTGGGCGAGCAGTTCGATCTGGCTGGTGCTCTGGATGATCCCCAAAAAGGATGGCCCGGCAAGAATGCCCGTGGCCAGAAACATGATGATCAGGGGCTGGCGCAGCTTCTGCCCGATATAGCCCAACAGGGTGGCCAGGGTCAGAATGGCGGCAATTTCATAAAAAACGGTTTCCTGGATCATCTTCACTCCCGGTTTTTTTAAGGGCGGCCTGGCGGTGACGCCGGGTTTAGGCGTCGGTCCTGGACTGCCCGTCTAACGGAAAAAGAGGACTGGAATTCCTTGCAGACCTCAGACAGCCTTGAGGATACGTTCTTTTTTTAAAGGAATGTGGGGGAAAAAGCAAACCAAAAAGCGTGACGACGCGAAGGACCGCGGGCGGAAAGCGGGTCCGGCGCAAGCATGCACCTGCCAGTCTGTTTGATTTGCATCAACAGGTTGATTCATGAAGCAAACAATGATGCAAACAAACGCCTTTGATTCATTGTTTGCTCAATGATTGCTTCAAATGCCATAGGGCCGTTTGGCCATGACCCTCTTGATAGACCAGATCGTCTGATTCCAGTTCCTGCGCGTATTACACGGCAGCCGCCAGGGGAATATTCTCAAGGGTGACATCGGGCATACGTCCTTGCCCTAATACCTCTGTGGCGTCGAGTATTTCGATTCCTACAAGTTTTTCATCCGGCCCGATGTTCAGTGCAATCTCCTCCTTCAGTCTCACGGTGCGGCATTCATGTTTGCCTTCAATCAGCCGGATATAAAGGGCGTCGATTTCCGGATCATAACTGATTTTCATCGCTCTCTCCTTCAAAAAGAAAAACGTATAAACGGTGATAACGATCGTTTCTGTTGCCGTCTCTTTAATGACAGGGGCAACCTGCTTGATTTGATATCTTTTCCCCTGCCAAGTCTGTCAATAACGCAAATCGCTCGCGAAACTGGTCTCGGACGCGAGAGCCTTTACAAGGCGTTATCACCCGAAGGCAATCCGGAGTTCGCTACTGTACTTAAGGTCGTACGGGCACTCGGATTACGGCTTCACGCAACCGCGGTCCAGCCATAAACTTTATGCCGTTATCCACTGCCCCGGCCTCGAACTTCAACAGCTCCCCCAGGATTGCCTGCGTACCTTCGATCTTCGAGGATAAAACAGCTTCCTGGGTCTCGCCGCCTTCCGGCGTCATCCGCTCCAGGGCCTCTCCCGCCACCTCCAGAAGGGAGGAGCTGAAGAACCCTGCAATCCGGTCGTACCTGTTCTGTGAAGCTCGCACCCGCAAATTGCACATCTCTCGGTAATTTTCATTTCTTGCCGACGAATAAGAATATTTACGACGCAGACCCGAAATTAAACTCTGCTTTTACCACCCCTCCCGTAACGCCTCCAACTGGCTGGCTGAGTCCAGGACCCGGCTGCAGGATTCCCAATCCACACTTTCAATCCGGTCGTAGCGCATCTCGAAGGGGTGGCGTTTCGGGACGGCATCGATAACCCGCTTGGCTTCCTCTTCATCACTCAAGGCAGCGGCCACCCAGACGTCTTCCAGGGTGTCTGGAATCTGGCCGAACATGTTTCGGATATTCACCAATCTCTCCGACAGGAGCTGATGGACGCGGTCCTCCACGGAACCCCTGTAGCGCATGTTGTAGATCAGGACCTCCGGCCGCAACTGGCCGATCCGCTGGATCCGTCCCTTGCGTTGTTCCAGTCGCGTCGGATTCCAGGGAAGGTCGAGATTGATCAGGGAACCCAGGCGTTGCAGGTTGAGCCCCTCCGAGGCGGCATCCGTTCCGATGACCAGGTTCAATTCCCCGGCCGTAATGCTTTTTTTGACTTCATCCCGATTCACGCGGCGGAAGATACCATTTTCGATGATCCCCGATTTCGCGGCATTGGCATAGACGCCGATCTTTTCGTCGGGCACGCGTTTCGACAGATGCAGACCCAGCCAGAGGACTGAATCGTAGTACTGGCTGAAGATGATGCAACCCAGGGAAAGCCAGCCGCCGGCAGTGATGTCATTCGCCGTGAGAATCCGCTCAACTTGGCGGAGTTTCGGGTCCTCATCGCGGTTCTCCTCCAGGATTTTCAGGAAGCGCCCCAACACCGCCCGTTCCTCATGGGATAGCGGATAGAGGGAGGATAGTTTCTCTTCCTCCTCGTTTTCCCCTTCCTCGTCCGCCTGATCACCCTGAGGTTGAGTCCCAAGCATTTTCATTGCGGTCAACCTGCCCGCCTCGATGGTGCTGCCCACCCGGCGCAGCAGCATCGTCTTCATGAAACCTGAATTGAGTCCGGGCCGACGGGCCAAAATGGCGCAGAATTCCTCCGCGGCGTCATAAGCGTCCCGGAGAAAAGGGGGCAGGCCAATAGCCTCGGCATCGCTCTCGCCGAAGAGGCGCACCTCAATCCGCTGGAGATAGGGCTCATTGGTCTGGGGATCGATGGTATTTTCCAGGAAATCTCGGGTCCGCCGGACGATGTGACGGATGAACGGGTTATGCTTCGGAAAGAAGTCACGCGACAGGCGCTTGATCCGTTGCAAATCCGGCTTGCCCAGTTTGTGGAACGCCTCCGGAGAAATCCAATGCTCGGAAGGATCGATATTCAGGCTCCGGCGGAGCAACTCAAAATCCATGCCTTCTTCCTGGGGCGGCAGGGGGTCGCGCATCCACTCCCAGAGGTCCGTCATCTCTTCGGCAGGCATCACCTGTTCGAGAACAAGGTCAATCCCTTCCCGCGGCCGGGTCCGCCACCGGCTATACAGGGAACCAAGGACGCCGTCTTGCCCCTCGTTCAGGGCGTTCAGGAGATCCCACGCCTCGATAGGATCGAGCTGCACCGGCGTCGCCGTGGCCAACAGCAGGCTCCGGGTTCTCGGAGCGATATCCATCAAAAAGCGCAGCAGGTTGTTGGGCTCGGCCTTCTCTCCCCTGTGCGTGGGGCCGAGATTGGATCGCCTGGCCCGGTGCGCCTCGTCCAGGATCACGCATTCGTAGTCGCGGTCCTTGATCAGGTCAACCATTTCCGATCCACGGATGATCAACCCTGTGGACATGAGGCCGATCCGACGGGGGCATTTTCGCATCCCCTGGGGGCCGAATTCGGGATGGGCCACACCCTGCTCGTCGATCCACTGCCGGCCGTTCCAACGCGCCGAGGGCATCTCCAGGAGGTTCCAGATCTCGTCCTGCCATTGGATCATTAACGGCTTGGGGACGAGGATGAGGACGGGCTTGTCGCCGTAGAGGGCCATCAGTTTAGCGGCGAGAGCCAGTTGGATGGTCTTCCCCAAACCTACCTGATCGGCCAGGAGATAGCGGGCGCCGCCGTTTTTATGGGCGTCGAAGGCCAGCTTGATGAAGGATTTCTGGTGCGCCCAGAGGCCGTTCTCCCGGCGGTAGATGGGCAGCTCCACAATCGGTTCGGCAGGGTCGGCCTCTTCCTTCTTCCAGGTGTCGATGTCGGGGATGACGACCCGGTGGATTAGCCGGGCCACGTCCTGCACGACCGCCTCCGCCAGGTCCACCGCCTGGGGGGAGGACCACAGGGCGTCGAATTCCTCCTGCACCCACCGGACGCCCTCCTCGCTCTCGTCCAGCCAGACCAGCTCATAGTTGCTGACCCAGGCCGTCCGGGACTCGTTGGCGCTGCCGATAAAGCAGACCCGCGATCCGTCCGTCCGGGAGATCACGCCGGCCTTGCCGTGGATCAGACCGAAGGCCTCGTCGGGAAGGACCTTCACCTTGAAAAGGCCGCTGCTGAGAAAATCGTAGAGACGCTGGAGCCTGGCCTTCAGGGGTGCGCCGATCTCGGCGGGGAGCGAGGCGCACCATTCGCGGTGCATCCCCCACTTGGCTGCCCGGGCGGTTTGGACGTCCAAAGGATTGAGGCAGGAGTTGCAGACCATCCGAACGCAAGCCTCGCCGTCTTCCGGCGTCATCCGTTCCAGGGCCTCGCCCGCCACCTCCAGCAGGGAGGAGCTGAAAAACCCGGCGATCCGGTCGTACCGGCAGGCGCCCTGCAACCGGGTGGCCAGGAAATCCTTCAAGGGGCTGCGGCGGGAGGAATAGCGATGAATCATTCGTTGTCACCGATCCGTGAATGATCACTTCACTGAAAATCAGATAATTTCAGAGCCTTCACAAATATTGATGAGTTCCACCAAAGCCAGGATTTGCGGTCTGCGCCCGCTGCCCTCCCGCACGACCTTGAGGATCCCTGCGCTTTTCAGACGCCCAAGCATATTCATGATCATCGGCTTACTGGGCATCCCAGGACGATCGTCAAATTGGGCACTTGTAAAGACCGGCTGATCGAATAAACAATCCAGAAGCGGCACGGCATATTGAGAGTGGGTCAGGTCGATGATCCTGCCCTTCAAGCGGCTGTACAGATCGATGATAGCCCGTGCCTTCCTGGTATTTTCCCTGGATTGTTCGTCCATTGCGCCAAGGAAGAATCCGATCCACCGTGTCCAGGCGGCCGGTGTCTTCTCATTCAACGACCGGAGACCGGCCACATATTCTTCTCTGTGGCTTTCAAGGTACGCAGAGATGTAGAACACCGGACTGGAGATCAGTTTTCTTTCAAAGAGAAAAAGCGGAACAATCATACGGCCCAGGCGACCGTTGCCGTCAAGAAACGGGTGAATCAACTCGAACTGGGCGTGAACGATCGCCAACTGAACGAGCGGATCGGGGCGATCGAAGTGATAGTACTTCTCCCAGCCATACAAATGTTCGATCATTTTCATGGGATCGGGAGGAATGAATTGCGCCTCTTCGATGGGCGTTCCGGGAATTCCGATCCAGTTTTGCGTAACACGGAATTGTCCTCTGGCCTTGAATTTTCCTCGGACACCGTCCAGAAGCACAGCATGGAGTTCTTTCAAGAGATTCAAAGAGAAGGGGCGGGTTTTCAATTCCTCTTCGGCCCGACGCATGGCACGCCGATAATTCATGATTTCTTCGATATCCCGGACACGGGATTCCTCAACCGGCGCCGCCCCGGCCTCGAACTTCAACACCTCGCCCAAGGTTGCCTGCGTGCCTTCAATCTTTGAGGATAAAACGGCTTCCTGGGTCGCGAGGGGGGAAAGGAGAACATCGGGATTGGCGAGCCCATACAGGATCCCGTCATAATAGGCCCAGGGAGCGAGTTGCCTTGCCGATCAAGGGGATCAGGGAATCCCACTGGATATCGTCAATCGGAAGCTGTTGCGGTTCAAAGGGTTGCATCTTGTCTCCAACGGGTTATACACAAAGCCAATTGTCTATAACAAATAGCGAATCTGTTATATACAAATCAAGATTGACTGTCAATACAAACTGTTTCAAGGCATCACCTGCCACCACCAGCAGGGAAGAGCTGAAGAACCCGGCAATCCGGTCGTCTCGTCGGGCGCCCTGCAACCGAGTTGCCAGAAAATCCTTCAAGGGACTGCGGCGTGAT
>CAYSSF010000006.1:0-46905 GCA_964433455.1 uncultured Syntrophaceae bacterium
TCATGTCGACCGGGATCTGGCAGATCGGCTCGCCGATCTCGCCGATGGAGAGGACGCCGCCGATCCCCGCATTTTGAAGTTTTTTGATCAGTTCGCCGACCAGCTTCCGGGCCGGTACGGGGATCTCCCGGAAATTGGACAGGATTTTCCCCTCTCCTTTCTCCGCCGCCTGGCGGACGGAGGTCATCCGCCCCCGGATGAACACCTCCGAGGGGTCGAGGGACGATCCGGAATATTGGATCAGCTCGATGAAACGGAGCGGCTGTCCGTTCCGGACCTGGAGGATGCCGCCGAACCTGGAATCCATCGGGATGCCGCTCTTGAGCAGAATGCCGTTCACGACGATGCTGCAGACCGTCGCGAAACCGATGTATCCCGCCGGGACCATGACCTCGCCGAGTCGGGCGCCCTCCTCGGCGCAGGCGACCAGTTCGCTGACATGGATGCCGGCGCCGAAGGCGGGTTTCATCAGTTCCAGCGCCTTTTTGAAAACCTTTTTGGGGAAGAAGGAAACGTTGACGGGGGTAAGCCCCTGCCTCCGGTCCAGGTCGAGCGATGTTCGGTAGGCGAGGATTTCAATGCGGGAAATGGCAAAGCCGATCTTGTCGTGGACCCTTGCATGGGCGATCTCATCGATTCCCTGCTCCGTGATGGTCCGGCCGTCATGCCGGCCGATCAGACGGGTCAACCCCCGTTCGTCCATCATCTTCAGGTGATAACGGACCCCCCGCTCGCTCAGGGTCACGCCGTGTTCCTGCATCCGCCGGGAGATAATTCGCGCCCCCACCGGTTCCGGCGATTCGTGGAGAATCCTGAGGACGAGGAGAGTCTTTTTCTCGATATCTTCGACGTTGAAAATCTGATTCATCGGCATCGGTAATCCTTTGCCGATGCCTCTAACATGGAGATACCAGTCTGTCAATAAAAAAATGAATCGCCCTGCGGCAAACCATGGAAAGATCCTCAGGGCTGCAGAAGAAATGAAAGAGGCTGGAAAATCATTCAATTTCGGAAGGGGATCTCCTCGGGGGAGGGCGTCGGTGCGGAAAATGAAAAGGCCTCGATCCGTTTTTCGTCGGATCGAGGCCCTGGGCGTTGCGTCACCGATTGTTTTTGGAGGCCATCCGGCGGGATGGCCGAGGATTTCCTAAATCGCGGTCGTCTGATCGAAGCCGCTGGAAATCAAGCGCTTGCCTTCGGGAAGAAACCGGTTTGCATCAGGACCTTCCGGAGCTCCCCCCGGTCCGCCTCTTTCAGGGGCAGCAGCGGCGGACGGGGATCTCCGCCGTAGAGGCCGATCATCTCCATCGCCGCCTTGAGGCCGGGGATGCCCCACCGGGCCGTTACGGCATTGTTGCTGTCGATCAGGTTCATCTGCAGATCCCTCGCCTCCCGGATCTTGCCGGCCTCGAAGAGCGTCTGCAGGCGGGCGCACTCGTTCGGGAAGATGTTGGCCAGCGCGAGGGTGCCCCCCGTTGCGCCGAGGGCGAGGCTCGTATAGAGATAGCTCGCCGATCCCGCAAACACCGAAAAACCATCCGGCGCCTTGCGGATCATGTCTGCGATCTGGACGATGTTGCCGCCGCTGTCTTTGATCCCGATGATGTTCGGGTGTTTTGCCAGGTCGACGGCCAGCTTTGCGGAGATGTTGATCCCGGCGTTGCGGGGCATGTTGTAGAGGATGACCGGCAGCGGGCTCTTATCGGCCACATCGCTGTAGAAGCGTGCAAGAACCGGATCGGTCATCTCCCCCTTGTAGTAGTTCGGCGTGACGATCAGGACGGCGTCGGCCCCCGCTTCGGCGGCCCTTTCGTTGAGGCGCATCGTCTCCACCGTCGACTCGGCGCCGGTCCCGGCGATGACCGGTTTTTTCCCCTTCGCCCGGGCGCAGACGAACCGCATCAGTTCCTCTTTTTCCGCTGGCGAAAGCAGGACGAATTCCCCGTTCGACCCCATGACCACGATCCCTTCGAGGTCGGACCCCAGCCAGAAATCCAGATTCTTTTCCAGTTTGTCATAGGCGATCTCCCCTCCCGCAAACGGGGTTGCGATCGGGGCGTAGATACCGTGCAGCTTGAACATCAGACATACCTCCTTATGGTGAATGGATCAATTGTTCGATTTGGCCGGTGGTTCACATGAGAGCCGGCAAACCTTTTTCAACAGGCTCCTATATCCGCGTGATGCAGAACAGCTCGTCGTGTCCGAGCAGCTCCGCCCGCGACGGTTCTCCGGAGCCGATCCGGAGAACCTTTTCCAAGAGTTCCGCGCCCACCTCCGCGATGGGCCTCCCTTCCACGATTCCCCCGGCGTTAAAATCGAGGTTGAATCTCATTCGGTCATAGGTCGCCCGGTTTCCGGTGATCTTGATGACCGGCACGCCGGGGAATCCGGTCGGCGTCCCGCGGCCCGTCGTGAAGACGACCTCCTGACAGCCGGAAGCGACAAGACCCGTCACCGCCTCCCCGTCGTGGCCGACGCAGTCGAGCAGGTAGAGGCCCGGACCTGCCGGATATTCGCCGTAGCCGAGGCAGCCGCTGATCGATCCGGTCCCCGCCTTGTAGATCCCCCCCAGCGCCTTTTCGACGACGGAGGTGAGTCCCCCGTCTTGGTTTCCCGGAGAGATCAGTGCTGAACGGTGCTGCATTTCCGCGCCTGTCGTGGCGGCGGAGAGCCTCTTTTCGATGTTGCCGATCGTCGAGAGAATCTGACCTGCGACCTTGGGATTGACGGCGCGTCCGGCGAGGATCTGCTCCGCCCCGATCAGCTCCGTCACCTCGGTGAAGATCGCCCGGCCGCCGGCTTCGCAGATCCGGTCGGTGACCCAGCCGAGGGCGGGGTTGGCCGCGATGCCGGAGGTGGCGTCCGTTCCGCCGCACTTCAGACCGAGACTCAACTCGGAAAGGGGAAACGCTTCCCGAGTCTGCCGGGAGGCCTCTTCGACCAGGCGGCAGGCGAAGGCGACCCCCTTCGCAATGGCCTGCAGCGTGTCCCCCTCCTCCTGGATCACCAGCATCTCGACCGGTTTGCCCGAGGCGGCGATCCCCTCGGCCAGTTCCCGCGCCTGGAGGCGTTCACAGCCCAGGCCGACCACCACGACGCCGTAGAAGTTGGGATGCCTCCCCAGCCCTTTCAGGCCGCGGGCGGTCAGCTCCAGATCGAGTCCGACCTGACTGCAGCCGACGGGATGACAAAAAGCCATCGCGCCGTCCACCTGTTCGGCGATCCGCCGGGCCACGGTGTTGGCGCAAAAGACCGACGGAATGACGGCGACCACGTTCCGGGTGCCCGGGAGTCCCTGAGCCCTTCGATATCCTTGAAATGTATTCATCGCTTATCCTGTTCTCCCCGATCTTCGTGACCCCGGCGACAGTAGAGATTGTGAAGGTGGATCCAGTCACCGGCGAGGATCGCCGTCCGTGCCCGGCCGATCTCCTCGCCATACTTGATGATCGGCTGATCGGCGCTTAGATTCGCCAGAGCGATCTTGTGTCCGAATGGGATCTCCTGCCGCGCCTCCAACTGCATCACCCCTTCACCGGTCATCACATCGACCGTCCCGCCGGAGCGGATGCCTTCGAGGAGCACCGCGACGTTGTCGCGGGTATTGATTTTCAATGCCTTGGCCACCGGCTTCTTACTCCTTTTCTCTGTTATGAAAGCCTCTTTTCGCCGGATCAGATCTCCAGCACGGCGCCTTTATCCGACTGCGTCGCGTGACGGCAGTAGAGGCCGAGGAAACCGGTATCGATCGGCGCCGGCCGCTGCGGCATGGCCTTCAGACGGGCGGCGATCTCCCCGTCCGGAAGGAGCAGGCTCAGCTTCTTTTGGGGAATGTCGATTTCGATCTGGTCCCCGTCCCGGACCGCCGCGATCGGCCCGCCCACCTGGGCCTCCGGCGCGACATGGCCGATGCAGAAACCGCGCGTGGCGCCGGAGTACCGTCCATCAGTGACCATCGCAACGCTGTCGCCAAGCCCCATCCCGGTCAGGATGCCCGCGGGAATCGACATCTCCCGCATGCCGGGCCCGCCGCGCGGCCCTTCGTACCGGATGACGAGGATGTCCCCGGGACGGATCGACTTGCCCATGATCTGCTTCAGCACGTCCTCTTCGGAGTCGAAGGTCTTGGCCGTTCCCACGTGGCGCGGCTTGGATCCCCGGATGCCGCTGACCTTTACGACCGCGCCGTCCGGCGCGAGGTTGCCGCGAAGGATGACGATGCCGCCCTGCGGCTGCAGCGGATTTTCCAGCGTCCGGATGATCTCGCGGTTCTTCACGACTCCGAAATAGCTTTCAATCGTCTTGCCCGTGACCGTCATGACCTTCCGGTTGAGCAGGGTTTTCAGCTCCCCGAGGACGGCGCCCACGCCGCCGGCCGTGAAGAAATCCCATAAGGTATATTTGCTGGAAGGCTTGAATTTGGCGATACAGGGGGTTGCGGTGGAGATTTCGTCGATCTCCCTCAGCGTGAGTTCAAACCCCGCTTCCCGGGCGATGGCCGGAAGGTGAAGGAGGGCGTTTGTCGAACCGCCGATCGCCATCAGGAAGCGGACGGCATTCAAGAGATTTTTCCGGGTCAGGATCGCGCGGGGGAGCGCCTTTTCGCGGACCAGCGCGACGGCCCTTTCCCCGGTAAGCTTGGCCTGGCGTCTCTTGGCGGCGTAGACGGCCGGGGTGGTCGCGGCGCCCGGAAGACTCATCCCCAGCGCCTCGATGATGCAGCCCATCGTATTTCCCGTCCCCATCATGCCGCAGACGCCGGCGGTGGCGCAGGTATCATCCTCAATCGCCCCGAACTCCTCCGCATCGATCTTTTCATCCTTCAGGGCCCCCATCGCCTCCTTGATATCGCACAGGACGAACTGCTCGCCATTCCGGACATGGGAGAGCATCGGCCCCGGGGGGAGGAAGATGGTCGGGATGTTCAGGCGCGCCGCCGCCATCAGCATTCCCGCCGGCGATTTGTCGCAGGAGGGGATCAGCACGAGGCCGTCGAAGCCGCCCGCCCCGACCATCACTTCGATCTCCGCCGCCACGACCTCACGGCTGGGGAGGACGTAATGCATCCCGTTCCCCTGGGCGACGGCGTCGCAGATCGCAATCGTATGAAATTCGACCGGCGTTCCTCCGGCGGACCAGATTCCCGCCTTGACGAACTGGGCAAACTCCTTGTTCAGATAGCTGCCCGGGTGCATCTCCGACCATGAACTGACGACGCCGATCACGGGCTTTTTCAGCTCATCGCGATGATAGCCCACGGATTTGAATATCGACCGGGGATAGGCGCCGGTAATCCCTGCAAAGAGCTCGTTTGAGCCCCTTATCTTCTTTTCCATCCTTGCTTTTCCCGCCTTTCAGTGTGTGCCCGAATCGGTGATGATTTTCGCCCGTGATTTCTAATCCGAGCCCGGCCTTCTTGTCAAGGTCTATCCCCATGAACGGTCTTTTCCTCTCCTTCGCAAATCCACACATGAAAGGATTTGGGGCCGTGAACGCCGAGGGTCAGGATCTTCTCGATATCCGCGGTGCGGCTTGATCCGCTGACCAGCACAAAGTGTCTGTCTCCCTTCGCCAGTGTGAAGGTCTGGTGGAGATCCGCAAGGAATGTCTCCGGAATGACCAGCGCCAGATGAACGCGGGGCAGCAGCGACAGCAGGTTGGATTGCCCCTGCGTCGTGCGGAGCAGGACGCTCCCCGTCTCGGGAATCGCCGCATCCGCTACGGTGATTCCCAGATCGCACTCCGCAAGCCCGCGTCCGTCGCCGTCCGGGGAGACGATCCGAACCCCGAAACCCTTCAGGAGCCCCGCGATGCCGTACGGATGATAAAATGGATGATCGTTGAACGCCGCCGTCCTTATCCCTTCAGCCCTGATCAGCCGATCGAGGGCCGCGGCGAAGGCTTCCCGCCCGCGGACCAGGAGCCCATGGCCGCTCAACCGTTTGACCTCGCGGAGCATCATTTCCATCTCTTCGCCGAGGGCGGCCGCTTTTCTCGGTTCGAACCGGGCTGAGGCGGGGAGCGGTTGCAACGGTGAGGCGGCGTGCGCTACGAGGGCTGCCCGCACGTCGGCCAAAATGACCTCTCTGGACGAAGGCGCCTTACTCATGAGATTTTCCCTCCATCGGTTTTACCGCCCCTTGCCGATTCTTCCACCAACTGCGGAAGTCCCCCCGAAATGCCGGGAATGGCCTCGCGGAGGTCCAGCGGTTCAACGGGGGTGGCAGGGAGGGGAGCCAGTCGCCGCGACGAAACGGCGCCTGGAGGGTTCTGCCGATCAGCGCGCCGAGACGGTACAACAGGGGCGATCCCAGGAGAAACCGGCCCACCCTGGCGATCGCCTTCAAGGTTCCCGAAACCGAGGGTTTCTCGAATGAATCCCCTTCGATGAAGCGCCTCCGGAGGTGCAGCAGGATCTCGGGGATTGGAATCATCACCGGGCAGAGCTCCGCACAGGCCCCGCAGAGCGTGGAGGCGAAAGGCAGGCCGCCGGCGAGCTTCGTTCCCATGAGCAGGGGGGTGAGCATCGATCCGATGGGCCCCTGATAGACCCCCCCGTAGGCGTAACCGCCGACCTGGTTGTAGACGGGGCAGGTGTTCATGCAGGCCCCGCAGCGGATGCACAGGAGCGCCTCCCGGGCGACGTCGTCCGCGAGGATCCGCGAACGGCCGTTGTCCAGCAACACCAGGTGGAACTCCTTCGGACCGCCTTCCCGGACGCCCGTGATGAAGGTGTTGTAGGCGGTGATCTTGCTGCCGCTGACGCTGCGCGCCAGAAGCTTGAGCAGTACCGCGGCGCTCTCCCAGTCCGGAATCACCTTCTCGATCCCGACGACGGCGACGTGGACGGGGGGCAGCGACGTGCTGAGCCGTCCATTTCCCTCATTGGTCACGATCAGGAGCGTACCGGTCTCTGCGATCAGAAAATTGCCGCCGGAGATCCCCATGCCGGCGTTGAGAAATTCCGGGCGGAGCCTCAGCCGGGCATGCTCGGTCAACTCCTCGGGCACGGGGCGGGCGTTGATCCCGAGCTTTTCGCGAAAGAGGGCTGCAATCTCCTCCTTGGTCATGTGGAGCGCCGGGGCGGTGATGTGCGAGGGACGCTGCCCGGCCAACTGCACGATGAATTCGCCCAGGTCCGTTTCGTAGACCCGGATTCCCCGGGCCTCCAGCGCGGGGTTGAGGTCGATCTCCTCCGACACCATGCTCTTGACCTTGACGATGCTCCGGACGCCGTGTTCGGAGGCGAGGTTGAGAACGATTTCCCGGGCCTCCTCGGCGTTTCCGGCCCAGTGGACATGTCCTCCGGCGGCGGTGACCTTCTCTTCGACCATCGCGAGATACCGGTCCATGTGGGTCAGCGCGTGCAGCCGGACGTCGTGACCGGCCTTTCGAAGCTCCTGCCAGCGCTCCTCGCCGAACTCCGCGACGACTTCGGCGCGCTTTCGCAGAGCCGTGCGGGTGCTGTTCTGCGTCGCCGCTACGACGGTCGGGGAGGCGTTCCGGGAGTTTTCGCGAAAATCGATCTTGACCATTTTCTCCATCATGCCGCACCCCGCCCGGCCAGGATCTCGATCAGATGCATCGCCCGCACAGGGGAACCCGCCTTCAGAAGGCCGCCGCGGATGTTGATGAAATAGGGATAATCTTCTTCAGGACATCCGGCAGAAGACTCCCTCATGCAGGTGATGAACAATTGTACAGTTCCTTGAAATTCCCAAATGAATAAGGCGCCGACAGCGGACCGGGGCGCCTCTTCATGGATCTTTCCTGTAGAGTCACATATTCCCTTTTTCAAAAAAAAGCAACAAGCCTGTGTCTTCGTAATGACGCACCATCTCCACTCAATCTCGATCTCAATGATCCCGGTTCATTTGTTCCCCCGGAACCAACAAAAGGAGTTCCGAATGCATGAAAACCCGCCCATCCAAAAGTTGGTGGTGGATTACGGTGAAGGAACTTGCTTGACAGGTTATAAGGATTTCTGTTAAAATTTTTGACGACAATCGTGTATACATATAATTGGGGATAAGGAGCAGATGCATCTCAACGCGATTGTCCGACTTTTTAAACCCATTTCAGCGTCGGGAGGTATCGTGGCCAACAAACATCTCGAAAAGTCGGTCCGTCAGGACATTTACGAGAAGATCCGGGACGACATCACCTTCGGGCATCTCCTATCAGGCGAGCGCCTAACGGAGAAGAAACTTTCGGACATTTACAAGGGCAGCAGAAGCCCGATACGGGAAGCTCTTCGGCAGCTAGAATCCGAGGGATTGATCAGCTTCGAAAGGAACAAGGGTATCGAGGTTGCGAAGCTTTCCGTCAAACAGGTGGAGGAGATCTACGATCTCCGGGAATTGCTGGAAGGCTATGCGGTTCGAGTCGCCATCAGGAAAATGACGAAGAAGGATATCGCCTACCTGGAAGATCTTCACAAGAAGATGATGAAAGCGGCCAGCAGCGGGGATACGCAATTGTGGCTCCAGAACAATGCACTTTTCCACGCCTTCTTCCGTGAAATGGCCGACAACGAGAGCCTGTGCCAGTTCATCGTCATACTAAGAAGAAGAATCTACCGATACCAGTACATGTCAGTCAGCTTTCCCCGTTTTTTTGAAACCTACATTGAGCATCACGCGATGATGATCGAGGCATGCAAAGCGAAGGATGTGGATTTGGCGGAGAATACCATGAAAATCCACTTGCGCAAAGTCAGGGACGTGATTATCACCTCCCTGACGACCAATCGGAATCAGTTGATTTAGCGATCAACAAGCGGCACGGGATCTTTTCCCGACATGGTTCAAAGCGCCGTAGAGTCTCTACCCAAACGCAGCAATCGAAAATTTCCAACCCAACGAAAAATATTTTTCTTCAGGAGCTTTTTTCTTCTTGACAAATCGGTGATCCCCTACTATGAGCTGTGTCGAATATAGTGTATACAATATTTTGTTAAAATAATTGCAACATATCTTAACACCCTTTACAGAAAGGAGCCCTTCCATGAACCAAATCCTCAGCTTTCGATCACCCAATCTAATCCTGGCCGGTTTCGGCGCCGCGGAGAAACTCGGACCGGAGGCCAAGGCCTTGGGAGTCGGGAGCGCCTTGCTCGTAACCGATAAGGGAGTCGCTGATTCGGGCATCGCGGAAACCATCAAGAGCATCCTCGTGAAAGAGGACATCGGCGTGGAGGTGTTCAGCCAGGTGAAACCGGAACCGGATCTGGCCTGCCAGGATGCCTGCATCGCTGTCGCCCGGGAGGGCAAATACGACCTGATCGTCGGTTTGGGCGGCGGCAGCGCCATGGACGTTGCTTCCGTGACGGCCGTCATGCTGACCAACCCCGGTCATGTGACCGACTACGTCGGCGCCGACCTGATCAAGAATCCGGGCATTGCGACGATCCTGCTTCCCACGACGGCGGGAACCGGCGCGGAGGTCACGCCCAACGCCGTTCTGTCCGATCCGGCCGCCAAGGGAAAGAAGGTCATTATCAGTCCCTATATTCTGCCCCGGATTGCCATCGTCGATCCCTATCTTCACGTCTCGATGCCGCCCTCCGTTACTTCCGCCACCGGGATGGACGCCCTGGCACATGCGGTAGAGGCCTTCACCCATTTTACGAAGGCAAGCGTGATTACGGACCTCTTTGCGAAGGAAGCGATGGTCATGATCAGCCGCAGCATCCGTACGGCCGTCGCCAAGGGAGAAAACCTCGAGGCCCGTTACGACATGGCGATCGGCAGCCTTTTCGCCGGCATCGCTTTGGCGAATGCCGGAGTCAACGGCGTGCATGCCCTTTCGTACCCGCTGGGTGTCGAATACCACGTTCCCCACGGCGTCGCCAACGGCCTGCTCCTGCCCTACGTCATGGAATTCAACGTGATCGGAAACATTCCCAAGTTCGCTATGATCGCCCGATGCCTCGGCGAGGACGTGGAAGGCCTGCCCCTGATCGATCAGGCCTATGCGGCGGCGGAGGCCGTAAAATCCATCCTGAACGACATGAAAATGGCCCACTCTCTCACGGATCTCAAAATCCCGGAGGATGTGATTCCGGCCATGGCCAAGGCGGCGGCGGCCAATACACGCCTGTTGTCGGTGAATCCCCGTGCGATGACGGCCGCGGACATCGAAGGCATCTATCGGAACTGCCTGTAAAGTCGACGGGCAACGGCGGACATCGCTGAGAGATTGACCGTGGATGTCGCGTGTGGATTCCAGATGCCGCAAGGTCGAAACCCAGCCGCTGGAAGAAGAGACGGTCCGGACCACGAAACAAAGGACGCTTTAAGCGAATGAACCGACAAAAAATATGAAAGTCACCATCAGACCCATGGCTGAATTCCGCGATATGCTGGGAGGAAAAATAAACTACGAAATTCCGGAAGGGGAAACGGTTCAGGCGTTCTTGCACGGGTTGGCGCAAGCAGACGCCGCTTTTGGAAAGGCGGTGTTTGATGCGGAAGATCAAGTCAGACCATATGTCAATATCCTGAAAAATGGGAACCATATTGGTTTTCTGGGGTCGTCTGAAATGATGCTTGCCGATGGCGATGTCATAACCATCTTCAGTTATGCGGCGGGTGGATGAACCCTTTTTGGCGCGGAGGATGGAAGAAACCAGGCGGCAGACTTGTCGCGAATCGATAACGAAGGCCCCTTGGCCATATCTGGAGTCGTTCTTGATGAATCGGGATCAGGCGCCCCGGCGGTTGCTGTTTTTGGGCAACAGTCATACGTATACCCACAATGTACCAAAACTGATGCTGGAACTGGCCAACGCCGCCGGTTACCGGAATCATCTCCACATCGCAATGAATGCGGAGAGTCGTGTCGGACTGGAGTGGCACCGGCAGAATTCACGGAGCCTGGATTTGATCTCCGGTGGCAGGTGGGATTATGTGGTTCTGCAGGAGCGGAGCCGGGGGGCCCTCGAAGATAAGAACAAGATGTTCACGAATGCAAGGTTGCTGGATGAAGAGATCGGTAAAACAGACTCAAAAACGGCATTTTATATGACGTGGGCCAGCCGGAACGATCCCGGAATGCAAAAGACCATCACGGATGCCTATCAGGAGATCAGCGGGGAGCTTGGGGCCACATTGGTCCCGGTAGGATGCGCCTGGGAGAATGCCCTGACCTCGAATCCTGATCTGTCTTTATATGAAGCGGATGGACGCCATGCGACCATCCTGGGTGCCTACCTGGCCGCCTGCGTCTTTTTCGCCGTTTTCTATGGTGTATCACCGGAAGGGCTGCCGGGAACTTTATCGGATCAAGGCATTCCCCTGTGCAGTTTGCCGACATCGCAATCCCTGTTCCTTCAGAGATCGGCTTTTGAAACTGTCCTGAAAGGGGAGGGGGACGGAATTACAGGAGGCGGCCGGAAACACCCGACGGCTGCTGATTAATCTGCTGCCCATACCTGTGGGAGCTGCGCTTGGTGTTTATGATGCGGGTTATGGATGATCCAATCCCCACGAAAGGAGTCACGATACATGTACGGATATCATAAAAAGATGTTGAGGATCGATCTTTCCAGCCGGAAGGTCGAAACCGAAACACTGGATGAAGGAGACCTTCGCAAATACATCGGCGGTCTGGGAATGGGCTTGAAGATCCTTTTGGAAGAAACCGGCGCCGAAACCCAACCTTTCGATCCGGATAACATCCTGACGGCAGTGACGGGTCCCTGTACGGCGACGGGGGCGCCGACCACCGGAAGGCATCATCTCGTCTCTCGTTCCCCGCAGACCGGTCTTTTCGGCGGCGCCAACGTCGGCGGCTCCTGGGCGGTCGGCTGCAAACAGGCCGGTTTTGACGGGATCGCCGTCAAAGGCAAGGCCGACGCGCCCGTTTATATCTGGATGCACAGCGGCAAGGCGGAAATCCGCGACGCCTCGCCGATCTGGGGAAGGGATTCTTACGAGTCTGCCGGCTGGTTGAAGAAGGAAACGTCGGAGAAAGCCACGGCAGCCGTCATCGGGCCGGCCGGGGAACGGATGGCCGGCATCGCCGGGATTCCCCACATTGGCAGTATTGTCAGAATGGCGGCACGGACCGGCTTGGGGGCCGTCATGGGATCAAAAAATCTCAAGGCCATGGTCGTCCACGGGGATGGCGGGGTTCCGATCGCAAGGCCTGCGGAGCTCAAGGAGTACATCAGCGCATTAATGCCCCACATCCGGAAGGCGACGGAAGGCTTTACCAAATACGGCACCTCCGGTGGCCTGGCCAACTATGAAAAAATCGGCAATTTTCCACTGAAAAACTGGCGCCAGGGGAGATGGCCCGGTGTCGAGAAGATCAACGGAATCGCCATGCACGACACCATCCTTTCCGGAAGGAAGGCCTGCAAGAGCTGCCCGATCGCCTGCGGCCGCCACATCAAGGTTGCCGAGGGGCCCTATGCGCCGATGGATTGCGAGGGGCCGGAGTATGAGACGCTGGGGACCCTTGGCGGGTTATGCCTGATCGATGACCTCCCGGCGATATCCAAGGCAAACGAATTGTGCAACCGCTACGGGATGGATACCATTTCCGCAGGCGGTGTGATCGCCTTTGCGATGGAGGCCTTTGAAAAAGGCATCATTACCAAAAAAGATACGGATGGTCTGGATCTGGTTTGGGGAAGCGCCCCCGCCCTGGTTGAGATGGTGCACAAGATGGGCAAGGGCGAAGGGCTCGGCAAACTCATGGCCGAGGGATCAAAAAAGATGGCGGAGGCTTTGGGGCATAACGCCATTGAATTTGCGATCCAGGTGAAAGGGCTGGAACCGTCGGCCCATGATCCCAGGAGATTCTTCAGCCAGGCCCTTTCCTACGCAACGGAAGCCAGAGGGGCCTGCCACAACGCCAGTTGGAGTCACCCCTATGAACTGGCCCTGTCCATGCCCGAAATCGGCATCACGGAGCCTCAGAATCCTTATCAGATCGAAGGCAAAGAAGTGTTCACCTGCAAGATGCAGGATCTGATGAGCGTCATGGACGCGATGATCCTGTGCCGCTTTTCGCAGGTGGGGAAGGCCGTCAATGTGACGAATCACGTGGATTTTCTGAACATGATCACGGATTGGGGCATGGATATTCCCGAATACATGAAGGCGGGCGAAAGACTGACCAACATGAAGAGACTCTTCAACGTCAGACTCGGGGCAAGCCGCAAGGACGATTTTCTGCCGTACCGGTTTATGACATTGAAGCGGACGGGCGAGGGGTTGAGCAACCAACTGCCGCCGATCGGAGAGTTGTTGAGCAATTACTATGCCTATCGTGGATGGAGCGAGGAGGGGATTCCCACCGCGGAAAAAGTGAAGGATCTGGGGCTGGAGGGGTTCATTCGGAAGTAACGGGCGGTTGTTATTCAAAACAGGGAATTGGAGAGGTGAGGGCATATGATGCTGGACCAGTTCAAATTGGACGGCCGGGTGGCCGTGGTAACCGGGGCAAGCCGGGGGCTCGGCCAGGGGATGGCGGTTGGTCTGGCGGGAGCCGGCGCAAAAGTCGCGCTGGTTGCGCGGACCTTATCCTCCCTGGAAGAGACGGCCGCGCGGATCGGAAACGGGGGCGGCGAGGCGAAGATCATCCAGGCGGATCTGTTCAAAGTTGAAGAGGCCGACCGGGTGATTGCGGAAACGATGGCCTGCTTCGGCAAAGTGGATATTCTGGTAAACGCGGCGGGAACGCAGGTTCGTAAACCCGCGTTCGAAATGACGGAAAAGGACTGGGACTATTTGATGGGGGTCAACCTGAAGGCCCCCTATTTTATCAGCCTGGCGGCTGCCAGGGAGATGGCCAAGGCCAAACGGGGCAAGATCATCAACATCACCTCCCTGACAAGCTTCATCGGTGTGAGCAACATCAGCATCTACGGCGCCAGCAAGGGCGGTCTCGCTTCCCTGACGCGCCAGTGGGCGGTCGAGTGGGCGAAGTACAACATCAATGTCAATGCAATCGGGCCGGGATATTTTATGACGGAACTGACGGCGGCGCTTTTCGCTGATCCCGAGAAGGCCAAATGGGTCCTGAGCAAGATCCCCCTCGGAAGAACAGGGCTGCCGGAGGATCTGATGGGCACTGTCATCTTTTTGGCATCAGCGGCATCCGATTACATCACCGGGCAGATCATCAATGTCGATGGCGGCTGGTTGTCCGCATAATTTAAGGAAGGGGTTTTTAAATGGAAAAATTTGTAGCACCGTTTTTACTGGGTATCGATGTGGGTACGACCGGTTGCAAGACCGAATTGCTGGATGTGGAGGGCAATACGCTCGCACGCGCCTATCGGGAGTATCCGTTGATCTACCCGAAGATTTCCTGGGTAGAACACGATGCCGAAACCGGTTGGTGGCAGGCAACCATCGATACCACACGGGAGGTCCTTCAAAAAAGCAACGTGGATCCGAAGGAAATCAAGGGGGTTTCCATCAGTTGCACCAATGCGCTGGTCGCCGTGGATAAAGAGGGGAATCAGCTTCGCCCTGCCATCATGCAATTCGATAAGAGGACGATTGATCAGGTGGGCTGGATCAAAGAGAAGGTCGGCGACAAGGTGATCCGGATCACGGGCAACCAGCCGTCCGCCAGCGGGACCAGCGCTCCGATCATCCTCTGGATCAAGGAAAACGAGCCCGATATTTTCAAGAAGACGCACAAATTCATGTGGCCCGGAGGTTTTGTGGTCCAGAAGCTGACGGGTGAGTTCACCATGGAATGGTCGCGGGCGAGTTGGACCTGTCTTTTCGAAACCGGCGGGAAGCAGCGGTGGTCCGCGGAGCTCTGCTCCGATATGGACATCCCGATGGACAAATTACCGGACCTGTGTCCCTCCTGGAAGGTGGTCGGGGAGGTGACGGAAAAGGCGGCGCAGATTACCGGGCTTGCCAAGGGAACGCCGGTCGTGGGCGGAATGGCCGATACCCCGGCGGGCGGCATCGGAACCGGCGCAGTTTCGCCTGGGGACACATGCCATGTCATCGGAACGACGGCGCGTCCCTGCGTTGTCCTGAGCGAGCCAAAATTCGATTCAAGGGTGGTCAATTGCTGCCACGCCGTGCCCGGATGCTGGTTCTCGCTGGGCGTTCTCGAAAACGCCGGATCATCCATCAAGTGGTTCAGAGACCTCTTTGGACAGATGGAAGTGAGTATGGCAGGTTTTACAGGCCAGAATGCATTCGATTACCTGGATGAAGAGGCGGAAAGGTCCGTGCCCGGGGCAAATGGCATTATCTATCTTCCCTATCTCAATGGCGAACGGTCGCCCATCTGGGATCCCTATGCCCGCGGCGTGCTGTTCGGTCTTTCAGGATCGCATAAACGAGCTGACGTGGTCCGGGCCATTCTGGAGGGGGTTGCCTTTGCCTTCGCACACAACCTGGAATTGTTCGAAACGGCGCTGGGGGTCCGGATGCAGGAAGTATCACTCAGCGGCGGCGGGTCCAAAAGCCGGGCGTGGCAGCAGATCCATGCCGATGTGTCCGGCAAGGCGATGAAGGTGGTCAAGGTCAAGGAGAGCGAGGCCATCGGAAACAGCATCCTGGCCGGGTATGGTGTGGGGATATACAAGGATATGGTTTCAGCGGCCAGGCAGGTGGTTAAGATCGAAAGGATTGTCGAACCCAGGAAAGAGTACGCCGAACGCTATGCCGAAATGTTCCAGATCTACAAGAATATTTATCTGCATACGAAAGAGGACTTTGGAAGGCTCGCAAAGCTGAAACACTGATCCGTATTTTTCAAAACATTCAGCCTTTATCCGGCCGCCTTTCCGGCGGCCGGATAAAAGATGGAGGGAAACCATGCACATCAATTCCGAAGTCATCTTGTATATGCTTATCGGGGTTATCGGCGGTGTCTGTGTAAGCATCGAAGGGAGCCTTAATTCGCTGCTGGGGCGCCACGTCGGCGTTCTGCAGGCCACGATCGCACCCTTCAGTGTGGGTCTCATTGCGATCCTGCTCATGGTTTATCTGTTTACCCCGGAAAAGATGGGAAGTCTGAGCCAGTGGACGCAGGCCCCCTGGTACAGCTATTTTGGGGGAGTTGCGGCGGCTGTCTTTGTCAGCATCGTCATCATGATTGCACCCAAGGTCGGCATTGCAGCGGCTTTTTCCGCGATTATTGTAGGTCAGCTCGGCATGTCGATGATCGCGGACGCTCTGGGTCTTTTCTCTCTCTCCAGGATACCCATTTCATGGCCACGGATCATCGGACTGATTTTTCTCATTGTCGGGATGCGGTTGTTTTTCATGAAACCTTCCGTATGATGGATCTGACAACAACATGATCGATGCATTGGCGTTTTTCATATCACATGGGGTGAAAGATGAGTAAACGGTCCATCGAGAAAACAACTTGCAGCCTTTGCCAGGCGGGTTGCGGTCTTCTCGTCCATCTCGAAAACGGATGTATTGTAAAAATTGCAGGAGATCCGGAAAGCCCTATCAACAAAGGTCTTATCTGTGCAAAGGCGATTCAATCTCTAAATTATCACAATGATCCCGGCCGATTGAAATATCCCCTCCAGCGCGTCGGGAACAGGGGAAGTGGAAGATGGAAAAGGATTGCCTGGGATGAAGCATTGGAGAATATTGCCAGTGAATTGAATAAAGTGAAGGATTCCTTCGGTCCGGAAAGCACAATCTTTATTCATGGTTCCTTCAAAGGTGGCTACGAGGGGGCTTACCTCTCCCGGTTTGCCAATGCTTTCGGATCCCCCAACATTGCGTCAATGGCGCCTCTTTGCTTTATTCCCAAGGTTTACGCGAGTATCGTTACCCATGGATACAATCCCATGGCGGATTATGAGTATCCTCCGAAATGCATTGTGGTCTGGGGGCTTAATCCTCTTGAAACACGCGTTGGTGAGTACGGTTACATTCAAGAAGCCCTGCAAATGGGATCAAAATTAATCGTCGTTGACCCCCGAAGAATCAATTTGGTCGATCAGTCAACAACATGGGTAAGTCTCAGACCGGGATCGGATTTGGCCTTGGCGTTGGCCATGATCAACGTTATCGTTCAGGAACAGTTATATGACAAACCTTTTGTTGAAAAATGGACGGTCGGATTTGAAGAGCTCCGATCTCATGTAAGGAATTACACGCCCGAATCAGCCGAAGAAATTACCTGGGTGAAGGCAGACCTCATCAGAGAGGCCGCCCGTCTTTATGCAACCACAAAACCTGCCGTCATTCAGTGCGGTAATGCGATTGACCACAATCAGAATAATTTTCAAACCGCTCGCGCCATAGCCATTCTTCGTGCCATTACCGGTAATCTGGGTATTCCGGGGGGTGAATTATGCTGTTCAATGCCTCCCGTTGTTCCAATGGCCTCTCCTGATTTGGATTTACGTGATCGAATTCCCGCTCCGATACGGGAACGAAGGCTAAGCAAGAAGGATAAATTAATACCGTTTGCATTTTATACACTTCCCCAATCCATTACAGATTCCATCCTTCATGGCGATCCCTATCCCATTCATGCGGCATATATTTTAGGGGCAAATTTGCTGCTGACGTATCCCAATGCCAAGCGCGTGCATGAAGCGATGAAAAAAATAGATTTTCTCGTAACAGCGGAGATGTTCATGACACCGACTGCCGCTTTGTCTGATATCGTTCTACCGGCGTCAGGATTCCTGGAGATGGATGGCATCATTATGCCGCCGTATTACTATCCGGTCTGCCAAGTTCAGCAGAAGTTTATTCAAGTCGGAGAATGCCGGTCTGATTATGATATCTTGAAAGATCTTGCAGGAAAAACGGGTTTTGGCAGCGATTTCTGGAATTGTGAACAGGATTGTTTAGATTATATTTTAAAACCAGCAGGGATAACATTCCAGGAATTCAAAGAAATAGGCCAGCTTAGGGGTCAGAAGGAATATAGAAAATTCGAACGGGATCGATTTGCAACCCCTTCCGGAAAAGTGGAACTATTTTCCGAGAGACTCGCGACATGGGGTTACGATCCCCTGCCTGTATATCATGAACCCCCGGAAACGCCGTTTAGCGCACCGGAAATGGCCGAGGATTTTCCTTTCATCATGACATCATGGAAGACGGAAATCTATCGTCATTCCGCAGGTCGTCAGGTAGCCTCTTTTCGAAACCAACATCCTCGACCTTGCATGTGGATACATCCCGATACGGCCGGAAAACTCGGTATCAAAGAGGGCGATCGAGCCTATATTGAAACGCGACGAGGGAAAATTATTCAAGAAGCTAAGATTACATCAGACATCGATCCAAGGGTGATCGGTGTGGACTATGCCTGGTGGTTCCCTGAGAAGGATCATGAAGAATTATACGGTTGGGCGGAAGCAAACATTAACATTTTAACCAATGACGGCTTGCCCTGGGGTAGAGAAATGGGTACGCCGAATCTGCGTGGCATGTTGTGCAAGGTATATAAACAATGAAGTCTCTTGGAAGGGCCTTCATGTTGATGTCTTAACTGTGAATCAGGAGGGTGTTATGACAAGCAACGATGGAATGTTTGGCTACGCAGGGAAGATATTAAGGGTCAATCTGAGTAATGGAAATATAACGATCGAATCTACAGCCAAATACGCCAAAGAGTGGATTGGTTCGTCGGGAATTGCGGTAAAGATATTGTATGATGAATTAAAACATTGGGTCACGCCATATGATCCGGCGAATAAAATCATTGTCGGCGTCGGTGCTCTGGTTGGTACGACAGCGCCAGGCGCAAACAAGATGAGTGTAAGCACTTTAGGTCCTATGACCGGGGGCTGGGCAAGCTCATGCAGTGACAGTTATGTCGGCAACCAATTGAAATATGCCGGCTATGATATGATCATCATTGAAGGCAGGGCACATAGCCCCGTTTATCTGTGGATTGAAGATGATCACGTTGAAATAAGGGACGCCTCTCACTTATGGGGTAAAACAACCTGGGGTACCCTTGACGCTGTCCGAAGGGAACTTAAGGATCCTTCACTTCACATCATGTCCATTGGACCCGCCGGGGAAAACCTGGTCAGAGGCGCTTGCATCGTTCAAGACAAGGGGCGTGCTTTCGGGAGATGCGGTACCGGTGCGGTCATGGGATCAAAGAATTTAAAAATGATTGTTGCCAAAGGGAACGGATCAATCCGTGTGGCCAAGCCGGAGCCGTTTATGAAAACCGTTGCTGAGACAAGGGAGATGTTTCAAAAAGCGAAAAGCCTCGAAAACACAAGAAAGTATGGAACATTGGCCATTTTCCCGGGAAAGCAGAAAGTGTGCGGTATTTCTTATAAGAACTTTCAGGATTGTTCACTTCCCAATGACATGGCCGAGGCCATTCTGCCAAGCAGAACCATTGATAAATATCAAATTGCCAAGAGAAACTTTCCCGGCTGCTTCATTGGTTGCGGGAGATATTTATATATCACGGAAGGGCCTTATGCCGGGCTGAAGACGGAATGCAACCAGTGGGAGGTTTTGGGAACCCTGCAAGGCAAACTGGCTATCATGGAGCCGACCTTCATGATGATGGCAAATGCCTTATGCAATCAGCTTGGTCTGGATGTCGATGCGGCTGGAGGCGCCATTGGCTGGGCAATGGAATGTTACCAGCGCGGAATCATTAATGATAGCGATACGGATGGCCTTAAATTAAATTGGGGTGATGCCGGTGTTGCCCTCGAACTGATCAGGAAGATGAGCCATCGGGAGGGTTTTGGAAATATCCTGTCGGAGGGGTGTGCACGGGCCGCGGACATCATCGGGAGGGAGAGCGGTTATTATGCCATGCACATTAAGGGTCAGGACCTTTATGAGCCTTGCCGGGGTGCAATGGCTTGGTGTTTGGGAACAACGACTTCCACTCGCGGCGGCGGACATACGACCGGTGCCGTGGTCTGCGAGACGGTTCCCGGCCTGGATATTGAAAAAGCGAAAGAAGTATATGGGGTTGACAACCCGGACAAAGCCCAGGACTATGACGGGAAGGCCAAGATGGTTCTGTTTACTGAAATATTACACAGGATCAACAATTCATTGGGCGTGTGCCATTTCAATACCCTTTGGTGGGATATCTGGCAAGTTGATTTGCCTCACATGGCCGAACTCTACTCGCTGGCGACGGGCTGGGATACATCCGTAGAAGATTTCAAGCGTATCGCAGAAAGACAGCTTAATTTGGAAAAGGCACTTAATTTGAGATTTACCCATTTTGCACGCCAGGATGACATGCCCACGCCAAGAGATTTAAGCGAACCGATTCCAACAGGGAGTTTGGCCGGATGGAAAATGGATGAGGCGAAGTATAACGGAATGCTCGATGAATATTATGATCTCCATGGGTGGGATAGAGAAACAAGTTATCCCATGAGAAAGACGCTGGAATTGTTGGATTTGAAGGGCGTGGCTGACGATTTGGAGGCGATTGGGAAGTTGCGTTGACGAGAGGAGTGCATCACGGAGGCGAATCAGTGCTTCCGGGCTGCATGGTTCGAAGGACGCTTTAACCGCTGAATGGCAATGGCGCCATCGAGTGAATCAATCGGGATGAAAAGGAGGTTCGTCATGGAATGGGTAGAACAGAAGGAAGTCAAAAAGGAAAAAATCTATAACTTATTTCGCTGTACCTATGTCGAGGTGAGGGAATGGCTGAAGGAAACGGACATTGTAATCATTCCGCTGGGCAGCACGGAGCAGCACGGCAAGCACTGCCCCGTTTGCACGGACAGTCTCGCGACGGAGATTCCTTGCCAGCTCGCAGCGGAGATGGCGAATGTGCCCCACATCCAGCTTATGCCCATTGGGTATTCCCCTCAGCATCTGCATCCGGCGGGGATCGGATCGGGGACCATCACGTTCAGTTCTTCCACCTACCAGAACATCATCTATGAGATTGGGCGCTGCCTCATTCACAACGGATTCAACAAACTGATCTTTGCGACCGGTCACACCTCCAACATGAAGGCGATCGATCCGGTCATGCGCGCCCTGCGGTACGAGACCAACTGTTTCATCTGCTGCGTCCGGAACGATGCGGAAGCGGCGCCGGCGCTTTTCAAGGACGAGGGTATTATCGAGTGTCCGCCGGAGGAGTGCCCCGGTTGGCATGGCAGCGAGATCGAGGCGTCGGAATGCCTCTATTTCGAGCAGCTCTACGGCAAGCAGATTGTCCACATCGACCGTGCTGACAAGGAGGACTACACGCATGCTCCCAAGTGGGCCACGGATGTCAGCAAGAAATTCACCAAGAACAACGGTTCGCCCTACCTGACCATGAACGGCAAGGACATCGCCTGGGTGCCCATGGAGCATCAGGAATACAGTACCAATGGTCTCATCGGCTGTCCGGGGAATCCCTTCGTGGCGACGGCGGAGAAGGGCAAGAAGCTGTTCTACGCCAAAGCCAAGTTGATGGCCGAGTTCATTGAAGAGGTGAAGAAGTTCAAAGTGGAAGTGAAGAACAGGGAATACTGGAACAGGACCTACCGGCCTTTCTAAATGAACCCGTGGCGGTCGGTGGACCCTTTTCTGCTCGTGTTTGCCTGTCGGCCGCCCAAAGGATGTTTCAATGCGGCGTAAAGATTTATCTATTCATCAAAACGAACTTCGAAAAGAGGAGGATGGTAACATGAAGAAAACAGCGTCCCTTTACACCGGCATGTTGATGTTCGCAATCGCTTGTGTCATCGTCTTACCGGTCATGGCTTCCGCAGCGAGTTTTAAACCTGTCAACCTCAGAGTGGCCTCTGTCTATCCGCCTCCGGAAACATCCATGGCCGGGGCGCATCTTATCGAATGGGAAAAAATGGTCACGGAAAAGACAGGTGGAGCCGTCACATTTACCAATTTTTGGAGTGGCACGCTTGGCAAGCCGGCGGAACACTTGTCCTTGGTGAAAAGCGGGGCGGTGGATATTGCGTTGAGTTATGGATGGTATACCCAAACGCAGTTGTCCCTTCAAGACTATGACTACGTGTTTCCCTTCGGTCCTACCGATCCCCTGATTGTCACGAAGGCCATGCGGCAAATCTACGAGGAGTTTCCGCAAATAAAGAAAGAAATGGCGGCTCAGAATATCACCCGCCTTTTTCAGAGTCCGGGAATCAAATTTTATATTTTATCAAAGACGCCCGTTTCCACCTTAAGTGAATTCAAAGGGAAGAAGTGCGCCGTCGTCGGCCGCTATTTCGGCCGCTGGGTGAGTGCCATCGGGGCAGTCCCGGTTGCGGCTCCGGGTCCGGAGAGATACACCATGCTTCAGACGGGGGTGATCGATGCGAGTATGGATCCGATGGATCTCCATTATGCGTATAAGGTTGTCGAACAGGCGCCTTACGCCCTGGATGCCAACGTTCTTCTGACCAACTGGATCGGGTGCTGGATCAATCTGAAAAAGTTGGAGACACTTCCCGCCGAAGTTCAAAAGATTCTGATTGAAGCCGGAAAGGAGTTGGAGGTTAAAGCTGCCAAGGAAATCAATCCGGTATGGGAAGAAAAGATTTTCAAGGAGTGGAGAGCGAATAAGAATTTCAAACTGCTCACCATGTCTGAAGCCGATCGGACCGCATGGGCTGGAGCATGCGAGGACATTCCGGCGGAATGGGCTGCAGAAGTTGAAAAGACCGGTCAGCCTGGCTGGGAAATCGTGAAACGTTACCAGGAGATCACAGCACAGTTGGGGCATAAGTGGTTGCGGCAGTGGGGTGTGAAGAAATAATACGTATCATCGGTATTTTGACTTGCATGGCGGCTACACTGCTCGAAACAACGCCGCCATGCAAGCTGATGAACAGCATGACCAAAATCCCGCTGAATCATGTTGTGAGGTGGTGCCATGATAAAACGATCCATCGATAAACTAAGCCAGGTCCTGTCGTTGGCGGACAATGGTCTGTTATTTATTACAGGATTTGCTTTGCTGTTTCTGACTCTGATGATTTTTACGGATGTTGCGATGCGCTTTATATTCAATGAGCCGCTGCCTGCCAGTGCGGAGGCAACCGAACTCATCATGCCGTATATCGCTTTTTGTTCGTTGGCGTATACCCTTTCCAGGGGGACCCACATCCGCATCACCCTTTTTCTTGAAAATGCATCGTCATTAAGAAGAATGGTTTTAGAAATGATTTGTACCATATCCGGACTGCTGTGCTGTGCGGTTTTCACATACTACTCCTGGTTGCTCTTCTGGCATTCGGTAATCATCAACGAACAAATGCAGGCGCTGATCATGCTGCCCTGGTGGGCTGGCAAATTTTCCATGCCGCTGGGCTTTTTTTTCTTCACAATCAAATACCTTTTGAACCTGATCACCCTTTGCGCGGGATATCCTGTAAAGCAATAGCTCGGAAAGGAGAAGTAGATGGATCCGTTATATGTCGGTTTGAGTGGCATTGTTTTACTCCTTTTGCTGGTCGGGGTCGGTGTTCATATCGGAATCGCCCTCTCCATTACGGGTATTCTGGTCATGTCGTTCATTATGGGATTCGATAATGCGCTGAAGATGGCAACCAGCAGTATGTATTTCAATAATTCGAGCTACGCGCTGGTTACGTTGCCGCTGTTTATTTTGATGGGTTTGCTGGGGGCGGCCGGCGGGATCAGCAAAACGCTCTATGACAATCTCAGCATATGGACGGGAAAAATCCCGGGAAGCCTGGGCATTGCAACCATTGCCGGCTGCACGGCTTTCGGCGCCGTCTGCGGCTCTTCAATCGTTACCGCTGCCGTTTTTGCGAAGGTCAGCGCCCCCGAGATGAGACGACACGGCTATTCCAAAAAAGTTGCTTATGGGCTTTGCGCCTCTGCCGGAATCATCGGTATGATGGTTCCTCCCAGCATTCTTGCGGTTATGTACGGAATCTTGAGCGGCCTTTCCGTAGGCAAGCTGCTCCTTGGAGGAATCGGTCCGGGGCTCATGGTGGCGTTGCTTTTCGCCGCCTGGGTTCTTTACCTCGCAATTTTTAGGCAGGATGTCATCCAACCCGTTGAGTTGAAAAAATTTACATGGAAAGAAAAGATACGGACGATTCCTTCCTTTTGGCCGGTGGTTGTAACGGCGCTGGTCATTTTCGGGGGCATCTTCGGAGGGATTTTCAGCCCTACGGAAGCGGCTGCGGTTGCGACCGTTGCGATCCTGGTCTTGCTGGTCATCAGCAAGAGGAGAGAGTCGTGGAAATTTCTCAAGGAAGGCTTGATGGAGACAGCCACGACATCGGCGATGATTTTTCTGACCATGGCCGGCGCATGCGTATTTTCCCGCTGTCTCGCCATTACGGGGCTCAGTCAGAAGGTTGTTGAACTCATCCTTTCAGCCCATATGAGCAACTTGACCTTTTTGATCGTTATGGCCATTCTGTATCTCATCCTTGGAACCCTGATGGATTCCATATCGATGTTGACGATTACCATTCCCATTTTGAATCCTGTCATCGAACCGCTTGGAATCAACCCGTATTTCTTCGCGGTATTTGTAATATACGTCGGGCAGATCGGCATTATCACGCCCCCTTTCGGTTTGTCCGTATTCACAGTCAAGGCTGTTGCTGCACCCGATGTGAGTGTTGAGGATGTTTTCTCCGGCAGTATGCCCTATTTTTATGCCCTCTGTGTCGGAGCCATCATTCTACTGATCTTCCCTCAGATTATCACATTTTTTACGTAAGTGATTTTATGGATGCTTGGAGAAAATAAAAGAATTCCAAATAGACATGCCGCTCCGAATGATAAGGACAATCCAATGAACCAGAAAGCAAACCGTTCAAAGAACGATAAGGGGCAAGCCGAAACAGAGGAGGTGAATCCATGAAGTTTGATATGCCAACCTGTGGTGGGTGCAGAACATGCGAGATGGCCTGTTCGTATAAGCATACGAAAGAATTTAGTTATTTCAATTCAAGTATCAAGATCATGGATGACGAAGAGGGACGGGGCTTCTATGTCTGGCTGAGCGACAAGGGGGACGGGAAGGCAAAGGCTTGTGACGGTTGCAAACATATAGGGGTTCCTTATTGTGTTCAATATTGCAAGCAGAAAGAAGAGCTTCTGGATATTTTGAAACAATTCGATCAAAGGAAGGAAGGCCGTTAATGCATAAGAAGATCGCCATTATGGCCACCCTGGACACGAAAGGGGCTGAGATCAAATATATCAAGGATCTGATCGAAGAAAGCGGAAAGGATGTCCTGGTCATCGATATGGGGCTTCGCGGCGTGCCTCTGGGCGTGGTGGCGGACATTACACGGACGCAATTGGCAAAGGCCGCGGGTTCGACGGTTGAAAAGCTTGCGGCCATGGGACGCGGGGATGCCATTGAAATCATGATTCCGGGGATCACGAAGTTTGTCAGGGGATTATACGCCGAAGGTCGATTCCACGGCATCATGGCGGTCGGCGGTCTGGATGGCGCTCTGCTTGCTGCAGGAGCCATGCGCTCCCTTCCTTTGGGAGTGCCGAAGCTGCTGCTCACACCCGTGGCGCAGGGAAAACAGACCTTTGGCGCCTTTGTCGGTACAAGCGATCTGCTCGTCATGCACTCGGTGATCGATATTCTTGGGATTAACGAGGTCAGCCGCAAGATTTTCAGAACGGCCGTTGGGGCGATGATCGGGATGCTCGACATGGAGGTGAGCACCAAACTCGAAGGCAGGAACGTCGTTGCGATGACGATGTACGGAAACACGACCCCGGCGGCGATGAGGGCTAAGAAGCTTTTCGAGGCCAAGGGGTATGAAGTGGTCGTTTTCCACCCGAACGGGACCGGCGGGATGGCCATGGAGGAACTCATCGAACAGGGACTCTTCACCGGTGTTTTTGACCTTACGACCCATGAGATCACGGATTGGCTGTACAACGGGGTTCATTCCTGCGGTCCGGAACGGTTGGATTCGGCATGTAAAATGGGGATCCCGCAGGTTGTGGTCCCGGGCTGTGTGGATTTCATCCTCAAGGGGCCGATCGGCGATCTCTCACCGGAATTCAAGAAGCGAAAGATCTACAATTTCAATCCGGCGGTCTCCCTGGTCGGAACCACGCCGGAAGAGATGGGATGCATTGCCGGCGTCATGGCGAAGAAACTCAATCGGGCAAAAGGGAATCTTGTCGTGATGATTCCTTTGCAGGGTTTATCGATGTACTGTCATCCGGGCGAAGCGCTCTATGATCCGGAACGCGATGCGGCATTCTTCAATACATTCAAGAAAGCCCTGTTTCCCCATATCCGCGTGATCGAAGTGGATGCCCATATCAATGATCCCGGGTTCGCGGACAGGGCGGTTGAGGAACTGATTGCAATGATGGAAAATCAATAAATAGAGATTAGGGAAAGGGATCAACATGAAGCTGTACGAACATGAGGCGGCGCAGATTTTTGGTGAGATGGGGCTGCCGGTACCCGAGGGAGTGGTGGTTTATTCGCCCGAAGAAGCGAAAGCGGCTGCGGAAAAGATCGGGGCGCCGGTGGTGATCAAGGCCCAGGTGTTGGCGGGAAGCCGGGGGCTGGCAGGCGGTGTCCAGGCGGCGGAGACGCCGGAGGAGGCCTTTGCTGTGGCCTCCAGGATCATCGGCATGGGCATCCAGGGGATAAAGGTTGAAAAGGTGCTGGTCACCAGGAAGGTGAGCTTCCAGAAAGAGCTCTATATGGGAATCACCGTGGATGGATACCGGGGACAGCCCGTGGTGATGGTGAGCAGCGAAGGGGGGATGAGTATCGAGGAGGTGGCGCGGCTCTTTCCGGAGAAGATCGGGACGCGGCATATCCCGTTGAACCGGGGTCTGATGGCCTTTGAAGCGCGCAAACTGGTCAAGGATACGGGGTTTCCGGCGGGTCAGATCGGCGCCTGCGCCGACATCCTGGTGAAACTGTATCAGATCTTCCTCCGTTGCAATGCGTTGATTGCAGAGATCAATCCGCTGGTCATCCTTCAGGACGGCACACTGATGGCCATCGATGCGAAGCTGGAGATGGACGATTCCGCGCTCAAGAGACTGGGGAAGCTCGTTCCCAGGGATCATGTCAGGAATGAAACCTCCATGGAGAAGAAAGGGCGTGAGATTGGCGTGACCTATGTGGAGCTGGACGGGGATATCGGCATGATCGCCTCCGGGGCCGGATTGGGAATGGCCACGATGGATATCATCGGGAAGAAACTCCGTCCCGCCAATTTTCTCGAGACGGGCGGCGGCATTACGGAGGAGCTGTTGTACAAGACGATGGATTTGATGATGATGAAAAAGGGGTTGCGGGCGATATTCATCAACCTCTACGGGGGCATCAATCCGATTCATGAAGGCGCCAAAGGGATTGTTCGCTATATCAAGGAAAAGGGCGTTAAGATCCCGATCGTGGCCAAGGCGTTGGGGAATCGCCAGGAAGAAACCTGGGAGATCTTCCGCTCGGGAGGCGTCCATGTGGTGGAGGAGGTGCCCACGGAAAAGGCGGTAGCAAAACTGTTCGAGGTCTTGTCATAATATTGCAGTCATGCCGGATCATCAGCGAATCGGAAGGGGATTACCATGAGCATTCTACTGAATAAAAAAACACGTGTACTCGTGCAGGGGATAACCGGGAAGATCGGGAGCGTCCAGACGCACTGGATGCTGGATTATGGGACGAATATCGTAGCGGGCGTCACACCCGGCAAGGGCGGTGCCAACGTGGAGGGCGTGCCCGTTTTCGATTCCGCGTCGGAGGCGGTGGTTGCGACGGGGGCGGAGGCGTCCGTATTTTTCGTTCCGGCCTCGTTTGTTCTGGACGCCTTCATCGAAACGGTGGATGCGGGCATCGATCTGATCGTGATTGTGCCGGAACACCTGCCGGTGCATGATGTGATGATCATGCACGATTATCTGCAGCAGCAGACGGGGCGGGATATCTTTGTTCTGGGGCCGACTACGCCGGGGATCACGACGGCCGGGGAGGCCAAGATGGGCATTATGCCGGGCTCCCTGTTCAAGCCCGGGAGGATCGGGATCATTTCCCGAAGCGGGACGCTGGCCTATGAGATGACGGGGATTCTGACGGATTCCGGCATCGGGCAGAGCACGGTCGTGGGCATGGGCGCCGATCCCGTCGCGCTGACGTCGCTTTCCAATATCCTGAAGCGCTACGAAGCGGATCCGGGCACGGATGCGGTTGTCATTGTCGGAGAGGTCGGCGGGGTTCAGGAGGAGCAGGCGGCGGATTACATCAAGAAGATGACAAAGCCTGTGGCGGCCTATATTGCCGGGCGGTTCGCCCCCGAGGGCAAGAAGATGGGCCATGCGGGGGCGATTATTCGCGGCACCCAGGGGACGGTCAAGAGCAAGTGCGAGGCGCTGGGCGCCGCGGGGGTGACGATCCTCGACACCCCGATCGATGTCTTACCATGGGCGAAGAAGACAGGACATTAAAATATAGACAGAAAATTAATGAAAGGAGTTTTTTGGCATGGCAACAAACAATGGACAGCAGTATCTCGAATCGTTGAAGAAGCTTCATCCTACGGCGTACATCCTGGGGGAGAAGGTAGAGAATCCCTATGAACACCCGTTGATCAAACACATGGTGGCCGGGGTGGCCAAAACGTTCGATCTGGCGCAGGAGCCGGTCGGTCGGCAGCACCTGGTTTCGTATTCCAAACTGATCGATGCGGAATGCTCCCGGTTCATCAAGTTCTACGAGAGCCAGGAAGATCTGCTGGCGAAGATCGAGATGTTGAAGTACCTGAGCCAGAACATCGGTACTTGCTTCATGCGCTGCACGGGGATGGACGCCATGAACTCCGTCGGGATCGAGATCTACAACTGCGATCAGAAGTACAAAACGCCCTACACGGAAAGGTTCCGCAAGTTCGTAGGCGAGATGCAGAGGAACGACTTCGTCGTCTTCAGCGGGGTGACGGATGTGAAGGGGGACCGCTCGCAGCGTCCGTCGCAGCAGAAAGACCCGGATGTCTACCTGCACATCGTGGACCGGAACAAGGACGGCATCATCGTGAAGGGGGCCAAGATCCATCAGACGGGATCCCTGTGCGCCCACTGGGGTCTGATTGTACCGACGCGGGAGATGCGGGAAGACGACAAGGACTGGTCGGTCTGTTTCGCCACCCCGGTCGACGCGCCGGGCATCATTCATGTTTACGGTCGCGGCACGCTGGAGGCGCGGGCGATGGGCGATTGCGACCTCGGAAACGCGCACTACAGTAAATTCGCCCCGATGGTGATCTTCGATAACGTCTTCGTTCCCTGGGAATACGTGTTCCTGTGCGGAGAATATGAATTTGCCGGGCCGATGGTGAGGAACTTCGGCAGTTTCCACCGTCATTCCCACGGGGGCTGCAAGTGCGGCGTCGGCGACGTTCTGATCGGCGCGGCGGCGTTGGCGGCGGATTACAACGGGTTGAAGAAGGTTTCCCACATCAACGCCAAACTGGCCGAGATGATCAAGACGATCCAGGCCATCTACGGGTGCTCCATCGCCTCCTCGGTGAAAGCGAAGAAAACCCCGTCGGGGATTTTTATCGTCGATCATTTGCTTTCAAACACCGCCAAACTCTACGAGGGCAAGGAGCTCTACGAGGTGATCCGGAACATGATCGAGATCGCCGGCGGTCAAGTGGCTGACCTTCCTTCGGATATGGATATGAGCAATCCGGAGATCGGGCCGATGCTGAAGAAGTATCTGCATGCCGTGGAGGGTGTTTCCACCGAGGATCGCCTGAAGCTCTTCCGGCTGATCGAGAAGCTGGCCTTCGAGAGCCGCGACGTCGTGTCCAATATTCACGGCGGCGGCTCCCCGGAGACCCACAAGATGATGGTGCTTCAGCATTCGGATCTGGAAGGCAAGAAGAAGATCGCCAAGGGGATCGCGGGAATCGAAAGTTAACAGTGCTTCATTTAAGACGGCTTGAATGAAAAATGTCTGCCGCTTCCTGATAGAGTGGAAGCGGCAGAATGATATCCACGGTCCGGAGGCTAACCCCTTTGTGATTTTTTGCTTGCGAATGAAGACGCTCGTGTCTCCTCGCCTCGGGGGATTTTTCGTGCTGATGTGGTGCAAGAAGTGTTGAAATGGTTGAACAATAACGGGAGAATCGGGAATCATGAGACCCTATTTTGAGAAGATGGATGAACTGGGGAAGCCCCTGCGACCCGCCCAGAAGGAGCGGATGAAGGAGAACATCGCCGCGATCGAAGAGATGATGCAGGCGGTGGAGGCGGAGGAGACGCGGATCAGGAACGTGGGGATTCCGGTCGATCTGGTCCACAAGCGGGGGGAGATGACGGTCTGGGAGCGGATCGCGTACCTGGTCGATCCGGGGACCTTCCGGCCGCTGCACACGATCTACGACCCCGAGAGCGAGGAGTCGGGGAGCACGGGGGTGGTGGACGGTCTGGCGCGGATCTCCGGGAAATGGTGCGTGCTGATCGGCTTCAACAACAAATGGATTGCCGGGGCGTGGATCGCGGGGCAGGCGGACAACAACCTCCGGGTGACGGATATCGCGAAGATCATGAACCTGCCGCTGGTGTGGCTGGTGAACTGCTCGGGGGTGAAGCTTCCGGAGCAGGAGAAGGTGTACGCGAACCGCCGCGGCCAGGGGACCTGCTTTTTCCGCCACGCGGAGCTGGAACAGATGGGCGTACCGGTGATGGCGGGGATCTACGGGACGAACCCGGCGGGGGGCGGGTACCAGGGAGTCAGCCCGACGATCCTCTTGGCGCACAAGAACGCGAACATCGCAGTCGGGGGCGGCGGGATCGTGAGCGGGATGAGCCCGAAGGGGTCCTTCGACGAGCAGGGCGCGGAGGAGCTGATCGAGGCGACGCGGCACTTCAAGGCGGAACCGCCGGGGAGCGTGAAGGTCCACTACGATCAGACGGGGTTCTTCCGGGCGGTCTTCGAGACGGAGACGCAGGTTCTGGACGCCCTGAAGGGGTACATGGCGGATATGCCGGCCTACAACCCGCGGTTCTTCCGGGTGGCGGAGCCGGCCGAGCCGAAATACGCCCCGGCGGAGCTGCCGTTTCTGGTTCCGCTCAATACGAAGGCGGTCTACGATTTCGACAATGTGCTTGCCCGCCTGGTGGACAACTCGGAGCACCTGGAGTTTCGCAAGGGGTACGGCCCCGAAGTCTATACCGGCCTCGTAAAGATCGACGGTTTCCTGATGGCGGTGATCGGGAACCGTCAGGGCCTCCTGCCGAACTACCCGGAGTATACCAACGCCTACGGGGGCGTGGGGGGGAAGCTCTACCGGCAGGGGCTGATCAAGATGAACGAGTTCGTGACGCAGTGCGACCGGGACCGGATACCGATCATCTGGATCCAGGACACCTCGGGGATCGACGTGGGGGATATCGCGGAGAAGGCGGAGCTTCTGGGCCTCGGTCAATCGCTGATCTACTCGATCGAGTCGACCAAACTGCCGATGATGCTGGTGGTTCTCCGGAAGGGGACGGCAGCGGCGCACTACGTGATGGGGGGGCCGACGGCGAACAACCACACCGCCTTCACGCTGGGGACGGCGGCGACGGAGATCAACGTGATGCACGGCGAGACGGCAGCGGCGGCAAGCTATGCGCGGCGGCTGGTGAAGGAGAAGGATTCGGGAAAGCCGCTGGGTCCGGTGATCGCGAAGATGAACGAGATGGTGGAGCACTACCGTCTGACGTCGCAGCCGATCTACTGCGCGAAGAAGGGGTTTGTGGACGAGGTGGTGCGGTTCGAGGCGATCCGGGATTACCTGACCGCCTTCGCCAACGGAGTCTATCAGAATCCCCGTTCGATCTGCCCGCAGCACCACCTGATGCTGCCGAGGCTGATCCGCTCGCAGATCGTCACGGGGCTGGATCGGCCGTCTTAGTCGGATGGATGACGGATGGGCCGGAGAGGATGACCCCCCTCCCCTCTGCGGGTCATCACGCTCTCCGGGAATGGGACCCGCCGTCTTGCGGGCGAGGGCGTCGGCAAGAGTGAGACCCCATCTTCGCTTCGGCGAAGGTTCGGATGGCGAGTCAAAGTCAAAGATCACACCGCAAGAAGGAAGGACACGGTATGGCGAAAAAATTCAATCCGGTCAAGGCAAAGGCAGACGAGCTGCTGGCGTCCAAGTCTGAGGAAAAGGTCTTCACCTATGACGAACAGGACAGACCTCGTGCGTTGATGGGCTTTTGTTGGGGAATAAAACCCATATATCACACTTTGTGACGCTATACTACTCATAATTACAATATGTTACATGTATTTCGCTCCTGCGAAAGTTGAGGGGGATTAACAGACCATGTTTAAAAATTTTAACAATGGAGGCAATTGCAAAACTCAATAAGAGGTGTCACCCCCGCGAAAGAGGTGGTCCAGAAGTTCTTGAAAAGACTGGATTCCCGCTTCCGCGGGAATGACAATTTCGGGCTTTTGCAATTGGCTCAATGATAAAATTATTCTTGACAAATGTTAAAAAATAATTTACGGGATAAGCCATTTTTTAACTACGTAAGATAGGAGTTGAGGGTGGGAATCGAAAAACTCAAGGAATTACAGGAATTAGGAAATAAAATCAGATCGTTGAGAAAAAGCAGAAAATTTACTCTTCAAGATATCGGTAACGCTGCAGGCTGTACAAAAGCCTATGTTTCACAAATCGAAAATGGTGTTGTAAGTCCCTCAATTTCCGTGTTAAAGCGGATCGCAACGGCATTGGAGATAAGGCTAGTAGATTTATTCATTATCCCGGGAGCAGAAGAAGACGATGTTGTGACAAAGCGGGGTGAAGGCTTCAGAATAAAATACCCGAGAGGAGACGCATCTCTTTTTATGCTGGTAAAAAACTTAGATGGAAGGAACATGCAGCCACTTCTAAAAAGATTGGATCCCAAGACGGGAAGCGATGGACTCTATGTACATAATGGAAGTCAAGAATTCGGGTATATCGTTTCAGGCAAATTCGATCTAATGATTGAAGATAAGGTTTACAGCCTGAGTGAAGGGGACAGTTTTTATTTCAATTCCAATCGGCCGCACGGTTTTATTAATAACAGCGAAGAGCCGGCAGAAGTAGTTTGGGTGATTAGCCCACCTACTTATTAAATGCCGGTCAGGTTAGTAACGGGTGTTGTCTTGGTGGACGCAATTAACGAACTTTAAAGGAGGAAAAAAGGCATGAAGAGAGCGTTGCTTGCAATGGTTATTTTGAGCATGGGTATTGTCGGTTTTGCCGGCGAGACCTTGGCGGCGCAAAAGGAGTTCAAGCTTGGAGTCCTTTACAGCCTGACTGGCGCCTTCGCTCCGGCCGGCGGACTGGCCGGTTACCAAGGCACCATGGTGGCTGTGGACATGATCAACGCACGTGGGGGCATCGCCGGGCAGTATAAGGTGGTACCGGTGGTGTCGGATGCCCAGAGCAACCCCGACATAGCCATCCGCGAAGGTCAGCGCCTGATGACCGGGGAGGACGTGCCGGTCGTACTCGGCGTCTTTTCGAGCGCCATCGCAGTTCCCCTGGCTCCGATGGCCGAGAAAAACAAGAAGATCTTCTGGGTGGTCATCGCCATTTCGGACCAGGTGTTGAAGGACCGCCACTTGGCCTACACCTTCCGCGTACAACCCATGGGCTCCCAATGGGGCCAGAGCACGGTCAATCTCCTCAAGGACAACCTGAACAAGTTCGGAGTCAAGTCCCCTGCCGAACTCAGGGTCGCCGTACTGCATGAGGACGGCCCCTACGGCACATCGGTCGCCACCGCCAACGTGTCTAAGTCCAAAGAATACGGCATGAACCTGGTAATGAATGAGGCCTACTCCCACAAAACCAACGATCTGTCTTCTCTGATTTTAAAGCTTAAATCAGCCAAACCCGACGTCATCTTGCACACCGGATATTTCCCTGACGTGGTGCTGTTCTTCCGCCAGGCCCGTGAACTCGGCCTCAAGACCAAGGCCATCGAAGGTCATGGCGCAGGTCATGCCAACCTGCCCAAGCTGGCCGAGGCGGCCGGCGGTAAGCTCATGAATTACACTTTCAATGTGGACCCGGCGCCGGCCCAGCTCCTGGACCGTAAAAAGCTGGCCCCCGGAGTCGGCAATATCGTGGGCGAGTTCCTCAACCATTACGAGAAGAAGTTCAATGATAATAACCCCCCGACCCACGCCACCCAGGGCTTCGGCCACGCCTGGATCCTCCTGAACGACGTGCTGCCTCTGGCGCTCAAGAAATATGGCGACCTGAGCCCGGATTCGATCCGCAAGGCCTCTCTGGATATCGACATCCCCGAGGGCGCCACCCCGTGCGGTTACGGTGTCAAGTTCGCCCCGCCGAATGACACCTACGCCGGCCAGAACATCCGCTCTTACCCCGTGGTGATGCAGTCGATCAACGGCAAACTGGAAATCACCTGGCCGGCTGCGCTCCAGACCGCAGCACCTGTCATCCCGCTACCGGCGGACAGCCCTTTCACCATCAAGTAATGCAAACGCGCGGCCGAGGAGTGTTCCCCACCCCGGCCGCTTAAGCTTTGCCGTGGCGAATTCACCGAAATGGAATCCAGGTCACCTCAACCAGGTACCGTATGATAGAATCGGCCATGCTTGAAATCAAGAACGTCACGAAGCGCTTCGGCGGCATTGTAGCCCTTAAGGACGTCTCCTTCAAACTGGAGGAGGGTAGCTTCGTGGGGCTGATCGGGCCGAACGGCTCGGGGAAGACTACCGCTTTCAATATCATTTCCGGCGCCTTTCCTCCTTCCGACGGCAATGTCCTCTTCAACGGGAAGGTCATCAGCGGAATGAACCCCAACCACATCTGCCGGCAAGGGATTGCGCGGACATTCCAGATCCCGAAGCCGATCAAGTCCTTGACGGTAGCCGAAAATATCATGTTGGGAGCCATATTCGGCAGTCAGCAGAGCGTCAGGAAATACGATGCGCAGCGTACCCGCGAAGAGGCGCTCCGATGGCTCGATTTCGTGGGGCTCAAACTGCACCCCGACTCACATCCCGACCGGATGACGGCAGGCGCCCTCAGGAAACTGGAACTGGCGCGGGCACTGGCCACCATGCCAAAAATACTGCTGGCCGACGAAGTGCTGAGCGGACTGAACAAGGATGAACTCAACGAGGCTTCGGGAATCCTCAAAAAGGCCCGCGAGGAACTGGGTATCACCATCATCTGGGTCGAACACATCATGCACGTGCTCATGAAGCTTGTCGAGCGGGTCATTGTCCTCAATTTCGGGATGCTGATCGCCGACGGCGATCCAATGAGCATATCGAAGGATGAAAGGGTTATCGAGGCCTACCTGGGCCGCGATTAGTTATCATGAAAAGGTAGCCATGCTGAAAGTACAGGGCATAGACGTTTTCTATGGCGAGTTTCAGGCCCTTGACAATGTCACGCTGAAACTCGACAAAGGTCAGACCGTGATCGTGGTGGGACCAAATGGAGCCGGCAAGAGTACTCTTTTACGCACGATCTCCGGACTCCAGAAACCCCGCCGCGGCAGCATCGAATTCGAGGGGCAACGAATTGACAAGATGGAGGCCCACAAGGTTGTTGAAAGCGGTGTCTCCTCGGTACCGGAAGGTGGCCGGGTGTTTCCCAATCTTTCCGTACAGGACAACCTCAAGGTAGGCTCTTACAACAAGGTGGCCCGCGAGAAGGCCGAGGAGTGGCTGCCCCGCATCTTCGAGCTGTTCCCGATCCTGGCCACACGTAAGAAACAACGAGCGGGGTCCTTGAGTGGCGGCGAACGCCAGATGCTGGCCATCGGTCGCAGCCTCATGTCACAGCCCAAGCTCATCATGCTCGACGAACCTTCTTTGGGACTGGCTCCCATGGTAGTGAACATGGTCTTCGAGTTCATCCTGAAGATGAAGCAGGAAGGCTACGCCATCCTGCTGGTGGAGCAGAACGCCAACAAGGCTCTCAAAGTGGCGGACTACGCCTACCTCATAGAATCGGGCAAACTGGTTTACGAGGGGCAGAGCGAAGATTTTGACAAGAATCCCTATATCAAGACCGCCTATCTGGGGATCTAAAAAAAGGGGGGGAGGGAAGATGTTCGAACAGATTGTAATGGCCTTATTGAACGGCATCCTCCTCGGAGGGGTACTCGCCCTTCTGGCTTTTGGTCTCAACCTCATCTTCGGCGTGGTGAAGATCATACACTTGGCCTATGGCCAGTTCGTGATGCTGGGATTCTATTTTATCTACTTTTTTCACACCTCCTGGCACATTCCATTGATCCCGGCCATGGCCATGGGAATCGTGGCCATGGGGCTGATCGGTATTCTCACTCAACTGCTCATCATCAACCCTCTTTTGAATGCCCCGCGCCTTAACCAGCTCCTGGCCTTGGCCAGTCTCATCATTGTGTTGGAAAACCTGGCCCAGGTGATCTGGGGTGCCGACTATCGTGGTATACCAATTACCATGCCGATCATCCAGTTCGGCGACATCTTCATCCGTAGCTCGTTCCTCGCAGCCTTCATCGGCGCCATCTTTACGCTTGGGCTCCTATATCTCTTTCTTAACCGGACCTACCTGGGGCTGGGTATCAGGGCGGTGGCGCAGGACCTGGACATGGCCAAGGGTGTGGGCATAAACCCCAAAGTCATATACTACGTGACACTGGCGGCCGGCGGAGCCCTGACCGGTCTGGTGGCGGCCTTCTTCGTGCCCATTTACACCGTGCACCCGCATTTCGGGGCGAGTTTCACGCTGATGGCTTTCGTCATCGTGGTTTTCGGCGGGATGGGTAATCTCTTGGGCGGATTCATTAGCGCCTTCATCATCGGCATTGTCACCTCGGTAACGGCCGTGTTGTCCTCCCCCGAAGTTGCTGACATTCTTGCGATGGTCATGTTCATCGGCATGATGATGATCCGCCCGCAAGGACTACTGGGAACTGAGAGTTAGCCATGAAGCCAAAGAGCAAGTTTTCGACATACTGGCAACCATTGGTGCTGCTTATTCTGGTCGTGCTGCCGTTTGTTGTCACATCCTCCTACCTGACGCACATCATGACCTTGATCCTGCTGTGGTCCTTTGTGGCCACGGCCTGGGCCTACATGGCAAGATTCGGGATGGTCTCACTGGGACACGGTGTTTTCCTGGGCATCGGTGCCTATATCCCGACAATGATGTTCAACTACTGGGGACTGACACCGTGGATCGGGGTATTCATCGGGTTGGCAGTGGCGATGGCGGTGGCAGCCATATTGGGTTACTCCTGCTTTCGTTTCGGGCTGCTCGGCGACTATTTCGCACTGGTGACCCTGGCCGTGGCGGAGGTTTCGGCCCTGACCATAATGGCCTTGCGTGCAATTACCGGCGGGGGCCTCGGATACACGTTACGCTCCACGGGTAGGCTTGCCGACATGCAATTTGCAGACAAACGTTCCTTTTATTTTATCGCACTGATCCTGTTACTGGGGGCGGTTTATATCTGGCGCCGCATCGACCGAAGTCCCGTGCGCCTGGCGCTGACGGCCATAGAGGAGTCGGAGATCGCAGCAGCATCGCTCGGAGTCAGCGTCATCCGCTACAAGATGATGATCACCCTCTTGAGCGCCGCCCTCACCGCTTTAGGCGGTGCCCTTTACGCCCAGTATGTGACCTATATCAGCCCTGACACCATCGCTGGCGTAGGCGTATCGCTCTCGATCTGCTTCAAGGCCATCCTGGGCGGCATGTTTACGGTCCTTGGCCCGTTCGTAGGCAGCGCAATCATCGTGTTACTGGAGGAGTATATTCGGATCAGCTTTGGGACATCATTCCTGGGGCTCTCACAGATCATCTTCGGCATCTCACTGCTTCTGATGATCATCTTCATGCCCAAAGGCATCATGGGCAGCATAACCGAGGCGATAGCGAAGAGGTTCAACAAGGTCAGCGTCCGTCAATAGATGGACAAATGAAACATAATCTAACATCTTCGATTCGGTATTGGTGCTGATTCCCGGCCTCTATTACGGCCAGGATGGACAAGGGTTTAGCCATCGCCGGATGGAACCAATTCAGGAGCCAACCATGAAAGACACATTTACCGAAATCAGCAAACTGGGTACTTTCCTGGCCTGCAGAAAGACACTCATCGGCCAGGATTCCATAAACAATGTGGGCAAGGAGGCCAGGAAACTCGGCGCCCGCAAGGTGCTGGTGATCACCGACGCCGGGGTGGTAGCCGCGGGTCTGATCGAAAAGGTTCTGACGCCCCTGAAGGAGGCCGAGTTGGCGTACGAGGTCTTTGATAGGGTCCTGCCCGAACCACCGGCCCGCATAATCGACGAATGCGCCGCGCAGGTGCGTAAAGGAGGTTTTGACCAGATCCTGGGGGTCGGTGGCGGCAGCTCCCTCGACACCGCCAAGGCGGCCTGCATCCTGGCCACAAACCCCGGCTCGATCCTGGATTACACCGGTATGGACACGGTGCCCAAGCGGGGCATCCCATGCATCCTGGTGCCCACCACCGCCGGCACCGGCAGTGAAGCCACCCGCGTTCTGGTCATGACCGACGAGGCCGTCAACACCAAGAAAGTGGTCTACAGCGACTACTTGCTCGCCGACGTGGCCGTCTTGGACCCCATGCTGACCCTGACCGTTCCTCCGCGGGTGACCGCCGACACGGGCATGGATGCACTGGTGCACGCCATCGAGACCTATGTTTCGGTCAACACGACACCTTATGCCGAGATCCTTGCCCTGCAGGCCATCGGCATGATCGCCGCCAACCTGCCCAAGGCCTATGCCAAAGGCAGTAACGTGGTAGCCCGCTACAATATGTTGCTTGCCGCTAATCTTTCGGGCTCGGCCTTTGCAAGCGGCGGTCTCGGCGCCGTGCATGGCCTCGCATACGTACTCGGCACGGAATACCACATGTCCCACGGTCGCTCGAACGCTATCATGCTGCCGCATGTCATGGAGTTCAACACGGTGGGCAACCTGCAGAAGTTTGCCGACATCGCCGAGGCCATGGGTGAACCGGTTGAAGGCCTGTCATTATACGAGACCGCCGACCTGGCGGTGGATGCGGTCCTGAATCTGATGACCGCGATCAATGTTTCGCCATGTCTTTCCGACTACAGTATCGCCGTGGATGACCTGCCGAAGCTGGTGCAGGGCGGCATGGCGCAGGCCCGGCTGTTCCTGCCCAATCCAAGGGATCTGACCGAGGATGATGTGAGATCGATTTACCAAAACGCATTCCAGAAACCGTGAGCAGGAGCGGTCTTTTCGAACAACAGGTCCCCAAATGGAGCACAGAGACAATCCATTCGGCCTCGCCGGCAAGGTCAGCCTGATAACTGGCGGCTCACGTGGCTTGGGATTGGGCATGGCCGAGGGTCTCGCGCGGGCGGGGTCGCGCCTGGTCCTGGTCAGCCGTAGCGAAGCAGAGCTGAAGCAGGCCGCCGAGGAATTGGCCGCCGAGACCGGCGCCGAGGTCGCGGGCTTGGCTTGGGATGTAAGCGAAGTATCCTCACTTCCAGGACTTGTGGACCGCGTTGCTGCCATTTTCGGCAGACTTGACGTCCTCGTCAACAATGCAGGCGCGCAGGTGCGAAAGCCTTTCCTCGACGTAACGCCTGAGGAATATGATCTTGTGCTCGCCACCAACCTGAGGGCGGTGTTTTTCCTCGGACAGCAGGTGGCGCGCCACATGATCGCCAATCAAGTACGGGGCAGGATCATCAACATCGCATCCCTGACCAGCAGACTCGGCATTAAGAACACGTCCGCCTACGGTGTGAGCAAGGGCGGTGTCTTCAGCCTGACAAAAAATATGGCGGTGGAACTGGCCGAATACGGCATCAATGTCACCGCCATCGCCCCGGGCTATTTCCGAACCCAGATGACCGAAGCCGCATTCCAGGACAAGGAGCGCTTGGCCTGGATGGAGTCGCGCATACCGTTCGGCGCCACCGGCAGCCCGCGTGACTTGGCAGGAACCGTGGTGTTCTTGGCCTCCGCCGCCTCCGATTATCTGACCGGCAATGTCATCTTCGTGGACGGGGGCTGGACCTCCGTCTGAGGAGAAATCATCGCGCAGCGCCAAGAAACAAAGAGAGTCGATGAATCAACCCGATCTCGATGCTTTGCTGCTCTTTGAGTTTTCGAATAATTTTAATAAATTATTCGCCTATGGCGCTTTCTTTAATGCTTTCCCTAAGCAAAGATTCCAGGCGGGTTCAGGAACCCTTCAAATAATATTGAGACTTTTGCATATCAAAGAATAGGGAGGAAAAAGTATGGCCAAGATTATTCGTGTGGACTTGACCCAAAAAGCGATTTATTCTGAATCTGTTCCAGACAGATATTTTATGCTGGGCGGACGGGGTCTGACCTCGCAGATTATTTTTGACGAAGTGGATCCGAATTGCGATGCCTTGGGCGAAAACAACAAATTGGTGATTGCTCCCGGTCTGCTCACCGGGACGCCCGCCCCCAGCTCATCCAGGCTGTCGATTGGAGCCAAAAGTCCTCTTACCGGCGGAATTAAAGAGAGCAATGCCGGTGGCACCGTAGCGAGAAAGTTGGCTAAACTCGGGATCAAGGCGATTATTCTGGAAGGGAAACCTGAAGATCAATTTTGGTATATTCTGAAAATGACCAATTCTGATGTAGTGATCCTGCCGGCGGGAGATATTATTGGGCTAGGAAACTACGAAACGGTGGCCAGATTGCAGGCCGTTTACGGTTCGAAAGTGGGCATCATGTCCATCGGTCCGGGAGGCGAAAGGAAAATGGGTTCGGCAACCGTCGCCATTACCGATCCGGAGGGCAGACCTTGCCGGCATTGCGGTCGTGGAGGGATGGGCGCCGTCATGGGGTCAAAAGGCATAAAAGCGGTGGTGATCGACGACAGGGGCGCCGACGATCAGCTTTTTAGCATTGCAGATCAGGATGGATTCAATGAAGTTTCCCGCACCTGGGGCAAAGCCCTGGTTCAAGCCAAGGCGGGGTTGACCCGTTTTGGGACGGCGTCCCTGGTGAATCCGGTCAATATAGCAGGCGGTCTGCCTACCCGAAATTACAGAGCGGGCAACTTTGAAGGGGCGGATAAAATCAATGGTGCGGCCTTGACCGAAATGGCCGAATCGCGTGGAGGGAGAACAGGCCATGCATGTTCTCCCGGATGCGTCATCCGCTGCTCCAATATCTATTGCGATGCGGAAGGAAAATACCTAACTGCTGGGCTTGAGTTTGAAACCATTGTCTTGATGGGATCGAACCTAGGGATCGATTCTCTGGATGTCATTGCAGCTCTGGATCGCCGCTGTGATGATTATGGCCTGGACACGATGGAAATGGGTAACGCGATCGGCGTTGCCATGGAGGCCGGTATTGCGGCGTTCGGAGATGGAGAAGCCGCTTTGAATCTGCTGGATGAAGCGGGCAAGGGGACGGTGTTGGGCCGGGTTCTTGCGCAGGGCGCCACGGTGACCGGCAGAGTATTCGGGGTGCACCACGTGGCTGCCGTCAAAGGGCAGGGATTGGCTGGCTATGACCCACGGGCTCTGAAAGGGACAGGCGTCACCTACGCCACATCGCCGATGGGCGCCGATCATACGTCGGGAAATTTGCTTCCCGGCAGGGCCGGTGTGGACTGTAATTCACCGAAGGGACAGATCAAGGCTTCTCGGGACCTGCAAATCATGAGCACAGTAATCGATAATATGGGTTTGTGTCTGTTTGTGGGACCGCTGCCTCCTGAAATGGAAATCATATCCCAGTTGCTGACCAAAGCCCTGGGCAAACTTTTCAACGCCGAAGAGGTTCTGGAGATCGGCAAGGGGATCCTTAGAACAGAATTGGCCTTTAATCGGGCCGCAGGCTTAAATAAAACAGATGATCGCCTGCCGGAATTCTTTAGAGTGGAAAAACTTTCGCCAAAGGGATTGGTTTTCGATGTTTCCAACAAGAACATCGATCAGGTGCATTCCGGTTTATAGGTTTTCGGAGGGATAAATGGAAATCGACTTCGGCTTTATTGGGGGCTGGGCAGATATTTTGCCAGATTCGCCCGCCAAAGGGATAAAGTTGATTCTGCCGGAAAAGATTTCCATAGATGAGTTGTTTGAGGAGCATGGCATACTGGCAGCAGAAGTCGGAATGGTTGCGGTGAATGGTTGTCTCGCGGGGAGAGATCGCGTGCTCAACGATCAGGACGATGTTCATCTGTATCCCCCGCTGGAAGGCGGGTGAAACATCATCGGGAAGCGAATACGCGTATTGAGGGAAAGACGACTCATGAATATGAAACAGGATAAGGTCATGACGCTCAAACTACCCGGGACGGCGGAATCCATGGATCAATGGTTGAAATGTTGGTGCGCCACCGGGAAACCGGATTTTTCATTCTGAATGGCGAGGTAACACGATGCTTCTGTCCGACACGCTGAAGAAGGCTTGCCAGTTTTTCCCCCACAAAGAGGCGATCATCTGCGGCAGCCGCCGTTTAACCTATGAGGCGTTTTTCGGGCGGCTGAGCCGCTTCTCGGATTACATGAAGGGGATCGGAATTGAAAAGGGCGACCGGGTTGCGATCCTGCATCCCAACTGTCACTGTTTTCTGGAGGTTTATTACGCCATTGCGATCCTGGGGGCGGCGGCCGTTCCGCTGAACTACCGGCTCTCCGCCGGGGAGCTCTCCGTGATCCTGAACGACGCCGGCGCCAAGGCGCTGATTGCCGATCCCCGGTTCAGGCAAACGGTCGACCAGATCCGTGCCGATCTTCCGACCATCGGAAAGATCATCTGGACCGGCGATCAAACGGGCGGGCTTCCGGATGGGGGCCGGGATTTGCACTATGAAGCGATTGTGGCCGGGGCTGGGACGCCGGCGCCCACATCCGATGTCGACGTTGCGGACACGGAGATCGCCCAGATCTACTATACCAGCGGCACAACAGGCCGCCCCAAAGGGGTGATGCTGACCCACAAAAATGTCATGGTCCACGCGCTGGGGACCATCGCGGAGCTGCATCTCACGGACCGGGATGTCTGGCTCCACGCCGCGCCGCTGTTCCACCTGGCGGACGCCTGGGCAACCTGGGCGATCACGTGGGTCGGCGGCACCCACGTGCTGGTCGGCGAGTTCGATCCGCCGGCGGTCCTATCCGCGATCGAGAGGGAAAAGGTCACGTTGACGAACATGATCCCCACGATGCTCAACATGCTGGTGAATTACTCCGGCGTTCAAAATTATGACTACAAACATCTCCGGGTGCTGTTGAGCGGCGGCGCCCCCATTGCACCGGAGGTGGTTCGCCGGATCGTGGAAACATTCCAGTGCGACTACATCCAGACCTACGGGATGACCGAAACCAGCCCCTACCTGACCCTCTCGATCCTGAAAGAGCACCTGCTGCGACGCTCCCCCGATGAACAGATGCGATTCAAGTCCAAAACGGGCAGAGAGTTCATCGCGGTGGAACTGAAGGTGGTGACCGACGGGGGCCGGGAGGTCCGGAAGGATGAAAAAGAGGTCGGCGAGATCATTGTCCGTGGCGATACCGTGACCCCCGGCTACTGGCAATTGCCGGAGGAGACGGCGCGGGCGATCAAAAACGGCTGGCTTTACACGGGCGATATGGCCGTCATGGATGAAGAGGGTTATGTCACGATCGTGGACCGCCGCAAGGATATGATCGTGACCGGCGGGGAGAACGTCTATTCCACCGAGGTGGAGCATACGCTTTACATGCACCCGGCCGTGCTGGAGTGCGCCGTCGTGGGCGTTCCCGATGAGAAATGGGGAGAGGCGGTCCAGGGGATCGTGGTCCTGAAACCGGCCGCGCAGGCGACGGAGGAGGAGCTGATCCGCTTCTGCAAGGAACGGATCGCCCGATACAAGGCGCCGAAGTCTATCGATTTTATCCCTGCATTGCCCAAAACCGGATCGGGAAAGATCGAGAAGAAAAAACTGCGGGATCGGTACTGGCCGGAGGCAGAGAAAAAGATCCAATAGGCGAGACCTTACCGGAAATTTGTGCCAGAAATTTGTTGACATCCAAAACCGTTCTTCGTAACGTACGTTTGCACGAAATCCGTTTTTGTCCATCGTGCGGTTCAACGCGTTGAGCCGTTTTATTTAATGGCGGAATACCGCCCCAAAAAAAGGGGGAGCAGATGAGACGAGTAATCGGAAGCATGGCAGTGCTGTTTTTTGCATTGATGGCGGGTATGGCTCCGGCGCAGCAGAAGATCAACATCTCGATCGGCACCGGCGGCACCGGTGGCGTGTACTATCCGATGGGGGGCGGCATGGCCAATGTCCTGTCCAAGTACGTACCGGGGATGCAGGCGACGGCGGAGGTGACCGGCGGATCGGTTGCAAACCTGCAACTGCTCGGCACGGGCAAGTCGGATGTCGGACTTGTGATGGTGGACGCAGCCCTGACCGCCCTCCAGGGCGAGGATAAATTCAAGAGCGGGAAAATCCCGATCCGCACGCTGATGGTGCTCTATCCGAATCGCATGCACATGGTGTCGATCGAGAGCACCGGAATCAAGAAGATGGCCGATCTCAAGGGAAAGCGCGTATCGACGGGTTCGGCGGGCAGCGCCACCGAGGTGATGGCCTTTCGCGTGATCGAAGCGGCCGGTCTCGACAAGGACAAGGATCTCAAGCGTGAACGCCTCGGCGTCGCCGAGTCCGTGAACGCCCTCAAGGACGGAAAGATCGACGCCTTCTTCTGGGTCGGGGGAATTCCGACGGCCGCCGTCACCGACCTCGGCGCGACCCCCGGAGTCAAGATCCAGATGATCGACCACGCGGAGGTTGTGGACGCGATGAACCGGAAGTACGGGCCGCTGTATGTCCAGGACGCCATCCCGGCGAAGAGCTACCCCGGGCAGGACACCCCCAACAAAGTGGCAACCGTCTGGAATATCCTCGTCGCGCACGAAAGGATGTCCGACCAGGTCGCGTACGACATCGTCAAGACGATCTTCGACAAGAAGGCCGAGTTGGTCACCGTCCACAGGGAAGCGCTGAATTTCGACTACAATTACCAGACCAATAGCCACTCGCCGATCCCGTACCACCCCGGCGCGATCAAATATTTCGCCGAGCACGGGATCAAGCTGAAGTAGAAATCATCGACGTCACCGTTTAACCGCAGACCTTTGCCCCCCTCCCGGCCCTCCTCCAGACAGTAGAGGGCCGGGAGGGGGTTTATTGCACAAGGGAGAACCATGACAGAGAATGACAAACCGGCGGCCGCGGAGGTCGTCATCAGCGAAGAGGCCATGAAAAAGGCCGTTGAATTCATCGAAGAGGAAGAGGGGAAAACCCACAAGTTCAGCGGCTGGCTTGCGGCGGCCCTCACGGCCAACGCCGTGGTCATGTCTCTCTTTCACCTCTACGCGGCTTACGGGATCGTCTCGGCGCAGGTGATGCGCCCGGTGCATGTGGGCTTCGTCCTGTTCCTGGCGTTCCTGCTCTTCCCGATGTTCCCCCGTTTTCGCCACCGGATCATGTGGTGGGACGTTGCCGCCGCCATCCTCGGCGTGGTAATCATCGCCTACGTCATCCACGGGGGAGACGATTTCAACGATCGCGCGACGGATCCGCTGCTGTGGGACCAGATTTTCGGCGTGGCGTTCATCGTGCTGATCCTGGAAGCGGCGCGCCGGACCTCGGGCTGGATCATGCCTTTCGTCGTCGTTCTGTTCATCATCTACGCGATGGTCGGTCCGTATCTGCCGGAGCCGTGGACACACCGCGGCTATGACATCTCGCGGCTCACCGGCCACATGTACATGACGCTCGAAGGCATTTTCGGCGTGGCCGTGGATGTCTCGTCGTCGCTGATCATCCTGTTTACGATCTACGGCGCGTTCCTCCAGTTTTCGGGCGCCGGCAAGTTCTACATCGACTTTTCCTTCGCCGCGATGGGAGGAAAACACAGCAGCGCGGGGCGCACCGTGGTGCTGGCGTCGTTTCTGCTCGGCGGACCGTCGGGTTCGGGGGTCGCCACAACGGTGACCCTGGGCGCGGTCGCCTATCCGATGCTCGCCAAGGCGGGATACGCCAAGGACCCGGCGGGCGGCCTTCTTGCCGCCGGCGGACTCGGCGCGATCCTTTCGCCGCCGGTCCTCGGGGCCGCCGCCTTCCTGATCGCCGAATTCCTCAAGATATCGTACCTTGACGTCATCCTGATGGCAACCATCCCGACGATCCTCTACTACTTCGCCATTTTTCTGATGGTCGAGATCGATTCACGCAAATTCGGCACGCATGGGGCGCCGGTGGAGAAGCAGCAGAAGCTTTGGCGTCTCACCCGCAATTTCGGCTTTCATTTCCTCTCGCTGGTTTCGATCATCTTTTTCATGCTGATCGGTTATTCGCCGATGATGGCGGTTTTCTGGGCTACCGCCGTCGCGTTCGTGACGAGCTTTCTGCATCGGGATTGCGCGCTCATCTCCTATGACCTTTTCCGCGGCAGCGAGCCGGTCATCCGGGGCCTCTTCCAGTCGAAGTTCATCAAAGCCCTCGAAGGCGGCTCGGTCGGCATGATCAACGTCGCGGCCACCTGCGCCGCAGCGGGCATCATCGTCGGCGTCGTCACGCTAACGGGTCTCGGTCTCAAATTCAGCTCGATCGTGCTCAGCTACGCCGATTCGGGAAGCCGCCTGCTGGCCAATCTTTTCGTGGCATTCGGCGCCGCAGATACCGCAGCCCTGTTGTCCGACTTCAAACTTCTGCTCACCGCGATATTCACCTCGGGCATCGTATGGATCGTCGGCCTCGCCGTGCCGGTGACGGCAAGCTACATCATCTGCGCGGTGATCGCAGCGCCCGCCCTGATCCAGCTCGGCATCCCCGATTTCGCGGCGCACATGTTCATCTTCTACTACGCGGTGCTCTCCGAAGTGTCGCCGCCGACCGCGCTCTCCCCCTTCGCCGCGGCCGCGATCACCGGCGGCGATCCCTACAAGACGACGCT
>CAYSSF010000007.1:0-8240 GCA_964433455.1 uncultured Syntrophaceae bacterium
CGGGGCAGTTGGGCGACGTGATGAAGGAGTCGGCCACCGCGGCGCTCAGCTTCATCCGCACGAACGCGGAAGAATTGGGGATTGCGAAGGATTTCTTCGAGGGGATCGACATCCACATCCACGTCCCCTCCGGCGCCATCCCGAAGGACGGGCCGTCGGCGGGGGTGACGATGCTCACCGCGCTGGTCTCCCTGCTGACGAACCGGACGGCGCATAAGGCGCTGGCGATGACCGGCGAAATCACGCTGCGCGGGCTGGTTCTGCCGGTGGGAGGCATCAAGGAGAAGGTCCTTGCTGCCCACCGCGCCGGCGTGAAGACGATCATCCTGCCGAAGTGGAATAAAAAGGACCTGGAGGATGTCCCGGCGAAGGTCAAAAGGGAGATCGCCTTCCACTTCGTCGACGAGATGCTGGAGGTTCTCCGGCTTGCGCTGGACAAGGCGCCGGGGCCGACCAAAAGGGAAAACACTCATGAATAACGCCCATGAACCAGGAATCGGTACGACCGCGGAGATCGGTCATAAGGCCCCTGTTGCCGCATGAGGAGGCTTCATGACCGATATCCTTGAATATCCAAAAAGGCACACCGTCCTGGTTGTGGACGACTCCCCCGACAATATCATGTTGATGAGCCGGCTGCTCAAGGACGTCTACAGAACCCAAATTGCCACAAGCGGTGAAAAGGCCCTTACAATCGCGGCTTCGGATGATTCACCCGATCTGATCCTTCTCGACATTGTGATGCCCGGAATGGACGGCTACGAGGTTTGCCGCCGCCTCAAGGAAGATCCCAAGACGAGGAATATCCCCATCATTTTTTTGACCGCAAAATCCGACACGGAAGATGAAAAGAGAGGGTTCGAACTCGGGGCCATCGATTATATTACAAAACCGGTCAGCGCCCCCATCCTGCTCGCCCGGATCAAGACCCATGTTCTTTTAAAAGATTCAAGAGACTTCCTGACCGATAAAAATGCATTCCTTGAAAATGAAATTCTCCGGCGGACGCAGGAAATTACGGCCATACAGGATGTGACCATTATCGCCCTGGGTTCGCTGGCGGAAACGCGTGACAGCGAAACGGGCAACCACATCAGGCGAACCCAGATTTATGTAAAAATGCTGGCGGAGAAATTGAAATACAACCCGAGATTCAAGCTGTTTTTAACAGACGAAAATATCGACCTGCTCTACAAATCGGCGCCGCTTCATGATATCGGAAAAGTCGGCGTCCCGGACCATATCCTGCTGAAACCGGGGAAACTGACCCCGAACGAGTTTGAGATCATGGAGAAACACACGACCTATGGGCGCGACGCGATTGTGGCCGCCGAAAAACGACTCGGCACCGCAACCTCCTTTCTGACCCATGCGCGTGAAATTGCCTACTCACACCAGGAAAAATGGGACGGGAGCGGCTATCCCAAAGGCTTATCGGGCGATTCCATACCCATTTCCGCCCGCCTGATGGCCGTTGCCGATGTTTATGATGCCCTCATCACCCGGCGCGTTTATAAACAGTCCTTCCCGCATCCGGCTTCCGTCGACATGATCAAGGAGGGATATGCCACCCACTTCGACCCGGATATCGTGGACGCCTTTCTCGCGACAGAAAAGGAATTGTGGGGCGTGGCGAAAAACTTCCATTAACCCCTGCGGGAGTTGCACACATCCCCCCGTTCCGGTCTCCTCAATCGCGCAGAATCGAGGCAAAGAATGAGGTTGAGGCGTTCATCCGTAACAGCCTCGTAAATGTCCCCCGGCACTCAGTCGCAGACAATCACGACATCACGCAGATAGTCTTCGAGCCTGATGATTTCCCGGCGGATCACCTCTTCCCGGCCCTCCTGGGCGGCCTTTTCCAGCGCCGCGCCGATATCGGTTATGGCATCAAAGCCATAGCCGCCGCCGGAGCCCTTCATGCTGTGGCCCAGGATTCGAATCGTCTCCAGATCCCTTTTTTCAATGGCGCCGGAAATGGCAACAATGTCTTTTTGCCGGTTGGCCAGATAACCGGGAATCAGATCCGCCAGCTCCGGGTCCACGTGCACCATGATCTTTCCCGACCGCTGCTCTTCCATATCGAAACAAACCTCAGATCAAGGTAGAAAGGATTCAGGTTCCGTCGGCGACTGTCCCCGGTTTGCAACCGGGAGCGCCCCACCTCTGTATCGCCTCCAGAAGAATCGGCTTGCGGATGGGTTTCGTCAGATGAGCGTCGCAGCCGGCATCGAGGCATTTCTGGATATCCTCCTTCATCACGTAGGCGGTCAGCGCAACGATCGGGGTAAGCTTGCGTCCCTCCTCCCGCTCACGGCGCCGGATCTCCCGCGTTGCCGTGTAGCCGTCCATCACAGGCATTTGCATATCCATGAGGATCAGATCGTAATCCATCGACAGAGATTTCTCGACGGCCATCTGACCGTTTTCCGCCGTATCGACCCGGTAGGGTGTCTTTTTCAGATAGGCCAGCACAAGAAACCGGTTATCCTCGGAATCCTCGACAAGCAGGAGACGCAACGGGCGCATGTCGGCGGGGAAAGGTTCAGCGCAGGGCGTCTGCGGTTTGCAGACGGCTTTTTCCCTGCCCAGGGCTGTCTGGAGGGCTTCCCGGAGCGCCTGCCGTTTCACCGGTTTGATCAGATATCCCGCCATATCCAGGGCTCTGGCCCGGGTCAGGTCGCCGCCGCGGTTTTCTGAAGTGAGCATCATCATGCTGAGTGCAACCAGGTCGGGATTGCTGCGAATTTCCTGTGCCAGCGCAAAGCCGTCCATCCCGGGCATTCGACTGTCCAGCAGCGCAAAATGGAAGGGCGCTCCTTCGTTCTTTGCATTCTTCAGCGCCGTGAGCCCTTCCTGACCATCCGCGGCTTCGGTGATGATGCATCCCCACTGCGTCAGGGTTTCCCTCAGAATCAGGCGGTTGGTGGCGTTGTCGTCGACGACGAGGATTTTCAACCCACGCATGTCGATCTCCGGCATCGAAGTGATTTCCTGATTCTCCTCCGGGGGCGCCGGCTCGAACGGAATGGTAAAGAAGAATGTGCTGCCTTCTCCCTGCCGGCTTTCCACCCAGATCCGCCCCCCCATCTGTTCGACGATCCGCTGGGTGATGGCCAGGCCCAGCCCCGTGCCCTCATATTTTCTGGTGATGGAGGAATCGGCCTGGGTGAATTTTTCAAAGATGGCACCCAGTTTGTCGGCAGGAATGCCGATCCCCGTATCCCGGACGGAAAATTGCAGGGACCCTGGAGATTTCAACGGGGTTTCCGCCGCCGAATGATGCACCGTCAACGCAATTTCACCTTTTTCGGTAAATTTAACAGCATTCCCCAGGAGGTTCATGATCACCTGGCGAAGGCGCGTCGGATCGCCCTGAATCCTCTGGGGAAGATGGTGACTGGCGCTGCAGACGAGTTCGAGATTTCGGCTGTGGGCGCGCAACGCCATGACTTCACAACTCTTGTCAATGACATCGGAGAGGTCGAAGGGGATGGATTCGAGGCTTAACTGACCCGATTCCACCTTGGAAAGATCCAGAATGTCGTTGATGAGAATGAGGAGATTTTCCCCGGCGGAACGGAAAATCTGGACATACTGACGTTGCTCCGGCGTAAGGGAGGAATCCCAAAGCAGATCGGCCATGCCGATGATGGCGTTCATGGGCGTGCGGATCTCGTGGCTCATGTTCGCCAGGAACTCACTCTTGGCCACGTTGGCCCGTTCCGCCTCCCGGGCGAGGCGATGCGCCTCCTCCGTGGAGAGGCGGAGCTGTACGTTGAGGGTTTCCGTCTCTTCGTTGGCCTTCTTGAGGCTGTCCTCTATCCGCTTGCGGTCGGTCACATCGCGGGCCACGGCCTGAAAACCCGTAATACGTCTATCCTTCAGGATCAGTTGGGTATTTTGTCCAAGCCAGACTTCGCGACCCTCTTTCGTATATATGGGATATTCAAGATAGGTATTTGGAATCTCTTTTACGAACTGACGACCGAAGAACCTTATGGTTTCGTCACGCCTGTCCGGACGGATCAATTCCGGATAATGCTTTCCGACGATCTCCTCTTCCTCATATCCCACAAGACGGAGCGCCGCAGAATTGACAAAGGTGAAGTGTCCGGTGTCGTCCGTCCTGAAGACGACATCGCTCGCATTTTCCACCAATGTCCTGTATCGCTCCTCGCTTTCCCGAAGCGTCCGGTCCATCTCCTTGAGATCTTTGTAAAGTTGCGTATTGGCAATGGCTCCGGCAATCTGTGCGCCGATCCTTTCCGCCAGTTGAAGCTCCTGTTCGGTGTACGCATCCGGTTTTTTGGAGCGGAAGTGAAGGCTCGCGATCACCTCGCCCCGGGAGATCAGCGGAACGCTCATCAGCGAACGCATGCCCATCTTGATCGTGGCGACATGATCGGGAAATTGGTCACCCATCGCTTCAACATTGGCCGGATGCCAAAACATGCCTGCCCTGGTCTTTATGGTGACCTCGCTCACGGAACCTTTCAGCGGAAACGCATGCCCCGGCCGCCGTTCGGGGACGTCCACTCCCGAAACGTAGGCGGGTATCACGACGCCCTTGTCGAGATCGTGCAGGTTTACGGCCAGCCTGTCAAAGGGGATCAGTTTCCGGGCCTCGGCGGCGAAATGTTCATAGACCTCTTCGATGTTCAGCGTAGAGCCGATCACCCGTCCGATTTCGGCGATGATGGCCATCTCTTCGGCCAGCCGCAGCGCGATATTCCCGTTCAAGTGTTTCACCGTCTCCACCAGCTTGCATTCGGACTTTACCTGCTTCAGGCCCTGTTTTTTCCGTTTCAAGATGGCCATCTCTTCCGTAGGTTCGGGATTGGTAAGTTATTGCTTTTTCACGCCAGAAGTATATAGAGGAACGTTCCTGGGTGTCAACGGAATTTTGGACACGGAATTTTGGATTTTCACCTCCCGCTCTAACCTCCCGCCTGCAGCCGGTCGTAGGTCAACCCGAAGACGGTGTCGGTCATCCAGCGCTTGAACGACTCGTTGTCCCTAAACTGCTTGAAGAGCTCCGTGACAACCTCCCGGCTACCCTTTCGTTGAACTGTTGCATTTTTTACAACAGTTGCCTCTTGCTCCAAATCCCCTTCCTTGAAGACGTTGCGGAGATGACGGGAGATCACGGATAACTCTTAACTTTTCAACAGGGAAATGGTATTTAGGGTCCACTCTATTTTCGAGGAGGTGCCGTCCTGAGAAAGCGAATCGTGGTGATTTTCATTGTCCTCCTTGTCGGCGTGGGACTTCTGGTCTACTACGGGCAGCGGAAGGTCCGGCAGGGAGAGCTCTACTACTCTGGAACGATCGAGGCCACGCAGTCCCATCTGGCTTTCCGGACCGGCGGCCGCGTCCTCAAGGTGGAGGCGCGCGAAGGTCAGTCCGTCGTCACGGACCAGCTTCTGGCCGAACTGGATTCGGCGGAGTTGGGCTCCCGCGTGGAACAGGCAAAGGCGAATCTCGAAAAATCCCTGAAAAATCAGCAGCAGGCGGAAGCCTTCCTTCGCCTCTATCAGCAGACCCTTCCGGCCGAGGAGGCGCGGGTCGGGGCGGGCGTTCGCGTCCTCCAATCCCAACTGAATGAGGTCAGGGCCGGCAGCCGGACGCAGGATATCGAACGGGCCGGACAGGCGATGCAGAGCGCCGCCGCCGTGATGGCGGATGCGAAGAAGAACGCGGACCGTTACGAGAGCCTCTTTGCGAAGGGGATCATTTCGGAGAAAGAGCGGGACGCCGTCCGCCTTCGGTACGATACGGCCCTCCGGGAATACGAGCGGAGCCGGGAGACGCACGATCTGATCCGGGAAGGAAGCCGCGCCGAAACGATCCGTACCGCCGAGGCGAGGGTGGCGGAGGGAGAGGCCTCCCTCAAGCAGGCCAGAAGCAACCTCGTCCGGATCGACGCGGCAAAAAAGGAGGCGGAGGCGGCCCGCGCGCTGGTCGCCTCGGCCCGCGCAGCCCTCGACCAGACGAACATCCAGCTCGAATATGCGCAGCTCAAGGCGCCCTGGACAGGGGTGATCACCAGCCGCAGCGTCGAACCGGGGGAGGTGGTCACCCCGGGACGGGAGGTTCTGACCCTCTCCGAACTGGCAAGGGTCGACCTGAAGATCTTCGTCGACGAGACCCAGATCGGCAACGTGAAGCCGGGACAGAAGGCGGAGGTTCGCATCGATACCTTCCCCGACAGAATCTTCCCGGGAACGGTCGCTTTCATCTCCCCCGAGGGGGAGTTCACCCCGAAGATCATCCAGACCCGGAAGGAGCGGGTCAAGCTGGTCTATCTCGTCAAAATCTCCCTCCCGAACCCCGGTTTCGAACTCAAGTCAGGGATGCCCGCCGATGCCTGGTTACGATAACGAGTTCCTCCGGATCGAGAACGTCTCGTACCAATTCGGTGCGACCGAGGCAGTCCGGAACGTATCGCTGACCGTCGAGCAGGGGCGGATCTTCGGACTCGTCGGCTCCGACGGGGCGGGGAAATCGACCCTGCTGCGGATGGCGGCAACGATGGTCAAGCCCGCCGCCGGCCGGATCACGATCGACGGCCTCGACGTCGTCGCCGACCGGACAGCGGTCAAGGACCGGATCGGCTACATGCCCCAGCGCTTCGGCCTCTACCAGGACCTGACGGTCGAGGAAAACATCGATTTTTTCATGAATATCTTCGGAATCCGCGGCGCCGAGCGAAAGGCGCGGAAGGCGCTCTACCTCGGTTTCTCCAACCTGCTCCCGTTCACCGACCGGACGGCGGGCAACCTCTCCGGCGGAATGAAACAGAAGCTGGGCCTCGCCTGCGTGCTCGTCCACGAGCCGAAGCTCCTGATCCTCGACGAACCGACGAACGGCGTCGATCCGCTCTCCCGGCAGGAGTTCTGGGAGATCCTGAACCGGATGCGGGAAAACGGGATGACGATCCTCGTCTCCACGGCCTACCTCGACGAGGGCGAGCGGTGCGACCGGCTGGGTCTGATGCATCGCGGGGAGTTGCTGACGACGGCCTCCCCCGCGGAGATCCGCGCCCGCTTCCCGAACCTGGAGGAGGCGATCATCGAACGGATCCGCGAGGCGGACGGAGAGCTTGCACAGGATGCCTTCAATATCTGAGGTTCCTAACCCCTTTCCTGACACAAGGGGCGAAAAGTTCAAGAATCCCTCCCCCTTGACGGGGGATGGTCAGGGTGGGGGTGGTAAGAGATCGTATTCCCTTATGTTATTTCCCCCTCCCCTCAATCCCCTCCCGCCAGGAGAGGGGAAGAAAGGCAGTAACCAGCCAGGGGATAGGGAAACGTGACTTTTGACGAACGCATCAACAATGAATGATCCAGTAAACAATAATTCTTCGGCCATCGTCGTCCGGGAGCTCGAAAAACGGTTCGGCGACTTTGTCGCCGTGGACCGGATCTCTTTCACGGTCGGGACCGGCGAGATCTTCGGCTTTCTCGGCGCCAACGGCTCCGGAAAATCGACGACGATCCGGATGCTCTGCGGGATCCTCACCCCCACCTCGGGAGAGGCGAAGGTGGCTGGCTACGACATCGTCACCGAGGCGGAGGAGGTCAAACATGCAATCGGCTATATGTCCCAGAAGTTCTCCCTGTACGAGGATCTGACCCCTGCGGAGAACCTCCGCTTCTATCTCGGGGTTTACAGCGTGCAGGAGAAGGAGTGGGCGGAGCGGAGCGCCTGGGTCCTCGACATGACGCGCCTTGCGGAGTCCCGCGACCGCCTGACACGGGAGCTCCCGCCCGGATTGCGCCAGCGCCTCGCCCTCGGCTGCGCGCTGCTCCACCGCCCGCGGATCCTCTTTCTCGACGAGCCCACCTCGGGCGTCGATCCGATCACCCGGCGCCATTTTTGGAATTTCATCGGCCGGATCGCCCGGGAAGGCATCACCGTTTTTGTGACGACGCACTATATGGATGAGGCGCGCCACTGCGGGCGGATCGTGATGATCAACGAGGGAAGGATTGTCGCCCAAGGAAGTCCGGAGGAGATCATCCGCGGAACCTGTCCGGGAAAGGCCGACGCGGACCTCAACGACGCCTTCATCACGCTGATGAAGAACGAAAATCAGGAAGGAACGAAGGTGTGAATCCGAGAAATATCCAGGCGATCGCCAGCAAGGAGGTCTACCACCTGCTCCGGGATTTCCGGAGCCTCTACCTGGCCTTCGCGATCCCGCTGCTCTTGATCCTGCTGTTCGGATATGCGCT
>CAYSSF010000007.1:8250-27664 GCA_964433455.1 uncultured Syntrophaceae bacterium
TCGTTGTCGATCACGATCGGACGGACCTGAGCCGCGACTTCATCCGCCGGCTCGGCGCCGGCTCCTACTTCCGGATCGCCGCCCAACTGCCGGACGCGGGCGCCGTCACGGAAGCGCTCGACCACGGCCGGGCGATGCTGGCCGTGATCATCCCCACCGGCTGGACCGCCGATCTCATGGCGGACCGGGAGACGACCGTTCAAATCCTCCTCGACGGCAGCGATCCCAATTTTGCCGGGATCTCCCGCGCCTACATCAGCGGCTTCATCGCGAATTACAACGGGAAGCTCCTCGCGGATTTCCTCGACCGCCAGGGGATGGAAAAAATCCGGCCGCCTATCGAGGGGCGTATCCGGGTCTGGTTCAACGAGGACCTGGAGAGCCGGAACTTCATCATCCCGGGAATCATCGCGATCATCATCATGATTGTCGCGGCGATGCTGACCTCGCTGGTCATCGCCCGGGAGTACGAAAACGGCACGATGGAGACGATCCGCTCCCTCCCGATCCGTGCGGGGGAATTCCTCATCGGCAAGGCTACCCCCTACTTTCTGATCGCGCTGATCGACGTCCTCATTGCCATCCTGATGGGACAGCTTCTCTTCGGCATCGTGATGAAGGCCAGTTTCTGGCTGATGATCCTGGCCTCCTCGCTCTACATCCTGGTCGCGCTGACGCTCGGGCTCCTGATCTCGTCGATGACGAAGTCCCAGATGGTCGCGAACCAGGCTGCCGTCCTGATCACCTACCTCCCGTCGCTCCTGCTGTCGAACTTCGTCTTTCCGGTGATCAACATGCCGAAGGCCCTCCAACTCGTCACCTATATCGTTCCGGCGACCTACTACATCGACATCCTCTCCGGGATCTACCTCCGGAACCTCGGCCTTTCCCACCTCTGGCCCAACCTGCTGGTCCTGACAGGGATGTTTTCAATCCTCGCGGCCCTGAACGTCATCGTCCTGAAGAGGGAGGGTCTATGAGCTGGCTGCGCATCCGGGAGATGGTCCGCAAGGAGTTCATCCAGCTCTTCCGCGACAAGCGGAGCCGACCGATCCTGATCCTGACGCCGCTGATCCAGCTTCTGGTCTTCGGCTACGTAGTCAACTACGATATCCGGGACATCCGCGTCGCGCTGATCGACCAGGCCCAGACCCGGGAAAGCCGGATGCTCGCCGACGCCTTCACCGCGGGCGGGATCTTCCGGATCACCCAGCGGCCGGCGGACGCCCGCGACATGGAGGAGCTTTTTCTGCGGGGGCAGGCCGACATCGGGATACGCGTCCCGCCCGATTTCAGCAACCGCATCCGCCGGGGGGAGACGGCCGACGTCCAGATCCTGGCCGACGGCGGAATGAGCAACATGGCCTCCATCCGGATCTCCTATGCGGTGACCATCCTCGACCGGCTGAACGCGGAACTGGTGCGCGAGCTCTACGGCCGCGACCTCCGCTACGGGAAGATCGACGCCCGCATCCGGGCCTGGTACAATCCGAACCTCGACAGCCAGAACTTCTTCGTCCCGGGGATCGTCGCGTTCGTCATCATGCTGATCTCGCTGCTTCTGACCTCCATCGCGATCATCAAGGAGAGGGAAAACGGGACGATGGAGCAGCTCATCGTGACGCCGCTGAAACCGATCGAACTGATCATCGGCAAGACCATCCCCTATACGATCATCGCGATCGGCCAGATGGTCTTCGTGATGCTCTTCGCGCTCTCCTGGTTCGATGTGCCGCTGGCGGGGAGCATCCTCGACCTCTTCTTCGCGACCTGCCTCTTTCTGCTGAGCACGCTGGGAATCGGGCTCTTCATCTCGACGGTGTCGAAGACCCAGCAGCAGGCGATGATGACCACCTTCTTCTTCATCCTCCCGTTCTTCATGCTCTCCGGCTTCGTCTTCCCGATCGCGAACATGCCCGATGTCGTTCAATGGTTGACATACCTGAACCCTTTACGCTATTTTCTGGTCATCATCCGCGGCATTTTTCTGAAGGGGGTGGGGCTGCAGATCCTCTGGCCGCAATACGCCGGATTGGCCGTCCTCGGCATCCTGGTCTTCACCGGGGCGGTCGGACGTTTCCGGAAGCGTCTCGATTGATCAAGGACAAACCATGCTCAAAGTGATTACAGACGAGGCGGCGATCAAACGGTGTCAGAGCAAATTCGTCAGGAGTTTCAGAGCGGTGACGACCGCTGCGCTCCCCGCGAAGCTCGGCCATCCGGGGGCGAGCGAAAAGGCGAAGGTCGCCTGGTCGGAGAGCCTCGGCGTCTGGTTCTTCTCCCGGAAGATCGCCGGAAGCCGCTATTGGAACGGCTTCGGAATCGGCCGGCCGGAGGCGGGAGGCGCCATCGCGATCACCTGCGAAATCAATTTTCCTCTCTGCGGCGTGGACCGGCGGACCGGCGGCGCCTTCGCCCTGGACCGCGCCGGCCGTCTCTTCGTCGTCCACCGGGGAAAGTTGGGGGGCGGAAGAAAGGGGATCGGAAAATCGCTCTTCGAAAACCACTACCGGGGAGTCTGGGAGGTGATGGATGACGGAGGCGAAGAGACGCCGGTCGCCGTGATCGGGATTCTCCAGTTGCCGCGATTTGCCAGACAGGTCGCCGAGTTCGTCCGGAAAATCGCCCGCATCAAGGAGACGGCCGCCGCCCGCTCGACCCAGGCGGAGCTGACCTTCGGCGAACTTCGCCTCCGCACGGAGCTGATCGGCGCCCGCTTCCGCGATCTGGAAAGGGAGAGCGGGGCCGCCTGCGACCACGGTCTGATCGTCCGGGATCTGGCCGAAACGTTGAAGCAGGCGGGTCTCCGGGCGGGGAATGACGGGAACCGGGATCTGATGGTGATGAACCGGGCCGGCCGGATACGAGCCGTCTTTCAGGTACTGACGGAGACGACCCTCGTAGACCTTCACGCCGGGGCGACGCAACTGCTGCTGAACGGCCTGAGTCTGCCCGACGATCCGCTGCTGATCCTGATCCTCCCCCGGCCGCCGGAGGCCGCCCTCCGGGACAAGTTGAAGCGGCTGAATATCGACATCCTGATCTACAACTGGCGGGAAGAGCGGGCGCTCTTCCCCGGGCTCACCCCTCTCCTCACCGCGATCTCACCCTGATCCACCGGCGGAGACAAACCGTTCCGAAAGGAAAAATGGAGAAAAATGATAGACTCTTTGAATAGTATCAAGTACCTGATCCTCGACATGGACGGGGTGCTCTACCGGGGAAGCGAACCGGTGCCCCGCCTGCGGGAGTTCTTTGCGTTCCTGCGCGAACGCTCCATACCCTTCATGCTGGTCACCAACAACGCGACCCGCACGCCGGAAGAGCGGTCGAAACAGCTCGCCGTCATGGGCGCCGAGGTCTTGCCCTCCGAGATCCTGGTTTCAGGCCGGGCGGCGGCCCTCTACCTGCGCCGCGACTACCCGGCAGGAACGCGGGTGCACGTCTTCGGGATGGCCGCCCTCAGGCAGGCTCTGGAAGAGGAGGGATTTGTCCTCGCCGATGATGACGTGGAGGTTGTCGTCGTCAGCCTGGACTACGAGGTCACCTACGAGAAGATCAAACGGGCCGCCCGTCTCCTCCGGGGAGGCGCCCGCTTGATTGCGACGAACCTCGACCCCAACATTCCGTCGGAAGAGGGACTTTTGCCGGGAGCCGGCGCGATGGTCGCGATGCTGGCGGCCGCCTCCGGGGCCCGGCCGACCGGGGTCGGGAAACCCGAGCCGATCATGTACGAGCTGGCGATGGCCCGGATGGGGGCAAGCCCCGAAACGACCGCCGCCGTCGGCGACCGCGTCGCGACCGACATCGTGGGGGGCAAGCGGGCGGGGATCACGACGATCTGCGTCCTCACGGGGGCGTCCGACCGGGCCGAGGCCGAGGCCGGCGGCGCCGACTTCATCTTCGACGACATCGGCGATCTCCTCGATGCCTGGCGGGCGGCGAATTCGCTATCAGAACGATGCGACAACAGCAATAAAAACGAATAAAAATAAATACATACGAGTTGAAACATACGAAGGCTCGGCAGATAATTTCACAAAGGTGCAGCCTAAGGAAGCTTCCTGAACTCAATAGTTGATTGATTGAGAGAACCATGCGAAAGTAAAAATGGTAATGCTTGATACAATGAAGCACCGCCGGGAAGACAATAAACATCAACCTATAGTATCAAAAGATCGGCAAACACATGTCCAAGCTGCCAAAATGGCTCGAAGATCTCTTTTGCAGAGCGGATATTCGCATCAATGGCAAGCGCCCCTGGGATCTACAATGCCACGATGAAGCCGCCTACGAGCGCATCATCGGAGATGTTTCGCTCGGACTGGGGGAATCCTACATGGATGGCATGTGGGACTGCGAGGCCTTGGATCAGTTCTTCGACCGTGCACTTTCCGCCCATCACGACAAGAAAATCCCCCCCACCCCCGCCATACTCGTCAGTGTGGCCAAGGCAAGGTTTCTCAACCGACAGAACAAGCAACGCTCGATCGAAGTTGCCAAGGTCCACTACGACATCGGCAATGCATTCTATGAAGCCATGCTCGATCCCTACATGCAATACACATGCGCCTACTGGAACGGGGTCGCCAAGGATCTTGCTTCTGCCCAGGAAGCCAAACTCGACCTTATCTGCCGGAAGCTGGCCCTTGCACCAGGTGAAAAGGTCCTGGAGATCGGGTGCGGGTGGGGTGGTTTTGCGCGCTATGCGGCGGAACATTATGGTGTAGAAGTGATTGCATACAACATTTCCGCCGCGCAGGTCGAATGGGCCCGTGCCAAGTGCAAAGGCCTCCCTGTGAAATTCTTTCTCCAGGACTACCGGGAGGCAACGGGCGCGTTCGACAAGGTGGCCGCGATTGGCCTGTGTGAGCATATAGGCTACAAGAACTACCGGACGTTCCTTGAACTCGTCCACCATTGCCTCAAGCCGGGAGGACTTTTCCTGCTGCACACCATCGGCAGAAACCGTTCCGTCCATCACCTGGATACCTGGATGGACCGCTATATATTCCCGGGAGGTATGCTGCCCTCGGCCGCACAGCTTGGTCAAGCCATGGATGATCTCTTTGTCTTGGAAGACTGGCACAGTTTCGGCCCCGACTATGATCGCACCCTGATGGCTTGGCACGCAAACTTCGAGAAATCATGGCCACACTTTTCCGCGGAATACAGTGAACGATTCTACCGCATGTGGCGGTATTACCTCCTCTCGTGCGCAGGCGCATTTCGTAGCCGTCAAAATCAGCTCTGGCAGTTGGTGCTCTCGAAGGATGGGATCCGCGGTGGATGGAAAGGCGTCCGTTGATGGACCGGAATCGTTCGGATCTCTTCGATAGCTGGGAATCCTATCGTAAGACCTGCCGGGAACTATCTCAAACCATGGCAACCCAGCCAGGTACCCAGGTCCGTCTGGCAAAGAAGACCTCGAACCTGTTCCGCAACCGCACTGAAGTTGCAGCTAAGAGGCTCGACGTCCGACGCCTTCACAGGGTCATCGAGATAGATCCGGCAGGCAGAACCGCCGATGTGGAAGGCATGACCACATTCGAGGACTTTGCCGATGCGACTCTCTTGAAAGGCCTGCGTCCACCGGTGGTCCCGGAGTTGAAGACCATCACCGTTGGTGGTGCGGTCTCAGGGCTTGGCATCGAAGCGTCTTCGTTCCGGCATGGGCTCGTACACGAGATGGTCGAGGAAATGGAAATCCTCTGTGGCGATGGAACAATCCGTATCTGCCGTCCAGACAACGAGAATGCGGACCTCTTCCATGCCATCCCGAATTCCTACGGATCCCTCGGCTACATTCTTCGCCTGCGCGTGAAACTCTTGCCCGCGAGTCCGTTTGTCAAGCTCACCCACCAAAGCTTCTCCGATTGCACTCAATTTCTATCTACGATGGAAGCATCCTGTGGAGAGGGTCATCACGCACCGGACTTCGTCGAAGGAGTCGCCTTTGCACCCGATGACTACACACTCACCACAGCAAGACTCACCCATGATGGTGGCCCGGTCAGTGATTACAAGGGCATGCAAATCTACTATCAATCTCTGCGGAGGCGCAGTGATGATCTCATGACCATGCGGGATTTCCTGTGGCGATGGGATCCTGACTGGTTCTGGTGTTCGCGGAGCTTTGGCATGCAAAATCCCCTACTGCGCCTTCTACTTGGACGCTGGATGCTGCGTTCCAGTTCCTACGGGAAAATCCAATCCCTGTACCGGAGATGGAAGATTGAGGAACGAATACACGTAATGCGCAAAATCCTGCACTTGCGTGTCGAACGATTCGAACAGGTGATCCAGGATGTGGAGATCCCTATTGAGAAATCTTTAGAATTCATTGAGTTCTATTTTCGCGAAATCGACATCCGGCCTTGCTGGATCTGCCCGGTACGCCCACTTGACACCGCCAGGAACTGGACACTCTATGCAATGGAACCAGGCGCCCTGTACCTGAACTTCGGGTTCTGGGGAAGCGTCCGAACATCTTCAGACAAGGCCGCGGAGCATTTCAATCGCCGTATTGAAAATGTCGTGAATGGGCTTGGTGGCCGCAAGTCTCTCTATTCGACATCCTTCTTCACGGAAGACGAATTCCGGCGTATTTACAATGGTGAAGCCTACCGAAAGCTCAAGGCGAAATTCGATCCTCAGAGTGCCTTCCGCAATCTGTATCAGAAGGCGGTTCTTGGGCATTGATCGTCTGATTCAAGATAGTATTTTTCTTCTTCTGAAAGTCACAGCCGGCCGAATGTTATCCCGGTGAAATTGAGTTAGGAGTTTATTCGGGAAAATGTTTGAAGCGAAAGATCATTCAGATACCATTCAGCAACTATCGCTCTTCCAGGAGGAGAACACCCTTCTGAACGGCGCCATTCAGGATTTGCGCGCACTTAGGCTGGAAGAAGCGAAGAGGGCCTTTCACGAATACCGGGACGTCTATCCGAACGGGGAATCGGTTGATGACAAGTTAAAGCTCTCTGTCTTTTTATTGGACGGATTCGCCAAGGTCTCCGACGCCGCGTTCAAGGAGCCCGACAGCCTGTGCCGCCTGTGGGAGGAATTTGAAACGTATGCCAAATCAATCGGCATTGACGATGGTCACCTGATTGCCGGGATCAAGAACTCTTTTTTTAAGAACGTCATTGACACGATCAATCGTCATAAACTGGCTGACGCTCCTTTTCTTGCCGACCGGACACCGACCGGATACGTTTATATCCAGGCGGGTGATTATGACCGGGCCATTACATCCCTTCAGGCCTGCCTTCCTCTGTCTTCGGACAATGCACATATCTACGGCTATCTTGGAGACGCCTATCTGCTGAAGGGTGATCATCTTTATGCCAGGAAGTTTTATCTGGAGGCATTTCTGATTGACCCCATCGCCATCGATTGGCGTCACTTCCAGGATGGAGAGCTTTTGGCCTTGAAAGAGCAGATCCAGGCGGATCAAGCGGTCGACCATACGATCGCTGCGCACTGGTTGCCGAGTTACGCCTATATTCAGGGGATGTTCAAGCCAAAGGCGATCCGGCAATTGGAGGTATTGAAAACGTTCGTCGATGATTTTCTCCGGATCAACAAGGCGATCCTTAACAAATCATCACAAGAGCAGCAAGCCCGGCTTTTTATAAAAGCCATCATTCTGTGCGACAATGAGGTGTTCCTGAGAATGGTCAAGGGGATTGATTACGCGGACATTCGGCGGCGAATGAAAGAAATCAATGAACCTCTATTTTCAGACTACATGAGGCACATTGGAGCCAGAAATCATAAACGATAAGAAATACCGGCGAATGGCCCTTGAGCGCAAGGCTCGTCCGGAATACCGGTCCGGCAATTTTCAAGCACCGTACGCATGATTGCCTATCGGACACATAAAAAGGGCTTGTCGCTTTCGGTCACGGAAATGAAGACCGCCCCTTCGAGCGGCAACGGCGACAGCGCCGCCTCCTGGGCCTTGAAATAGGCCAGACCGAATGTCGACGCCATCCCCAGCACCTCGCCGGTGGAACGCATCTCGGGTCCGAGGACGGGATCCACTTCGGGGAACATGTTAACCATCCGTACGGGCCATCGGCAACGATTTGCCGATGGCAGAGAATCTGTTATCAAGCTGGCGGAGGATACGAAGGATCGAATCGCATGCCAACAAGTTTCTATCCCTATCGTCTTCCCTGTGTCGCCTTTCATGAGGGAAGATTTTTTCGGCGGTCATTGCTTTTTTTGCTTGACAAACGATTGTCGACAAAATACCATTATCGTACCGGGAGCGCTGTCGTCGGCATCGGGTATTCTCCGGTTTGGACGTCCCGGTTCAAAAGATCCCATCATTCCGAATGGAGGTAAGTGCCATGCCCGATTTCAACCGCTGTCCCGTCGTAGACAACCACTGCCATGTACTTGAACCCGAAAAGAAAACCATTGAACCGATCTGGCTCGCCCGGGAATTTTTCCACGGCATCGCCGACACGCCCATTCCAGGCGTCGCGAAGTCCAAGCTCTGGGACGCCACGGACGATCTCCTCTTTCACTTCCCCCATATGGGCGCCGTCCTGACCGTTGTCTGCCAACTCGCCAAGGTTTTCGGCTGCGAGCCCGAACTTTCGACGGTCACCGCCGAGCGGAACCGCCGGACGGCAGAGGTCGGCCTCGCGGGGTATGCAGAGATGCTCTATGAGGATGCCGGAATCGTCTGCTCCGTAATGGATTCAAACCTCCCGATCAACGACCCGATCCTCGACCTGACGCCGGGCCCGAGAATCCGTCTCCTCCAGATGGATCCGCTCCTCAGGGCGCTGCTGCCATCGAGCGGCTCCTACACCGAACTCCTCCGCGCTTTCCAGACGGGCGTCGAAAAAGCGATGCGGCGGGACGGTTTTGTCGGCATCAAGTCCCATCTGGGCGAACTCGTCGGTTTCGGCGCCGCGCCGGTGGAGGCGGATGAAGCCGAACGCCACTTCTCAGCCGCCGCAGCGGGGGACGGCGAGGCCTTCAAGAAGATCTACATGGCCGTCTGGCTGGCCACGATGGTCCAGGCCCAGGAACTGAAGTTCCCCATTCACATCCATACCGGCATCACCGGCGGTCTCTGGAACGGTCCCGTCGCCAACTGCGATCCCTTTCTCCTCGCCCCGATCCTCCGTCAGCCCCGCTTCCTCCGGACGCGGCTCGTGCTCCTCCACGCCGGCCACCCCTGGATGCAGCATGCCGGCATGATGGCCCATACCTTCCCCCATGTATGGGTCGACATGGGTTGGATGACCCCCTGGGCCTCCCAGAGGATCGTCGCCTGCTACCGCGACGTGATCGGACTGGCTCCCCTCTCCAAGCTGATGATCGGCAGCGGCGGCCACGGCTCTCCGGAGGTCTCCTGGCTTGCAGCCAAGACGGCGAAGATCGCCCTCGGCGAGGTCATGACGGACGCCGTACGGCTGGGACTCATGGGTGAAAAAGACGCGGAAAAAGCGGGACGGATGATCCTCCACGACAACGCGGCAAGGATGTACGGCCTTCCCTCGTAAAGGTCGAAACCGTCTGCGCAGGATTTTCCCGGCAGCTTCCAACCGGTGAAATGGGCGCTTCTTACATGATGCTTCATCTCCCCGCGGGGAGACAAAAAGGCAAGGATCCGGCGGTTCCTCACACGAATAAAAAATGGAGGACGACAACACCATGGATGGTTTGATCAAACAGAAGAGTCTGGCGGAACACATCGTCGAGGACCTGGAAAAGAAGATCATCGACGGAACGCTTCAGCCGGGGCAGAGGATCATCGAAGAGGCCCTGTGCAAAACCCTGGGCGTCAGCCGCTCCCCGGTGCGGGAGGCCTTCCAGATCCTGGAGAGCCGGGGGTTCGTCGTCCGCGAACCGCGCAAGGGAATCTCCGTCGCCAGGAGCACGCAGCGGGAGGCGGAAGACATCTACCGCATCCGGGCCAGCCTCGACGGCCTCGCCACCTCGCTTGCCGTCAAGAAGCAAACCCCCGAACTCCTGAAAAAACTAAAGAAGATGCACGAACAGATGATCCGGGCGGCGGAAAAGGAAAACGGCGCCGCCTACCAGCAGTTGAACAAGAGATTCCATGAGCTCGTGATCAACGCCTGCGACAACCCGCGGTTGATTCAACTGATCGGGGATTTCGACAAACAGACCATCCGCTATCGCATGGCCGTGACGAGCGGTCCGGGATGGATGGACAACTCCATCCGTCTCCACGCAGCCGTCATCGCCTCCTTCGAGGCGGGGGACGCAGACGCGGCCGGACGGATTCGGAAAAACTCCATCCTGGGGCAGATCGACCGGTTCTCGAAAATCTTTAAGAATGGGGAGGAAAAATGAAGATCGATCCTGAAAAATGTATCGCCTGTCTCGAATGTGTCGACTTCTGCCCGATGCACTGCATCGCGGAAGGGGACGATGCCGTCGCGATTGACCAGGAGGAGTGCGTCGAATGCGGCGTCTGCCTGCATGCCGGCGTCTGCCCGACGGACGCCATCTACATGCCGGAGGAATCCATGCAGTACCCGCGTGCGATCCGGGCGCAGTTCAGCGATCCCGGCGTCTGGCATCCGTCGACCAGGCAGGGCGGGCGCGGCACCGAAGAGATGAAGACCAACGACGTGACCGGACGGTTCCGCCGGGGGGAGTACGGTATGGCCCTCGAATTCGGCCGTCCCGGTACGGGCGCCCGGATGGTGGACCTGGAAAAGGTTCTGCTGGCCCTGGTCAAGATGGATGTGGAGCTGGAGCATGACAACGCCGTCTTCGCGCTGCTGGAGGAGCCGTTCACCGGGAAGATGAAGCCCGAGTTCAGGAACGAAAAGGTCCTCTCGGCGATCCTTGAATTCAAAATCCGGGAGGATCAGCTCGATGAGATCGTCCGGCAGCTCCGGCCGGTGCTCGCCGAGGTGGATACCGTCGTCTCCTGGGGTCTGGCCTCCCGTTTCGCCGAGGATGGAACCCTGCCCGTCGGCGCCCGGCTGGAGACCCTGGGGGTTACCGCCCGGCCGAACGCCAAGATCAACATGGGGATGGGACGTCCCCTCTGCGAACCTTAAAGGAGAACCTATGAGTCACGCATTGCACCGCCACGGCACCGCCGGGCAGCTTCACAACGATTACACCTTCTATGCCCGCGCCTCGCGCTATGTCAACCGGGAGGGGTGCGGCCCCAAGCTTCGCAAGATCCTGAGCATCGCCCTCTCGGAGAAGAACCTCGTCAACTACGGCTCCAGCCAGGCGGGGAAGAGCTTCAAGGCCGGGCTGAAACCGGAGGAGTATGCCGCCACGCTGGACAAGGCCTACGGCGTCGCCGGTTGCTTCTCCGACAAAGAGGCGGTTCGTTCCCTTTTGAAGAAGTTGAAGGAGGCGGACACGGGGATCTCGATTGTCATCAGCGGTCTGATCGATGAGATCGTTGAGATCGCGCGGGAGCTCGACCTCAAACCGCACACCGCCTTCCTCTCCCTGGGCGTTCACGGAAAGCGCTCCCTCCTCTCCGAGGACGAGGTCCAGCAGGTCACGACGATGTGCGGCCACGGGATGGTCTCTTCCAAGCTGACACAGGCGGTCATGAAAAAAGTCAAGGAGGGGAAGATGACCCCCGAGGCGGGCGCCGATCTCTTGGCCCAGCCCTGTCCCTGTGGAATCTTCAACACGGACCGCTGTGAGGCGATCCTGAAGGAATTGAAAGAAAGCGCTCCCGCCGGCACAAAAGGCTGAAAGGTAAATCCATAACCTGAACTTTCATGACGAGAGGCGCCTGCTTCTCGGAGAAGGGGGGTGAAGTCGGAAAAGGCATTACGGATCAGTGGCTTAAGAACCAATAACCGGAGGGGCATCGCACCCGACGCCCCCGACATAAAAAAGAAGGAGTCTGCCATGAAAAAGAGAAGCGCATTGTCTTGCATCGTAGCCGTTCTTTCGCTATTCGCATTCACCTTTATTGCCGCACCCGCGGCCCAGGCCGCCTACCCGGAACCGGACAAAGTCATCGAATGGCTGCACCACTCCTCGCCCGGCGGCGGCGCGGGCCTGTTCGTCCTCACCACCGGCGACCTCCTCAACAAGACCGGGATCGTCAAAACCAAAATCCAGACCCAGACCCGCCAGGGCGGATCGTCCGCTGTGGCACTCAACTACCTGAAATCGAAAGCTGGCGACCCGTACGTCGTAATGCACTGGACGACAGCGCAGCTCATGGCGATGCTCCGCGGAACAACCCAGATGAAACTCGATGAGTGCGTCTGGCTAAGCACGCTGATCGAAGACGGGAACGTCCTGATCGTCCCCTACAAGTCTCCCTTCAAGAATATCAAGGAGCTGCTTGCTTACGCCAAGGCGAATCCCCAGAAGGTGAGCGTTGGAATCAACAGCATCGGCGGCTCGGAGCACGTCATGGCCTCCCGGATCGAACGGGCGGCGGGCGTCAAATTCAACATCACCGCCTTCGAGTTCAGCCCGACCCAGTTGATCGGCGGCCATATCGACGTTGGCTTCGGCAACACCGCGGAGACGGCAAGCCACGTGAAGGCCAAAAGGGCGAGGGTTCTTGCCAACATGGGCGATCGACGGGTCCCCTACTACAAAGATATCCCCACGATGAAAGAGCAGGGGATCGACGCCTCCTTCACGCAGGTCCGCGGCTTCTTCGGCGGCCCGGGCTACCCGACCGAGGCGTACAATTTCTGGCAGGATGCGTTCGCGAAGCTGATGAAGACCAAGGAATATGGAGAATTCATGAAGAAGTTCGACGTTGCCCCGCTGTACAAAAACGGTGCGGAGACCAAGGCGTTCCTCGTGGACTATGTCAAGGCGCTGGAAGAAGACATGAAGCACATGGGTGCAAAAAAGTAATGGTTGAACCCGGGAGACCCCCACTGCAGGAGGACAAGTTATGAGAAAAGCGGATCGTATCTTCGGGGTGATCGGGCTGGGACTCAGCCTCTGGTGCTACCTTGAATCCACAAAGTTTACCTACATGGCACAATTCACTCCCGGACCCGGTTTCCTGCCCTTCTGGGTGGGGGTCATCCTGGCCATCCTCTCCTGTTACCTGCTCTACGACACCTTCACACGCGAACCGAGCAAGGAGGACGATATGAAGATCCTCCCCAAAAAGGAGGCCCTCTATCGTGTCGGGTTCATCTTTTTGATGCTCTTCATCCTGAAGACCGTCATGCCTTTCCTGGGATTTCCCATCACAATCTGTCTGTTCGTGGCCACGATCCTGCTGAGCCTGGAGCGATACAGCATCCCCAAGAGCATCGGCTACGGCATCGCCTACGCCCTGGCGACATGGCTCCTCTTCGAGAAATATCTGGAGATGGGCTTCCCCAAGGGCTTCCTGGGAATCTAACGAAAGGAGACGGAGACAAATGGAAATCTTCAATAGTCTGATGGGCGGATTCGCCACCTGCCTCACCCCCTACAACATCTGGATGGCCCTCCTCGGCTGCCTGCTCGGAACGATGGTCGGGATCCTCCCCGGCCTCGGCCCCTCGGCGACGATGGCCATCCTGCTGCCGATCACCTTCGGCATGGACGCGACGCCCGCGATGATCATGATGTGCGCCGTCTATTACGGGGCGATGTACGGCGGCTCCACGACGTCGATTCTGGTCAACGTTCCCGGCGAATCATCCTCCGTAATTACGGCAATCGAGGGTCACCAGCTCGCCAAACAGGGGAAGGCGGGCACGGCCCTCGGCCTTTCCGCGATCGGCTCCTTCACCGCCGGCATCCTGGGGACGATCGGCCTCGTCGCCGCCGCCGTGCCCCTCGCCGAGGTCAGCCTCCAGTTCGGTCCGGCCGAATTCTTCAGCCTCATCATCATGGGGATGCTGACGATCATTTTCGTCGGCGGCAAGTCGATCCCGAAATCCCTGATGAGCGCCGCCATCGGCCTGGGGCTCGGCTGCGTCGGGACCGACATCGTCGAGGGGAAAGACCGGTTCGTCTACGGAATGGCCGAGCTTCTGGACGGCATCGATTTCGTCGTCCTCGTCATGGGAACCTTCGGCATCGCCGAGGTCCTCGTCTCCGCCGAAGAGTTCATGAAGATAGAGCCGATCAAGGTCAAGTTCCGCGAGCTCTTCCCCTCCCTCCGGGAGATCCTCCAGTGCAAATGGGCCATCCTCCGCGGCTCCCTCATCGGCTTCATCATCGGCGTCCTGCCGGGGGCCGGGCCGACCATCGCCTCCTTCGTGACCTATGGGATCGAAAAGAGCGTCCACAAGCACCCGGAAACCTTCGGTACGGGCGCTCTCGAGGGACTCGCGGGACCCGAGTCATCCAACAACGCCGCCGTCTCCGGGGCGATGGTCCCGATGTTCGCGCTGGGAATTCCCGGATCGGGGGCCACTGCGGTCCTGCTGGGCGCGCTCATCCTCTACGGTCTCAAGCCCGGCCCGATGCTCTTCGTCGAGAACGCCGATTTCGTCTGGGCGGTCATGGCCTCGATGTTCATCGGAAACATCGTCCTGATCATCCTAAACCTGCCGCTGGTGCCGCTTTTCGCCTCACTGCTCCGGATCTCCTACGCCCTCATCTACCCGGCGATCCTGATCATCTGTGTGATCGGCGCCTACGCGATCAGCACGGGCATGTTCGACGTGACCCTGATGCTGATCTTCGGCGTCTGCGGTTATCTCATGAAGAGGGCGGATATTCCCCCCGCGCCGATGCTGCTGGCGCTGCTCCTCGGACCGATGATGGAAAGGGCCCTCTACCAGGCCCTGAACCTCTCACATGGAAGCATGCTGGTCTTCATCACGCGTCCGATCTCCGCGACGCTCCTGGCGATCTGCCTGATCATGTCCATCGCCGTCGGATTCAAGACCGTCAAGCGCGCCCGGCAGCTCGTCAAGGATGACGACGCCAACTGATCGGTCACTGCCTCCTTGAGGTTGGCCCGCCCCTCACCCCGCAGTATGGAAAGGGGCGGGCGCCTGAAACACGACTACGGAACAACAAATGGAGGAACCCATGCCAGAACCGAGAGAGATGACCATCCGGGAAGCCGGCGAGCGGATGCAGGCCGGTAAACTGACCGCGGAGCGACTGCTGGAATCATGCCTGGAACGGATACACGCCCGCGAGGGGGTCATCCACGCCTGGGTCGAAGTCGATGAAGAGGAAGCCCTCGCGGAGGCGCGCCGTTGCGACCGCGAGTTGCTGGCGGGAAACCGCCGGGGAGCGCTCCATGGGATACCGATCGGCGTGAAGGACATCATCGACGTGAAGGGACAGTGGACCCGCTGCGGTACGCCGGTCTACCCGGCCCGCATCCCCGATGAGGACGCCCCGGTGATCGCCCGCCTCCGGAAGGCTGGCGCAATATTGCTGGGGAAGACCGAAACCACACCCTTCGCGAACAACGACCCCACGATCACCCGGAATCCCTGGAACCCCGAACATACACCGGGGGGATCGAGCAGCGGCTCCGGCGCCGCGGTCGCGGACCGCATGTGCATGGCGGCCCTGGGGACGCAGACAGGGGGGTCGCTGCTGCGCCCCGCCGCCTACAACGGGATCGTCGGCTTCAAGGCGTCCTACGGCGAAGTCAGCAACGAAGGGGTGCTGCCCAATTCCTGGAGCATCGACCATGTCGGCGCCCATTGCCGCTCGGCGGCCGACGCCGCGATTCTCTGGTCCTGCATGCGCGAGGAGGAACCGCGTCCATTTGCAAGGATGCCCGAGCCGCCTGTCCGCTCGCGGGTGCGGCTCTCCGGCGCCCCGCCGCGCTTGGGGTATATCCGAGAGTTTTTTGAAGCGGAGACCTCTCCCGAGGTCCTGGAGAACCTCGCCGCCGTTCGCGAACGATTCCTGCGGGCCGGCGCCGAAATCGTCGTCCTCGCCTTCCCCCCTTCGTTCGCTTTTGTCGGCGCCTGCTGGAGCATCATCAAGCAGGCGGAACTCTTCGCCTACCACCGCTCCCTGTTCGAGGCGCACCGGGACGCGTACCCCCCGAAGCTTAAGATCCGTCTGGAAAAGGGGGCGGCGATTCCCGGCCATGAGTATGTCGAACATCTCCGTTACCGGGTCCTCTTCCAGCGGGAGATGTGCGCGCAGATGGCGGACGTGGATGCGGCAATCATGCCGATCGCCTCGACGACGGCGCCCCGGGGGCTCTCCTCCACCGGATCGAGCATCTTCAACCAGCCCTGGAGCGTCTCCGGCTTCCCGGCAATGTCGATTCCGACCGGTCTCGACGCGAACGGCCTCCCCTTTGCGATGCAACTTGCCGCGCAGCCCTATCGGGAAGAGACGCTCCTCGACGTCGCCGCCTGGTGTGAAAAGGTCCTGGCATTCACAGCGCGGCCCACCTGAGGAGACCGCAGGGGGAGAGATTGCCTCGTCGCTAAAGCTCCTCGCAATGACTTGGAAGGGCAGAAATTCAAAGATTTCCGGATTTCAAAGGAAGGGGTGTCTGCCGCCGGATGACGGAATACATCAGGGAGTGGCGAAAAGCGGACGCAGCTCACGCATATTCCGGATCTTCTCGATATTCCAGACCCGGTCGATCAACTCCTTCGTCCGCTCTTCCCCCAGGATCGGCGCCATCAAATCGGTGCACTTTTTTTCGATCTCTTCATCGGACATCGGATTTCCCGGCCGGCCACGGACAAGCTCGACATGCTCCCGCAATGCGGCGCCGTCCGTCGTGGTGATCTCGACAATCCCGCCGCGTTTGATTTTGGCGATTCTCAGCGCTGGGTCTCCGACCAGCGTGATCCGGTTTCTGACCGCAAGGACGGCCGGGTCCTTCATCCTTTCGTAGGAGTGAGAGGTCTCAAAGGTGATATCTCCGTCGATCAGGGCGACAGCCAGGACGTGTTTCAGATCCACATCCGGCATTTTCCGGTCCCGGACGATCATCACCCGGTCGTCGGGCACGCGGGCGACCATGCCTTGCACCTTCGCAGCCGTCAGGCCGTACTTTTCCCGCAGGATCAAGAGGGCGTCGAGCGGGGCCTGAATCGGGGCGCCGACCGAAAACTTTTTGATATCGGTATGTTCAATCTCGTAGCGTTCGTCCAGATCTTCGACGAGGAGCGCACGGTCGGCGATCGGAGAGAAGGATTCGAAGTAGTTGTGCTCGCCGCTGAATACATCCGCAACCCCGGTAAATCCCGATTGGACCAGGATCGCCGCCGTCACGCCGTTTCGGGCGCCCATCCCGGCGAAGACGAAGGCCTTCTCCACGTGGTCCGTGTCGCGCACCCAGTAATACTTGCCCGAATCCTGCTGTGCGGTATAATCCCACACAAATCTTACAAGCTCTTCTTTCAGACCCAACACGGAGGCGGCCGCCGCCGCGGCCCCGAAATTGCTGCCGATGCCGTGCAATGAAAGGGCGCGGCCGCGGACATTCTCGACCCCCAGGGCCTGGGTGATCCGGCAGCCGATGTCGTATCCGGCCACCACCCCCCGGAGAAACCTCGCCCCGTCCGCCCCTTCCCTATCGGCGACGGCCAGCGCGGCCGGAACGATCGCACAGCCCGGATGCATGCCCGCCCTTTCGTGGGAATCATCGGTCTCATCGGAATGGGCCATCATCGCCATCGCGAACGCCGCATGGATCGCCGTGGTGACGGTCGGAGATCCGGCGACCTGGGTCTCTGACGCGCCGCCTTGTTGTGCGACAAACTGCTTCGCCAACCGGCCCGGTTTGAGGTTGGAGCCGCAGATGATGGCGCCCAGGGTATCGAGAATGTGATGCTTTGCCTTCCGGATCACCGTGGCGGGAAGCTCGGCCTCCCCGCTACGGGCAACGTGCTCACTCAGCCCGCTGACGATTTCCCCGGCCGCCATTTTATCTTCCCTCATTTCCACCTCCGCATCCACGCTCCCCTCCTGCCGCTAAATGAACAACGTTCCGTTCTCCAGAACCATTTTCCCGTCCAGCCAGACCGTCGGATTCAGGATGACGATGTCGATGTGCAGCCCGCATTGGACCTCGCCTCCCAGCGAGATGTTGTCGCCCAATGCCACGTGCAGGGTGCCCAATCTCTTGGAGACCTCTCTCGTATCGGGGATAATGCGGCAGTCGGGGTTCATCCCGAGGGCGAACTGGGAGGCGAACCGCCTCGCATTGGCGTCGGACTCCTCGAAGAGCTCCAGCAACTTCCGGGCCTGCTTCCCCCCTTCCACCTTTACGATCCAGCCGTCTTTGATCTCCATCCGGAAAGGTTCATCCACCCGCCCGATTTTGTCGATGATGTAGGGGTTCACGATCCATCCCTGGGTGGTTCCCTCCAGCGGGGCAACCGTGGATTCCCCGTCGGGAAGTCCCGAAAACCTTCCCGGTTCGTCGGCAAAGCCGGTCTGCGCCCGCCCTTTTCGACCGCAGAGCTGCATGGTCACATCACACCCGTCGGCGGTGGTAAAGCGGATCTCGCTGGTCTGTTCGAGCAGCGCATCCACCGCCAGCGCGTTGCGCCGGATCGGCTCGTAGTCGGTGGTTACGCCGGGGCTCTCCAGCATCCCGTCATTGAAGCCCCGAAGATTGCAGGTCCGGGCCCCGGCACCCAGCGCCGCGCTGACCGCCCTGCTGTGCACGATTGCCCACTTGGCAAGGTTGATGACGGCGCTGGAACGGAGGAATGCACCCGCAACCGGCTCCGGCAGTTCCTGTCCCCCGACCGTCCGGGGTACGATGATCAGCGATACCGGTTCGGCCCCCGCCTGCCGCGCCGCCTCGGAGAGGATCGCGGTAAAGGGTCTCGAATCCTCCTCCGTATCCCGGAGGATGCATACCGTCTCCCCCGGCTTCAGGGCCAGAAGCTGCCCCACCACCTGTTTTGCCACCAGCACCATCCTTTGTTCGTCCAGCATCTTTCTCCTCCTTCAACAGTTATCCCCATCGACGATTGATGCGAGGGCAGAAACTCAAAGGTCTCAACACGATCTCGCGGCCATCCGCTTCAGGACTTCAACGGTCCGGTCGGTGTTGAAAATCCCGCAGACGCAGGGGCCGGCCAGCTTTTTCACCGCCGCTTCCGGAGAGATCTTCCCCTTTTTGATCTTTTCGACGTAATGATCGATCATCGCCGGTGAAACCATGTGATGACCGCAGAGGGTCGCGATCGCGGCCATCGCCTCCGTCTTGTCGATCGCCGCCTCCTTCGTCTTCTCGTCCACATCATCGAGCGCCTTGTAGGGCTTGACGAGAATGTTATAGTCGCTCCTCAGTTCTTCGACTGTCCCGAACCGGTGGGCCGCATGGCTCTTCTCCTTCGCTCCTTTCGATCATACCTCGAAAATCGGTTTTCCCAGGCCGAGATTGATTTTCGCATTGGGCCGCGGGTGAAGTCCCAAGGCGCCGAATAGCGCAAAGGCGCACCGCACGCGCTCAGGAACGGTCGGTTGTCATGCTCCGCAACAGTTTTTCCGCCCGATAGGT
>CAYSSF010000007.1:27674-45097 GCA_964433455.1 uncultured Syntrophaceae bacterium
ATCCGGGAAAGCTTCTTGGCGGCGGCCGCGCAGGTGATCTTGCCTTTGTTGATTTGATCGACCATGTGGCGAATGAGGTTGGTCGCCACCATCGCATGTCCGCACATCGTATGGATCTCCAGGAGTTCCCCTTCGGGCACCCGCTCGGCGTTGCCGTGAATGCCCAGGGAGTAGTTCACGGTATGGGGCGACAATCCGATCTCCGCGCAGATCTTTTCGGTCTCCGCGCACAAACCGGATACGACGGTCGATATGCCGAAATCCCGATCTTTGAGCTCCTTCAGGCACGCCTTGATCTTCTCCCGATCCTTGAAGACGACGTGGATGATCCGGCTCTTGGCCTTCTGCAGTGCCTCCAGGTCGTAGGGCTCCCCGCCGCCCCAGCTGGGGTTGTGGTTCCCGAAATTCACCAGGTCGTCCTTGTAATGGGAGATCACCTCCCAGATCTGCTGCATCGTTTTCTCGGACCCTTCGTGGTTCACGAAGCGGGAGGTCCGAAGCAACAGGACATAATCCTCGCGGAGGTCTTCGACACTCCCCTGCCGGTGCAATGTGTGCGTCATCTCATGCCTCCTTGAACAGCGGCCGGCCGAGGCCCACGTTCGTCTTCGTGTTCGGTCTCGGGGAAAAGCCCGCCTCACGTGCGATCGCGAGAACCGGGGCGGATCCGTCGGGTTCGACCCGGCTGATCAGGTCAAGCGAAAAGGCCGTGTCGATCCGCGCGGACACCTCCTTGACCGCCGCCAGCACCTCCGGCAGCTTAGCAACCGGGATCTTGAGTTCGACGATCGCCGACAGCACCCGTTCATCCAGCACCGCCTCGTCGAATTTTCCCGTCTTCGGATCGGCCATCAGCTCCGCCACCGGATTCTGGGATTCGAATTCCACCCCCAGCCGGGCGATCGCCATCGCGACCGTCTCCAGATCGCGAAAGGAAGTTCCGACGCCCGGGCGGCCCATCTCCAGGGCGACGCCGGCCTCGCCGCTAACGAACCGGCCGGTCACGTCGTTGGTTTTCATCTCCTCCGTCCCGCGCCCGTTGCCGGTCGTCGAGGGATGCTTCACATCGGGGTTGCTGAAATATTCGCGAAGGCAGCGCGGCCATTCGAGCTTCGGCATGTAGATCGCATCTACCGGACAGACGCCGGATCGCTTGTAACAGCAGCCGCACTCCACGCACCCGATCTGATCAATCTCACTGACCGATTGGCCCTCCCATTCCACCGCCGCGATTGCGCCAACCGGGCAATAGGGATGACATTCATCACATCCGATACACTTTTCCTTGTCGATCAGCATCTGAATCCCTCCGTCATCATTCCCCCCTGAAATGCGGCCATCCCTGATCGGTTATTCATCTTCCTCTTCAAGAACGGATCGTTTCGATCTGACGGCCTTGAAGAAGACCGCAATGATCATTGCCCCTGCCATCGCAAGCAAGGTTGCTGAAATCGGTCGGGTAAAAAAGGTAGCTACGCTCCCGAGAGACAGCGCCAGCGCGCGGTAGAGGTTGTACTCCAGCATGGGACCCAGCACCAGCGCGATGACCATGGGACCTCCCGGAATATCGTATTTCTTCATAAAATATCCAACGATGCCGAAGATCCACATAACCCAGACATCGTACACATTACCATTCAGCGAAAATGCCCCGACCATGCAGATCAGCAAAATCGCCGGATAGAGATAGCGGTAAGGAAGCCGAAGGCTCAACGCAAAGAGGGGGACCATCGGAAGGTTCATGATGAGCAGGATGATGTTGCCGATAAACATGCTGGCGATCAGCGCCCAGACAAAGTCCGGGCTGGTGGTAAACAGCATCGGTCCGGGCCTCAAGCCGTAAAGCATCAGGGCCCCCAGCATGACCGCCGTAGCGCCGGAACCCGGAATCCCGAGGGCCAGCAGCGGCACCATCGCGCCGGAACAGGCCGAGTTGTTGGCGGCTTCCGGCCCGGCAACCCCTTCAATGGCGCCATTGCCGAAGCGTTCGGGATTCTTGGCTGCCCCTTTTTCAATGCCGTAAGAGATAAACGAGGCGATCGTGGAGCCGGCGCCGGGCAAAGCGCCGACAAGAAACCCCACCACGGTCCCCCGCAGGATGGCCCATTTTGAATCCAGAATATCCCGCATGGTGGGCCATAAATTATTGAACTTGACATCCACGGTCTTCATCTTCATGCGTTCTTCCGCGGATACCAAGACTTCACCGATGCCGAACACCCCCATGACGACTGTGATGAAGGAGACGCCGTCCATCAATTGCGGGATGCCGTACACAAACCGGGGAGCGCCCTGTACGACATCCGAACCGACCGTACCGAGGGCAAGACCGACAACGGCACTCATCAATGATTTAATGACGGATTTTCCGCCTACAAAAACGATGGTCAGCATTCCCATCACAATCAGGCTGAAATATTCCGCAGGACCGAACTTCAGACTGAATGCCGCCAGCGGAACGCACACAAAAATCAGCCCGACGGTCCCGAGGATGCCGGCGATGAAAGACCCGATTGCGGAAATTCCCAAAGCCACCCCGCCGCGTCCCTGGCGCGCCATGGCGTAACCGTCAAAGGCCGTTACAACGGAAGCACCTTCACCCGGAACGTTTACGAGGATCGAGGTGGTTGAACCACCATATTTGGCGCCGTAATAAATCGACGTCATCATAATCATGGCCGGCGTGGCATCCATTCCAAATGTCAGCGGCAGCAGAATGGCGATGGTGGCGCCCGGTCCCAGGCCGGGCAGGATTCCGACGATGGTTCCGAAAAAACAGCCGATCACCGCCATCCACAGGTTGAATGGCGTCAATACCGTGGCGAAACCCTGCATCAAACTTGTGAAAATATCCATTTGCCCCTCTCTTTAGATTCCTAAAAAGCCCTTGGGAAAATTGATCTCCATCCCGTAGCTGAAAATCAGGAAGACGGCTGCGCTGAACATGATCCCGTAAAACACGCTTTTCAAGATGCCGACCTCTTCCAGCGTAAACAGAATCAGCGATACGAACAAGAATACGGCAACGAAAAATCCCAATGCGTTAAGGCTCAACGCAAAACCGGCCGTTATCAGCATGATGAGCCCGACCCGGCCGAGTGCATTCCAGCCCGGCAGACTTGCTTTTGCATCTTTTTTCTCGCCTCTCCTGCGAAACGTGTCAATGAACAAGGCAATCGACAGTATTGCAAGAAGGATCCCCAGCCAGAAGGGTTCAAAACCAGGTCCGGGTCCGAATTCGGACAGGTAGTCGAATTGCAGCGACTCGATAATGAGCCAGAGACTGAGGCCCATGCAAATGATTGAAAGCACCCTATCTCCTTTTTTCATGTCTCATTCCTCCTGACTGGGGATACCAATGCGGGGGTTTCGGTTATTTTTTCTTTTTAAAGGCGCCCAGTTCGTCCACATCCACTTGAAGCTCTTTAATAAACTTGGTAATAAACGTTTTTGTTTCGGCAGACTTCATAAAACTGCCTTCGGCCAGCGATTTTTTCAGATAATCCTGGAACGCCGCAGTACGGTAGAGCTTGTCGAGTGTCTCTTCCCAGAATTTCACCGCGTAATCGGGAAAATTCGGGGGCGCCCAAAACCCGCGGGGCTGGACATAGACGGCATTAATCCCCTGTTCCAGCATGGTCGGCACGTTCGGCATCAGAGCAATTCTTTTCTCGGTCATGGTTCCCAGCGCTTTTACCTTGCCGGCCTCAATCTGCCCCATCTGCTCTTCCAGGTTTCCGAACGCAACATCGACATGGCCGCCCAACATCGCAACCGCAGCCGGCCCGCCGCCGCCGAAGCCCACCAGATTCAACTTTACACCCGTCGCCTTTTGGATCCGATGGGAACAGATGTGCTCCGAGCCGCCCACCGTACCGTAAGCAACCGAAACTCCGTTCGGGTTTTTCCGGGCATATTCGATCACCTCTTTCATGCTGTTAAACTTGGACTCTGTTCGGGCAAAAGCCAGGTTCGGGTCCATGGTCATCATCGGCAGAAAGGTGATATCCGCCAACTTCATTTTGGACGATCCGCGTAAAATCGCTGAAATGGGACCCGTGGTGAACTGCATCAGAACATTCGGATCTCCGGCTTTGTCGGCCATATAATTCATGGCCACCGTACCAGAGCCGCCCGATCGGTTGTTGACGTTGATTTTCTGTTTGATCAACCCTTCTTTTTCAAGGATAAGGGCAATGGTCCGGCTGAACATATCGCTGCCACCGCCCGCCGACGAATGAACGACAAATTCAATCGGTTGGTCCGGATATGCCGCTTTGGCCTCCACTGCAATCATTGCAGCGATCATGGAAAAAACGACAACCAACGAACAGATAAAAAACTTTCTTCGCATAATGTCCTCCTTTCGTGAAACGTTAATCGACTAAAGCACCCACCCTCTCACTCCGGCATTCCTCCTTTCCTGTTTATCCTTACCTGTCAGTTTACGGAGAAGCAGCTCCGCCCGCTTGGGATTGAACAACCCGCAAAGACAGGGCTTGCCCAGTTCTATTCCGGCCTTCTCTATGGTCATTGAGCCTTTTTTAACCTTTTCCACCAAGTCGTCCACCAGATAGCGCGACACCTGGCCGTGCCCGCACATCGTCGTGATTTCCAGCACCGGACCCTCGGGGAGAAGGGCGGTGTTTCCCCAGACGCCCAGCGAGTGGTTCGTCGTATGGGGCGTGATGCCGATTCGGTCGCATATCGATTTTACGGCGTCATAGAGCCCTGATACAACGACCGATAATCCATAATCTTTTTCTTTAAGCTCCACGAGAAACGACTCGAGATTTTCTTTTGTATCGAATACGCAATAGGGGGAATTGCCGTCCTTGAACGCCTCGGCAATCGAATCCAGCGTGGTTTCCAGAATGTTTCCCTTATAATTCACACCCCGGGCGCCGGTGATGTTGACGGCGCCGTGCTTTTGAAAAAGATACAGGAGTTCCCTGCATATTCCGGCCGAACCCGCCTGGTTGTACCCCTTCTCCGCCCTCATGATGATGACATAATCGCAGCCCAAATCTTCGATCGTCCCCGCCCTGTGCAATGAATGAGTCACGTCCCGCCTCTCCTTTCATCAGCGTGTCTTTCAACACCCTTCTAAACGTCCGCTTTGGGTCTTCCCAATCCCAGATTGATTTTTGCGTTCGGAGACGCCTGATACCCCAACCGCGCCAGGGCATCCATATTGGGTACGCTGCCGTCAGGATTCAATCGGTTGATGACGGATACGGAAAACACCGTCTCCATTGCCAATGCGGAACTCTCCTCCAGCGCCTTCACCATCTCCTCCAACCGCGACGGCTCGATCAGGAATTCAATGATCGCGGAGAGCACCCGTTCGTCTTTGACTTCTTCTTTAAAGATGGCCCGTTTTGTATCTTCCATGAGGCTGGTTAACGGGTTCAGCGGCTCGAACTCGACGCCGAGCCTGGCAAAGGGAGCGGCGATCTTTTCGATGTTGCGGATCGTTTCGCCGACGCCCGGTCTCCCCACTTCGACGGCGACCCCGATTTGCCCCCGCCTGTACCGGCCGGTTACGTCGTTGCTCTTCATCTCGGAAGTGCCCCGCCCCCATCCGCCGGTCGTCGCCGAATGCGGCGCATTGGGGTCGCTGAACACCCTTCGGACAATGCGCGGCCAGGGCAGGTCGGGCGCCTGGTTGAATGCCTCCACCGGACATCTCTTCGCCCGGTAACAGACGCCGCACTCCACGCACTTCTCTTCATCGATCCGTGCACAATCGGCCTCCAACGTGATAGCGCCGACGGGACAAACGGGAAGACACTCGCCACACCCGATACAGATCTCCTGGTCGATCATACGTTTGCTCCTCCGGAAAAAATGAAACAGCTTGCGGAAATACCCGCAACTCCATACATGCCCGCATGTATCGGAGTTGCGTTGATGCGTTTTATAAAGTGACGGTTGCTTAGATGAAGTGCACCTCCATTCGGAACGATAAAATCTTTTCCTGTCAGGGGTGTAACCGGGTCGTCGAAATGCCGAGGCGGCAACAACGGCCGTTGTGCGTGCAAAGGTAGATTGTCGACAATCGTTTGTCAAGCAAAAAATGGATGCCATATTTTCGTTGACAAATCCCCCGGAAAAGGTTACGCAATTTTTCAAAAGGGAATCGGGATTATTTCGATATGAACAGAAGCAACGCCAGCCGCCGCATACCCGCCATCGGGGGAATAATTATCAGGCCTGCATATACGGGCCTGGACGGAGGGTAGCGTTTCATTACAGCAGGGTCAAAGCGACCAAATCCGTTATCAGGTTCGACCGATAACGGATTTTTTTTGTCCAGGAGGAGAAGGTTATGAAATCACCCGATGTGATCATCTACGACACGACGCTGAGAGACGGCACCCAGGGGGAACAGATCAATTTTTCGGCCGAGGAGAAGCTGCGGATCGCCCACCGCCTGGACGATCTGGGATTCCACTACATCGAGGGGGGATGGCCCGGCTCCAACCCCAAGGACGTCCGTTTCTTCGAGATGGTGAAGGGAGAACCCTTCCGGCATGCCCGCCTGACCGCCTTCGGCAGCACGCGGAAGCCGGGCGTCCGGCCCGAGAACTGCCGGAACCTTCGCGCCCTGCTCAGGGCCGGGACGTCGGCCGTCGCCATCTTCGGGAAGAGTTGGGATCTCCACGTCACGGAAATCCTCGGCATTCCGCTTACGGAAAACCTGGAGATGATCCGCGATTCCGTCGCCTGGCTGAAGGCCCGCGACAAGGAGGTCATCTTCGATGCGGAACATTTCTTCGATGGATATCTCCGCCGGCCCGCGTACGCCCTCTCCACACTGAAGGCCGCCTTCGACGCCGGCGCCGACCGGATCGTTCTGTGCGACACCAACGGCGGCGCCATGCCCCACGACCTCCGCGCAGCCATCCGCGAGGTCGCCGCCATCATTCCGGCGGAGCAACTCGGAATCCATGTCCATAACGATTGCGGTCTCGCCGTTGCCAACACCCTCGAAGCCGTGCTGGCGGGAGTGGCGATGGTCCAGGGAACGGTGAACGGCTACGGAGAGCGGTGCGGCAACGCCGATCTGCTTTCCGTCATCGGAAACCTCCAGATCAAGATGGCCAGGAGGTGTCTCCCGGAGAGTTCCCTGGCGCAGCTCACAAACCTTTCCCACTATGTGGGCGAGGTTGCCAATGTCCGTCCCCTTCCCTTCCGGCCCTTCGTCGGTCGGAGCGCCTTCGCCCACAAAGGGGGGATCCATGTGAGCGCCATCGCCAAAAACCCCCAGGCTTACGAGCACATCAGGCCGGAACTGGTGGGAAACCATCAGCGGGTGCTGGTCTCCGAATTGGCGGGAAAAAGCAACATCGCCTTCAAGGCGAATGAGCTCGGCATCGAACTCGGCGACCGCGATGCAGCGGGCCGAAAGATCGTCAGGGAGATCAAAAAATTGGAAAATCAGGGTTTCCAGTTCGACGCGGCGGAAGGATCGCTGTCGCTGCTGATCAAGAAGATCACCGGCGCCTTCCGTGAACCCTTCACCCTTCAATGTTTCAGTGTGACGAACGGGAAAACCGGGAGCCGCCCCTCCCTCTGCCAGGCGACGATCAAAATCTCGGTCGGCAACGAAGAGGAACTGACCGCGGCGGAGGGAAACGGCCCGGTCAATGCGCTCGACAACGCCCTCCGAAAAGCGCTGACAAAGTTCTACCCTCAGATCAACGAGATGCACCTCGTTGACTTCAAGGTGCGGATTGTGGAAGGAAGCGAGGGAACGGCCGCCAAGGTCAAGGTGCTCCTCGATTCCCGGGACGGGAACGAGACGTGGAGCACGATCGGCGTCTCGGAAAATATTATCGAGGCAAGCTGGCAGGCGCTGGTCGACAGCATCCAATACAAGCTGAGCAAGGACAACGTCAACAAGAACGAGCCCCGTTGATCAAGGCTCCATGCCGTTGAAACCGTTCACACCTTTGAAACGCACGGGAAGGGGGATTTGGACATCCGCTCCGACGACCCCGTGTGTTCCACTGCCGGGGGTGTCGGACACCTCTCTGGGTCGGAAACATGAAATAGAAAAATAGAATGTCGCCCCCTTATCCACTTCCCCTTCACCCCAGATCCGGCCGCCATGCCGGAGTATGATGCGCTTCACGATCGCCAATCCGGCCCCGGTGCCCTCAAACTCATCAGCGCCGTGGAGTCTTTGAAAAACATTGAACAATTTGTTGTTGTACTGCATGTCGAAGCCGACACCATTGTCCCGGACAAAGTAGACGGCTTCCGAACCTTCGGTTTTGCCGTCCACTTCGATCAAGGCATCTTCCCTCTTCCGGGTGAACTTGACGGCGTTGGATAAAAGGTTTGCAAGGACCTGGGTGATCAGCGCCGCGTCGCCAAAGGCGGCGGGAAGGACGTCCATTTTCAGCGACAGTCTTCGGCCCGGGTTGATGGTCAGGAGTTCCTGCCAGACCTTCTCCACCAGTTCGTTCATGTCGATGGGGGCCAAAGTCATGGACCGGCTTCCCAGACGTGAAAAGTTAAGGAGATCGTCGATCAGTTGACCCATTTTCCGGGTGTTCTCCCGGATCACCTCAAATCGTCCTTTTTCGTCATCGGTCAATCGATCGGCTGTCGAACGGAGGAGCATCCTTGAAAAGCCATCGATGGCCCGCAGAGGCGCGCGCAGGTCGTGGGAAACGGAGTAGGCAAAGGATTCGAGTTCCTTGTTGGCGGCCTCTAATTTGGCCGACTGCCGATTGAGGGTCTCCTCCACCCGCATGCGTTCGGTAATATCCACGATGACTGCCGCCGACCACAGCGGACGGGCGTTCTGTCCGCGGATCATCGCGGCGGTGATCTTCACCCAGATGATCTTCCCGTCCTTCCGCCGGCAGCGGCGCTCGATGTCGATCTCGGACGCGGGACCATGCAAAAAAGTTTGGAATGTCTCGTAGTTCTGCTGATAATCTTCCGGGGGCGAGAAATCGAGGGGGGTCATCCGCAGCAGTTCCTCCGCAATGTACCCGGTAATCTGACACAGGCGGTCATTCACCCCGAGAAAGGATCCTTCCGGATTCAATTCGGCGGTTCCGACCCCGACGTTTTCAAAAAAAGCCCGAAACCGCGTTTCACTGGCCTGAAGCGCCAACTCCGTCCGTTTCTTCAAAAGGGCCTGGAGGACCACGGGCGCCAGTGCCTCCAGTATCTGCTGTTGTTCGTGCGTGTAGCCGCCCTTGCGGTTGCCCACGGCGATCATGCCGATGGTCTTTCCCTCCCGGATCAGCGGCGTCCCGAGGAACGCCGTCAGGGGCGAATGGCCTTCCGGGGCGCCGACGCTGTCCGGGTGACCGGCCGGGTTGTTGGTGAGGAAGCTCTTGCCATCCTTGAGTACCCGGCCGTAAAGTCCGTGAATCTTGAAGCTGCCTGGCGGTCTGCGATGTCCCGTCGGGTCGGTCATGGCGCAGGCGTTCCAGCCGGGGTTACTGATGGTGATGGTGTGCAAATGGTTATCCGGCCCGATTTCACCGATAAAACTGATCTTGCTGCCCGTCAGCGCCTCGATCACTTCCAGGCAGACATTTCCCAACGCCTCCTCCGTCTCGCAGGTGATCGCTTCACTGAATATTCGGTTGATGCCTTCCAGAATTCTGTTTTGTCGCCTTTCCTTTTCTTCGGCTTGCTTGCGCTCGGCAATTTCCCGATTCAGTTCGACATTGGCATCATCCAATTGCTGTAAATTTTCAGTCAGCTTTTCCTCGTTTTGTTTCAGCTTTCGGTATAATATTTCCTGTGGTTTGGTCAGGCCGGTTTCGATAAAGGCGAGATAAACCAGATAGAAGGAAGTGATCTGGAACAAATGACCGACCATGTTGGTTATGCCGAATGGATCCGTGTACAGGGTGAAAGCAAGGCCGGTGGCGATGGACAGGATGAGCGCAGATACAATAAGCCATAGCACTCTGGAATCGAATGCTTCGCGGTTGATGAGCAGCACTCCTATCGATCCCAGTAAAATCAGACAGATGATATAATCGCTGATGACCTTGAACGGTGTTAACCCCACCCCCTCGACGATGCAAACCGGAAATGTTTTCCAGTAGAAAATGGAGAGCAACAGGAGCAGGGTAACCAGTGAATACACGGCAAACATCAGGGTGGTGTTGAGCTTGCGGTTGATGAAGAACGGGGCGATCAGCAGTGAAACGCTCAGAACATACCTGCTGACGATATACAATGCGGGTCCGAGGTTGCCGTACTCGGGGAGGACGCCCATGTCCTTGTTGCCCAGCAGATGCAGTGAATCCCAAAAGGCGAAAAAGAGAAAGGCGATGCCCACATAGAGGAAGTAATGGTTGTCTACCAGACGCCGTGAATACCAGATGATCGTAAAAACGCAAGCGGCGATTACAATGGAAACACCATCTACAAGACTGTGGAAGAGGAGATAGTTCTGCCTGCTGATGAAATAGATCACCGGCAGCGCCAACACCCATAGCATTGCGGTTCTATATTTTGGCAATGTAAAGCGACTTATCGCGGCCAATTTATCCTCAGGCAAAACGGTATTTCACCCTTTCGCAGAAATCATGTTCGCAGGTCAGGAGGTATTTTCCATCCCGTCTTTTACCTCTTAACGGACCCCGCTCCCATCAACCATGCTTCCTCTCCCCACTCGACTTTCTCAGGTTTTTCTTGACACTTTTTCTCTTCAGGCCTGCCCGCAACCTGTTCGTTTTGCCTCGTTGCTTCATAATCTCTCCCCTTTCTTTGACCAACCCGATTCCTTAAACGATCAATGCCGCCCTGACATCCATGGAAGGGTTGGTGCTTCCCGGATGGATAAGAAACTAAAGAAGAGCGACTACCAACGGTTAAACCGCCGTGATCGGAACGATTCCGGACATTGCTTCGCGCAGGCCGGAATATAGGAAAATTCCGTTGTTAAGTCAATTATTTTTATCATCGCGATTCTTCATACCGGCGCAAGGAGCGTATCGCGGCGGGGAACTTGACAATCCTTAACCTGTCCGGTACTTTCCCCGCATGGAACAATTCCTCGCCTCACACGGCTACCCGGCCTTGTTCGCGCTCAGCTTTCTCGCCTCTACCCTGATCCCGCTGGGTTCGGAGTGGCTTCTGGCGGTGATGCTCATGAACCATCACGATCCGGTTATGACTGTGGCTGTCGCCACGGTCGGGAACACACTGGGGGCTATGAGCACCTGGGCAATCGGCATCGCCGGCGGTCCCTTTCTGATACGTCGGGTCCTGCGGATCGGTGCGGCGGCGGAAGAATCGGCCAAACGTTTTTATCGACGGTACGGCGTATGGTCCCTCCTGTTTTCCTGGCTGCCGTTTATCGGCGATCCCCTCTGTCTGGCGGGCGGCATCTTCAAAGTCGGGTTCGGCCGTTTTTCCCTGCTTGTCTTTACCGGCAAGTTGGCCCGCTATGCGGCAGCGGCCTGGTTGACGCTGGAGGGAATGCAGATGTTCAAGAGTGGGTAATCGGTAGAACATCAAGTGGATCAAACCTTGACGGCATCTTCAAAGCAATGGTTTTCGTTTTGAACTTGAGGTAAGATCCGCAAACTGAAAATAATGAAATGGCGGCAGATTTATCATGCAGGAAAAAATAATAGAGGCGATGTGTCGACCGGATTTTTATCCTGACCGGCCAAGGACGGTTGAACTGATCAAGACACATATCTCCTGGGTATTTATCGCCGGTGATTTTGTCTATAAGGTAAAAAAGCCCGTCTCTTTCGGCTTTCTTGATTTTTCCACCCTGGCGAAAAGAAAATATTATTGCGAGGAGGAGGTGCGGTTAAACAGACGGCTGGCGGCCGATTTCTATCTGGATGTGGCGGCGATCCATGAAGACGCAAACGGCAATGTAACCCTTACACCCGGCGATCATATCGTCGAGTATGCCGTGCTGATGAAAAAACTGCCGGAAGACAAGATGCTCAAATCACTGCTTGCCCAAGGCCGGGCGCCGGACAGGATCTTTGATGACCTGGGAAAAAAGATTGCCGATTTTCATGCGCGGGCGGAAACCAGCGAGCGGATAAGCCAAATGGGGTTGCCCGAAATGATCAGCAAAAGCCACGAAGAAAATTTCTCTGAAATGGCAGGTTATCTGGATGTGACGATACCGGCGGATCAATATGCGTTCATCAAGAACTACGACGAGTCATTTATCACCCGCAAACGGGAACTGCTGAAAAAAAGAGTGGCTGACGGCAAAATAAGAGAGTGCCACGGCGATTTGCATCTTGAGCACATCTGCATGACCGAAAACATCGCCATTTTTGACTGTATTGAGTTCAATGAACGGTTCCGTTGTGTCGACACGGCGGCGGAAGTCGCCTTTCTTTCGATGGATATGGATCTGAACGGTTATCCCGAAAAAGGGGAACGGTTTATCCATTCCTATGTACGGCATTCCGGCGATTCGGATGCCTTGGCCCTGCTTGATTTTTATCGCTGTTATTATGCTTTTGTCCGGGGGAAGGTCGCCTCTTTGCGTTTGGCGCAACGCGAAGAGGCCATTGCCAAGAGGCTTGACCTCATGGAGGAGTCGGAAAAATATTTTAATCTCGCGTATCGCTACGCGGCAAGATTGGATCGGCCCGTTTTGCTGATGACCGCCGGTCTTACCGGAACGGGTAAGAGTTACCTGGCGCGAGAACTCTCTTTGATGATGAACGCCGAGGTCATTCGCACCGATGTTTTACGCAAGGAATTGCTCGATATGGATTCGACGCAGCGGCAGTTGGACGATTTCGGAAGGGGAATTTACAGCGATGAGATGACCGGCAGGACCTACGACAGGGCTTTTGATCTGGTCGCGGCCCGGATCAAGAATAACAAAGCGGTTATCATGGATGCGTCGTTTAAAAGGCGCGCCGATCGCGACAGGGCGGTCGCTCTGGCGGCAAGTTTGGGCGTCGATTATTATCTGATTGAATGCGTCAGCCCGGAGGAAATGGTCCAGGAAAGGCTTTCAAAGAGAAAGCGTGAAGGCGCCGATGCCTCCGATGGGCGATGGGAAATATACCTGCGCCAAAAATTGGATTTTGACGAAATCAACGAAATTCCGGCCGAACATTATTTACGGTTGGACGGTTCTCTGGATTTCAAGACGCAGTTAGATAAAATCGTTAAAAAAATAAGCGCATCGGCATCAGCGACAACCTGACCGGAACGCGGATCACCTTCAAAAATAGCCCACGGGGAAGCGAGGCTGGCGGTTTCTGCAGCAAGATCAAGCTACAGCATATTGTATTCATCACTTCCAGCTAACCCTGTTTTCTACAAGGCAGCCAATGGCCTTTTCGGAATTCAGGGCGATGTTCTTTCTCCGTCGAGGGTCCGGACCTTCCAGATCTTCTCGGCGTATTCCCGGATCGACCGGTCGGAGGAGAAGGCGCCGATGCGGGCCACGCTCCGGATCGACATGGCCGTCCAGCCTTCCCGGTCCGCATAGGCCCTGCCCGCGGCTTCCTGGGCGGCGATGTAGGAGCGGTAATCGGCCAGGACGAGGTACTCGTCGCGGTCGAGGAGTGCCTCGACCAGGGGCCGAAAGAGGCCGGGGTCGCCGGGTGAGAAGAAACCGGAGCCAATCAGGTCGATTGCCGCCTTCAGTTCTTGATCGCTCTCGTAGCAGGCCCGGGGATCGTAGCCACGGGCCTTTTGCGCAATAACCTCCCGGGCCGTGAGACCGAAGAGAAAGAAGTTCTCCTCCCCCACCTGCTCCCGGATCTCCACGTTGGCGCCGTCCAGGGTCCCGATCGTCAGCGCGCCGTTCATCGAAAATTTCATGTTTCCCGTCCCCGAGGCCTCCTTGCCGGCCAGGGAGATCTGCTCCGAAAGGTCGGCGGCCGGGTAGATCCGCTGGCCGTTCTGGACGTTGAAATCGGGAAAGAAGGCCACCTTCAGCCGGTCCGCGACCGCGGGGTCGCCGTTCACGACCTCGGCGACGGCGTGGATGAGTTTGATGATCAGCTTGGCCATGGCGTAGCCGGGGGCGGCCTTGCCGCCGAAAAGGACCGTCCGCGGCGGCACGTCGGGGGCGGGGTTCTCCCTGAGCCGCCGGTAGAGCGTGACGACGTGGAGGAGGTTCAGATGCTGCCGCTTATACTCGTGGATCCGCTTGACCTGAATATCGAAGAGGCTTTCGGCGGGCACGGCGACGCCGGTCCGCTCCCGGATAAGGCCCGCGAGGCGCTCCTTGTTGGCCTGCTTTACCGCCCGCCAGCGCTCCCTGAACCCGGCGTCCGCGGCAAAGGGTTCCAGCTTTCCGATCTCCGACTCGAGCCGGCAGATCCATTCGTCGCCGATCGCACCGGTGATGAGCGCCGCCAGGCCCGGGTTGCAGAGCGCCAGCCAGCGGCGCGGCGTCACCCCGTTGGTGATGTTGTGGAATTTTTCCGGGTCGATCTCGTAGAAATCCCGCAGAACCGTCTCTTTCAAAAGCTCCGTGTGGAGCGCGGCCACGCCGTTGACGGCATGGCTTCCCACCGTGGCCAGGTGGGCCATGCGCACCGATTTGTGCCCCTCTTCGTCGATGAGCGACAGGCGCCGCAGCCGCTCGTGCTGCCCGATGCCAAAGCTCCCTAAACCATCGAGGAACCGCCGGTTGATCTCGAAGATGATCTCCAGATGGCGAGGCAACAGCTCCCGAAAAAGCGGCAGGGGCCAGGTCTCGAGCGCCTCGGAGAGGAGGGTGTGGTTGGTGTAGGAAAAGGTCTTCCGGGTGATGGTCCAGGCATCATCCCAATCGACGCAGCGCTCGTCCACGAGAATCCGCATGAGTTCGGGCACGGCGATGGCGGGGTGGGTGTCGTTGAGCTGCGCGGCAAACCCCTCCGGGAACGTGGCCAGGGGATTGCCCTGGAGTTCATGGATCCGGATCATGTCCCGGAGCGAACAGGAGACGAAAAAGTACTGCTGCGACAGCCGGAGGCGCTTGCCGATGGCGGGATCGTCGTTGGGGTAGAGGACCTTCGTGATCGTCTCGGAGGCGATCTTTTCGTGGACGGCGCCGTAGTAGTCGCCCACGTTGAAGGCCTGAAAATCGAAAGACTCCACGGCCTCCGACTTCCAGAGACGGAGCAGATCGACAACGGGACCCTCGTATCCCGGGATGGGGGTGTCGTAGGCCACGCCCTTGACGGCCCGCCCGGGGATCCACCGGACCCGCTGCCGCCCCTCTTCGTCGGCATACTGCTCCGTGCGGCCGCCGAAGTTCACGTAATAGGCGATCTCGGGACGGCAAATCTCCCAGGGGTTCCCCATGGCGAGCCACTTGTCGGTGGTCTCTCTTTGCCAGCCGTCGCGGATCTCCTGATCGAAGATGCCGAATTCATAGCGGATGCCGTAGCCGATGGCGGGAATCCGAAGTGTGGCCAGGGAGTCGAGGAAACAGGCCGCCAGCCTCCCGAGGCCGCCGTTGCCGAGCCCCGGCTCCTGCTCGTGGTCGAGGAGGGTCGAAAGGTCGAGATCGAGCAGGGCGACCGCCTCCCGCACCTGCCGGGTGATGCCGAGGTTGAGCAGCGCGTTCCCCAGGTGGGGGCCGGGCAGGAATTCGGCGGAGAGGTAGGCGACGATCTTGGGCTGGCGCCGGCGGGCCGTGAGGGTCTTGATCCAGTGTTCGAGCAGCCGGTCCCGCACCGTGTGGGCCAGGGCTGTGTACCAGTCGTTGGTCGTGGCGTGGGCGGGCGTCCGGCCCTTCACGTAGTGCAGGTTCTCGACGATGGCCCGGGCAATCATGGCGGGGGTCGAACTGGTGCGGATATCCTCGCAGTCGGGCAGCGGCGCCGCTTCGGGTAACTTCTTCTTCATCGGCCACTCCTATTCCAACCATTTCTTTGCCGGGCGTCCCGATTAGCCATGCGTTCATTCAGGGCTATCATGGTTTCATTCCGGTTGACGTTGGAACTCTAACAGATTTCATTCTGACTGGCCACAGATGAGTAGGGTTGACAGGGACACTACTCACGCACTGCGCAGGCGAGTCAGGCGCATGAACAGGATCGCGGCGAACGGCAGCGCGAGACCGAGCGCAACCTGTACGATCAGCAAGTCACCAAGTTGGCTGTAGTCGGCCGGGATCTGGATCACACCCGCACCGTTGCGGACCTCGCGGGTCACGATGAAGATCTCGTTCAGGTACTTGGTGCCGAGTTGGCTCAGCGACAGCGCGAGATTGGTGAACGACGCCATCACCGCGAAAAAGGTTGCCTTCAGGTTGGCGGGCGCGGAGTTGGCGATCCAGGCCAGCATCGGGATCATGGAGATCTGGCCGAGCGGCGATTCGAGCGTGGTATCGACGATCACGATAGTGCGCGCATCCACCAGTCCGCCGGTCATCGCCGCGGTCCAATGGTGCAAATCGTAATAGAGGCCGACGATCGGCAGCGCCAGCACAAAGCCCGCGAGCGTGAGGAAGCCGACGACATAGGCGATCGATCGCTCGGCCATGAAGCGGCGGAACAGGAACATGCCGGCGAGCGTGAGCGCGCTGCCGATCAGCGACAGCACCGAGAGGAATTGCTGGTCGAAGCCGAGTTCGTCGATCATCCACCATGTCAGGCCCGCGCCGGGCGAGGGTATGGCGCGGAACACAAATATCACGACAGCGGTGCCGACCAGGGTCGCGCGCGCCTCGGGTTCGAGGGCGCGTGTGAGCCTGACCATCAGAAACGCGACGATCGCGAACGAGCCGGTGAAGACGATCTCCTCGCTGTACGCCATCCTCCCGAGGCCGACCCCCAGTGTGAAGACCACGAACAACAGGCTGCCGCTCAGGATCAACCAATTGATCGGCGTGGGCTCGCCGCACGGGCTGAGCATCGCTTCGACCTGCCCGCGGGTATAGCCCCGGCGGCGCAGGCGGCGGGCGTCGCGCCGCTTGATCAGCATCGCGCTCACCACGCCCAGCACCGAGATCAGCGGAATCGCGAGCGCCATCAGATACACGTTGCGGTAGATGAGCGCGATCTCGGCGGGCGGCAGGTGGTGCACGCCGGCGAAGAGGTAGAGGTTGATCACCGCGACCAGTACGCTGCCGCCGATGATCGCGACACGCCCGAGCGTCTGCATCGTGGTGTTCATGAGTTTGCGGGTCGCGGGGTCGATGGGTGCGCCTTTCGCGTCCACCCGCGGCACCGCCTCGACGGTCATCGCGTCGGCCACCGCGTCCTGGGTCACGTAACCGACCGGCGCCAGCAGCGTCGAGAGAACAAACCATGCTTCGGCGGGCATGATCGCGGCCAGGGCCGCGCGATCGCTCAGCAACCCGACCATGATAAGCAGGCTCATGGCGATCAGCCCGGCGCCGAGGTAGATCAACCCGCTCTTCCAGCGCCAGATGAGATCCACCAGGTGGCCGAGCGGCATCTTCAGCGCCCAGGGGATGCCGGCCCAAAAGC
>CAYSSF010000008.1:0-17836 GCA_964433455.1 uncultured Syntrophaceae bacterium
TCAGCCTCTCCCCGGCAACTTTTTCACGCTACGCAGGCTTGCCGGAAAGACACCAATGTAGATCACTCGACCAATGGGTCAAGACGGTCTGCCTGTTTAGTGGCCCACGTCAGCCACTGATGGAGCTTGCTGTCAGGTTTGATTTCTCCGTATTTCTGAATCCCCCATTTTTTAACGGCATCGATATATGAACGGATCTGCCGGCTTCGATGCCAAGACGCAACCTCCCTGTCCAGGGCTTTTCATTTTTTCCTCTTCCTCCCGCCTGATCCTCTCCAATTCCTCCCGCTGACACCTTTCCTCCTGCCATTTGAGGGAAGCCGCGACTACGAGAAGCGTACTTCCAGCCAAACTGGTGCGCCAGTTTTCGCCCCCCTGGGGTTCTGAGGCTTCAACTGAGCGCTAATCCATTCTTCAAACTTCATCTGCCGCCGGTTCGCTATTCCGAGGACATCGACCTAGTCGAGGTGTATCCCGACCCCATCGGCACGGTAATCCTGATCCCGGGCGAACCGTGGCAAGGAAGGATTTCATGATTGCACCGTAACTCACGGATAATCTGCGGCTGATCTTCAAGTCGGGATAACCAGCGCCTCGTCTTCTCGGGGGAATCGCCACGATTTCCGGGGAACTGTTCGCCAAGTTCCAGACAAGCTTCTATGCAGATCCCGTCGACGCTATATTCAAGGCGAGGGGGTGGATTGAAAGGAGGAATAGCCCGTACATAGGTGTTTTCGTAAACCTTTTAGTATGTCACCGGACAGAAGGCAATAAAAAACCCGCTATTTCTAACGGGTTTTTTACTTCTTTGGACTTCCTTGGATCATCCCTTGGTGGAGATGAGGGGGATCGAACCCCTGGCCTCGGCGTTGCGAACGCCGCGCTCTCCCAGCTGAGCTACATCCCCATCCTGTTTTTTAAAGCGGCGTGGCGAACGGCCACCCCCGATTTCGCGCGGGAGCATATAAGATTCCGCGTGAGACTGTCAAGAAATAGTTGTTTCCATCCCGAAAATCCGCTGGATCGGAACGATTCGAATATGCAACGTTCCACACCTGGACCGGGGTTCATACGGGGATCGGCTCGGCCGGCGATCTCCGTGCGTGGATGGGGAAGGTGGTAGCTGGGGTCAGGCGGTCGCTGGGGTCAGTTCTTGGGATTTGAATCCAGCGATCTCCCGGCGGGCGGGGGAAGCCGTCACCGTTTGAAATGCCGCCGGAGAAGAAGCGGCGCGACCAGAAGGATGAAGAACAGCCGGAACAGTTGGTAGGCCAGGATAAAGGCCACGTCGGCCCCGAGCGTCAGGGCGACGATCCCCATCTCGGTGATGCCGCCCGGCGCCGTGCTCAGGAAGGCGGTCAACAGGCTTGCCGAAGTGATGCGTGTGAGGCCGAATGCGAGCAGATAGGTAAAAGCGACCAGTGCGACCGCGCCGCCGATGGCCCACGGGAGCACCCTGCCGGCCCCCTTGAGGCTCTCCAGTGAAATCGTGACCCCCAGATAAACGCCGAAGAAAAGCTGCGCCGTGTTGATCAGGGGGCCGGGAACCTGCGGGGCCGGAAACCCGAGCAGTACCGCGGTCATCGTCGCGAAGATCGGCCCCAGCAGGAAAGGGATGGGGGCATGCAGGCGGATGGCCAGCAACGCCCCCAGGGGCGCCATCAGCAGGGCGGGCAGGGCGGCGACAAGGCTGTAACCGGCGGCGACCGCCAAGGGCGACGATGCCGGCGGTCCGGCAGGCAGATGGGCGATCCCGTAGGTGGCGACAAACGGGACGATGAAGAGCACCGCCATGATCCGCGCCATCTGCATCAGGGTGACTGCGGCAACGTCCGCCTCCTCGATCTCCTCCACCATCAGAACCATTTGCGCCAGGCCGCCGGGCACGCTGCCCAGGATGCCGCTCGCCAGACTGATTCCCGTCTTCCGGTGCGTGAGGTATCCCATCGCCAGGCTGAAGGAGACGATCAACAGGGTGATTGCGGCCATCCCCGGCAGGTTGATCAGGATCAGTTGCATGGTCTCGGCCGTCACGGTCCTGCCCATCGAATAACCGATCACGATCATCCCCGCGTTGCGGAGCCCCACCGGCCAGCGGGTCCCTCTGCCTCTCAGCGCATGATGGATCAGCGTGATCGTCAGCGGCCCCAGCATCCAGGGCAGCGGGATGTGCAGAAGGGAAAAAAGGAAGCCCCCGGGGATCGCCGCCAGACCGGTGGTGAGGATCGTCCAAATCTTGCTGAAAAAGTGCCCTTTTACCGTGGTCGATCTCCTCTCGTCTCCACTGGTCCGCGCCGGGAATCCCCGCAATCGGCGGTGATCCGGCCCCCGTAGCGGCTTGCCGCCGGCCGTTCGGCGCCTCCTATACCACATCGCGCCATTTATGCGAGCAAAATCGGGGTGGATGAATGAATCGCCTTGTCAGCGCCGATCCAGGGGATATTTGACCCGATCACAAGCAAATTATTGAAATATCATGAAATATTCCTTGACTCCGCATGATGGGCAAGGTAGAGTCTCCTTCCGCATCCTGTCCCCTGCGCCGGTCATGAGAGCGCGCGGTGTGCCAAGAGGTTGGGTTATGACGGTTGGAAGTTCAGAGGCGGCCACCATGCTCTTTAGAGTCCGGGTGGTTTTTTTGTTTCTGCCGCCTCTCACTTCATGTTATTGAACAGGCTGCAATGTTTGCAGGAAAATGAAAACAGGAGTTTGGAAATGGGAAAATCGATGTACAACTTCGGCAAGCAGGGGAAAGAAAAAGCGAGGCAGCAAAAACAGATGGATAAGGCGGCCAAGCGCATCGCGGTGAAGCAGCAGAAGGCCAATCTGAAACCGGGCGTTCCGAACGAAGAGCCGGCAACCGCCGAACCCAACTTGGCGGAGGGTGACGTTCAAAGCACAACCAGCGGCCAGGATGAACCCGGATAAAGTCAACACCCTGCCGCTCCATCCCCATCTTGATGAGATCGCCGAGACGCTTGCGACGCGAAATCTGCTCATGCTCCAGGCCGAGCCGGGCGCCGGCAAAACGACGCTTGTCCCCTGGCGCCTCCTCACACACAATGCCTTTGCCGGAACGAAGTTCCTCCTGCTCCAACCCCGCCGGATCGCCGCCCGAGCCGCGGCGGAACGGATTGCGGCCCTGCTTGGGGAAAGGTTGGGCCAAACGGTAGGGCTTCGGACCAGGCTGGAGACGATCGTGGGCCCGGCTACAAGGATCGAGGTCGTGACCGAAGGGGTGCTTACGCGGATCATCCAGAACGACCCCTCCCTTTCCGGGTATGGACTCGTGATCTTTGATGAATTCCATGAGCGGAACCTCCAGGGGGACGTCGCGATGGCCTTCACCTGGGAGTGCCGGGAGCTGTTTCGCCGCGACATGAGGGTCCTGTTCATGTCCGCGACACCCCCCACGGACGGGCTGCGGGGCGCGATCGGCGAGTTCCCCGTGATTTCCGTTTCCGGACGCTCATGGCCGGTCCGCGTCTTCGATCGGCCCCCGCTCGGCGGCGAGACGCCCTGGGCCGGCGCGGCGCGGTTGGCTCTCGAGGCGCGGGATCTGCTCGACCGGGAGGGAGGCGGAGACGTCCTCGTTTTCCTGCCGGGGTTCCGCGAGATCCGGCAGACAGAGGATGAACTCGTGCGGATACGGCCGCCTCTCGGCCCGGAGATCGCCATTCTTCACGGACGGCTTCCCCCGGAAGCGCAGCGCAGGGTGCTTGCGGCCCCGACGGAACCGTCGCACCGGATCATCCTCGCGACCAACATCGCCGAGACGAGCCTCACGATCCCGGGGGTGCGGGCGGTGGTCGATTCCGGCCTCGAACGGCGGGTGCGCTTTCACCCCCGCACGGGTATGGACCACTGGGAGACCGTGGAGATTTCCGAGGCCTCGGCGGTGCAGCGCCGGGGGAGGGCCGGACGTCTGGGACCCGGCATTTGCCTGCGCTGGTATCGCTCTTGCGAACCGCGCAGAAGTTTTTCGTTTCCGGAAATCATGGAGGCGGACCTGGCGCCGCTCGTCCTGGAGACGGCGCTTTGGGGCGCGGCCTCGCCGCTGGATCTCAGATGGATCACGCCGCCTCCCGCCGGCGCCCTGAAGCAGGCGTCGGCGCTCCTGGAAGCATTGGAACTGATCGACGGCCACGGGCGCATCACCGCAGCGGGGCGGCAGGCGGCGGCGATGGGCCTTCACCCGCGCCTCGGCCGCATGGTCATGAAAGCCAAAGAGAGCGGATGGCTTGCCACCGCCGCATTGACCGCCGCCATTCTGGAGGAGGGCGACCCGCTGGGCGGTGCAGATCCCGATTTTCGTGACCGGCTCTCCGGATGGGCCGCCTGGGCAAAGGGGACACGGAACGATCTGCGCCAGGATGCCGGGCGGCGCATTGCCCGGGAGGCAGAGCGGATCATGCGGATGGCCGGCTCCGGCGGGCAGACGATCCGCGGCGCGGAGATCGATCCGTTACTTGCCGGAAGACTGCTCCTGTACGCCTATCCCGACCGTGCGGCGCAGCGTGTCGGAGCCGGCGGCGCGACAAAGACGGCGCGCCTGGTCCTCCTCACGGGCCGGGGCGCCCGGATAAAAGGGGCGCTCGGGCAGGAGGAGTTCCTGGTCGCCGCGGAGCTGGACGGCGGCGAGACGGAGGCGCGCGTATTCATGGCCGCCCCGGTCTCCCGCACCGACATGGAAGGCGGTCTGGCGGGACCGGTGGCGATGTCCCTCCATTTTTCCTGGGAGGGCTGGAAGCTCAGGAGCCGCAGGGAGATGCGTGTCGGGCGACTGTTGCTCGACGAGCAACGGGGAGTCGTCCCGTCGCCGGAGGAACTCCGCCAGGCGGTGCGCGAACGCGTCGCCGGGGAAGGTCTGGAGGCTCTCCCGTGGAATGAAGCAGCGCGGCGCTTCCGCTCCCGTTGCCTCTTTGTGGGCAGGTGCGGCCGTCATGAGCGGTGGCCCGACTTCTCTCCCGGCACGCTCCTGGACGATCTCGACCGGTGGTTGCTTCCCTTTGTCCACGGGGAAGGGGGTGCGGTACTTACCGGCGAGTCCCTTCTCCAGGCCCTGACCGGCCGTCTGGGGTGGGAAAACCGGCGCATCCTCGATCAGGTCGCTCCCGAGAGCTGGCTGCTTCCCTCGGGAACGAGGAAACGGTTGGACTACGAAGCCGGGGATGTTCCCGTCATCGCCGCCAGGCTCCAGGAATTCTTCGGCTGCCGGGAGACACCCCGCCTCTGCGGCCGGCCGTTGACGCTCCATTTGCTCAGCCCCGCCGGACGTCCGGTACAGATCACGCAGGACCTCGACGGATTCTGGGAGCGTTCCTATCCCGCCGTAAAGAAGGAACTCATGGGCCGTTACCCGCGCCATTCCTGGCCCGACGATCCCCGTGCCGCAAAGCCGACAGCGCAGGCCAAGAAAAGAATGTAAGGCCCTTCGTCCTGCTCTCCCCGCTCGTCGGCGCACGGCGCCTGGGAAACGCCCATTTACCGGTGGTCTGACCCGTTCCTGCACCTTCCATTATGACGAGGACGAAGGCGCCGGCGCGGCGTTGATTCGGACCTCGACCGAGTGTTCCCGCTGGTCGTCCACAAGGGGAATCGATAGATCGGTCTGCAGGGCGCCATCCACCGTGACGCCTGCCAGGCCATCTGCAGCCGGCGTGGACAGGACGGCGATGTGGTAGACCGTTTCCCGATACCGGTAGTGCACGTTAAAGCCTTTCCAGTCCGCCGGGAGACACGGGGAGAGACGCAGCTTGTCCACCTCCAGCCTCAGCCCCAGGAGGGATTCCACGATCAGCAGGTACAGCCATCCGGCCGAACCCGTGTACCATGTCCATCCGCCGCGGCCGGTGTGCGGCGAGACCGAATAGACGTCGGCCGCGAGGACATACGGCTCCGCCTTGTAGGTCGCAATCGCCTCGGGAGATCCGGAATGGTTCACCGGGTTGATCATGGCCAGCAGTTCCCAGGCGCGTCGGGCGTCGCCGAGTGCGGCAAAGGCCATCGCCGTCCAGACCGCTGCATGGGTGTACTGCCCGCCGTTTTCTCTGACGCCCGGGACATACCCCTTGATATAGCCGGGATTCAGCGTCGATGTGTCGAAGGGCGGGTCCAGGAGCTGAATCAGGCCGTGCTCCCTGCGTACGAGGCGCCGATCCACCGCTTCCATGGCCAGACGGGAGCGTTCGGGCTCCCCGGCCCCGGACAGAACCGACCAGCTCTGGGGCACGGAGTCGATCTGGCATTCGGCGTTCTCGGCCGACCCCAGCGGCGTGCCGTCGTCGAAGTACGCGCGGCGGTACCACCCGCCATCCCAGCCGTTTTGCTCGATATTCCGGCGCACCTGCGCCGCTTCGAGCTCGCAGCGGTCGGCGAAGGCGATGTCGCCGCGGGCGCGGGCCAACCCGCTGAACCGCACGAGGACATCATAGAGGAAGAACCCCAGCCAGACGCTTTCGCCCTTTCCCTCCGCACCCACCAGGTTCATGCCGTCGTTCCAGTCTCCGGAGCCGATGAGCGGCAAGCCGTGTTCTCCGAACCGGAGTCCCCTTAGAATCGCCTGCACACAGTGTTCATAGAGACCGGCGGTTTCCTGAGACCGGGAGGGCAGATCATAATAGGAGTCTTCTTCCGCACTGACCGGGCGTCCCTGGACGAAGGGGATGGGCTCGTCCAGTACGCCGGTGTCCCCTGTGGCCGCGACGTAGCGGCACGTCGCAAACGGCAGCCAGAGGTAATCATCCGAGCAGTGCGTCCGCACGCCCCGGCCCGCAGGAGGGTGCCACCAGTGCTGGACGTCTCCTTCGGGAAACTGACGGGACGCGCAGAGGAGCAGATGGTCGCGCGTAAGCCGCGGTTCGGCGTGGATGAGGGCCATCACATCCTGCAATTGGTCGCGGAAGCCGAAGGCGCCGCCGGACTGGTAGTACCCGCTGCGCGCCCAGAGGCGGCACGCCAGGGTTTGATACAGAAGCCATCCGTTGGCCAGCACGTTGAGGGAGGCATCGGGTGTTTCCACCTGGACGGCGCCGAGCGTGTGCTTCCAGTACTGCCACACCGCTTCCAGGGCGCCCCGCGCCGCCGCCGATCCCCGGAAGCGATGCACCAGACGGCCGGCGGCGTCGGCGCCCTGCCCCACGCCGAGTGTGAAAACGATCTCCTGCTCCTGCCCGTCGGCAAGCTCAAAGGAGGCCTGAATCGCGGCGCAGGGGTCATAAGCCGCCCCGACCCTGCCGGAGAGGCGCGACCGGCTCATCGCCGCCGGACTTCGAAGCGTGCCGTTGCGCCCCACAAACTCCATCCGGTCGCCGCTGACCGTCCGCGCCGCGCCGTCCGCGTTGAAAAAGGCAGTCCGGTCGGGGAACTCCGTATTGTAGGGGTTCCGCGCGAAGAGCACCCCGGTCGCGGGGTCGATTTCGGTCACCACATGCATGGCCGATTTCGGTCGCAGATCCCCCAGAACCCACTCTACGTAGCCCGTGATGGAGAGACGGCGGGATCGTCCGGACTCGTTTTTGATCTTTACCACCGTGAACTTGACGGGCGCGTCCGGGGCCACGTAGACCCAAGCCTCGGAACGTATGCCGCTTTCCATATGTTCGAAGACGCTGTAGCCGAATCCGTGCCGGGTGACGTAAGGCGTCATCCCGCGGCAGGGCAGCGGCATCGGGGACCAGAAGTGGCCGCGCTCTTCATCGCGGATGTAAAAGGCCTCCCCGCTCGTATCGCTCACCGGGTCGTTATGCCAGTGGGTGAGGCGAAACTCGCGGGCATTCTCGGCCCAGGTATAGGCGGAGCCGCTTTCGGACAGAACGGTCCCGAAATACGGATTCGCCAGGACATTCACCCACGGCGCCGGGGTCACCTGACCCTGTGCTGTCGAAATGACGTACTCCCGCCCATCGGAGGTGAATCCGCCAAGTCCGTTGAAAAAAGTCAGGTCATGGCGGGGCAATGCGGCAAGGGCCTGGACCGCGGCAAGGTGATCCCGGGACGTTATCAGGTGCGGTACGGCCATTTCCGGAGATTTTCGACGGTTGAGCTGGTCGGCGAGCGATCCCTTGGAATCGCTGATGATGGCACGGGCGACCGTCTGAATCAGGATACGGTCCTCGTTCGATATCTGGTCCGCGGATCTTACGAAAATGCTGCCGCATTTTTCGGTTATGAAGGCCCCGACGCCTGCCGCAATCAACCCCATGATCTGCTCATGGAGCAGTTGCCTGTAACCCGCATGATCTTCGTTCCAGATGACCAGATCGACCGCCAGACCCTTCAGGCACCAGTATGCATGGGCCTGCACGAGCTGGCGGACCAGATCGATATTGGCCGGATCTTCGATCGAAAGCAGCACGATCGGCAAATCTCCGGAGATGGAATATCCCCACAGACCCGATTGACCGCGTCGGTTGCTGGAGAGGATCCCCGCATCGGCCCGCAGCGAGGCATTGGCATAGATCACCGAGCCGGCGAGGCTGCCGTAAAGCTGCGCATCGGACTCGGTGGCGTTGATCTGCCGCAGGAGCACATGGCTGTGCGTCCACGCCAGATCGAAGACCCGATCCGCCAGGCGCCGATCCTGGTATTTTTCCACCAGGCTTAAGGCGGCCTCGCGCGTTTCCCCCACGCCGGTGACGATGCTGACCGTGGCCTTTTCGTCCGGTTCCAGCGTAATGCGATAACGGATCGAGACGATCGGATCCAGTACGGAACCTTCGCTCCCCGACAGGTCCGACGCGTGGGTCATCGCCTGGGGGTTGGCAACGGTATTCCCGCGGCCGATAAACTGCATGCGATCGGTCTCATAGGATATTTCTCCGATCTCCTCACCCTGAACGGCCATCAGATGAAACATGCAAGGGGAGTGCTCGCCCTGGGAGCGCGGCCGGCGGGTGCAGAAAATCGCCCGTTCCCGGCGAAGGATTTCGGTCTGAACAAAGAGGCTGCTGAACGCCGGATGCAGTGCATCAGGGGCCGACGGGGCGAGAACGACCTCCGCGTAGCTCGTGACGTCGATGGTCCTGCGCTTTCCGGAGCGGTTTACAATGGTGATGCGGCGCAGCTCGATATCGTCTTCGGGGGAAACGGCGATCTCCGTATGGGCGTCGAGACCGTGGTCGAGGCGGCGGAACTCCGCCCGCCCTTCCGAAAAAATCGCCTCGTAGCGGTCCGCCCGTTTGGGGGCCGGTTGACCGGCGGTGGACCAGAACTCCCCGCTCACCGTATCGCGGAGGTAGCAGAAGATTCCCCAGGGGTCGCAGGTGCTGTCTTCGCGCCAGCGTGTGACGGCGATATCCTTCCAGCGGCTGTAGCCGCCGCCCGCGCTGCTTACCATCACGTGGTAGCGGCCATTCGACAGCAACTGCACTTCCGGGAACGGCGTATCCGGACTGCTGAAAACACGAATCGGCGTCTCCGGAAGGCCGGAATCCGAACGGTAATCGGAAACCTCGGCGGTGTGGGCATAAAACGCCGTTACATTGGGAATTCGCTCCTGGAGCAGCAGCAGGGTCGCCTGAAACAGGGGTTCCGACTCAAACCGCTTCTGCATCGGACGGTCCAGGAGCAGGTAGGCCAGCGACAGGAGGCTCATGCCCTGGTGATGGGTCATGAAGGAGCGGACAACGGCGCTGGAGTGCCCTCGTGGCAGGCGCGAAGGCGTGTAGTCGATCGCCTCATAGAAGCCGTACCTCCCGTCAAACCCCTCTGCCGCGAGTTTCTCGAGATTCCGGCATGCCTCTTCCGGCGCAACCATCAACGCCATCGCCGAGGCGTAGGGCGCAATGACCAGATCCTCGGCCAGCCCGCGCTTGAGTCCCAGACCGGGAACGCCAAAGGCCCGGTACTGGTAGTTCTGGTGCACATCGATCGCATTGTAGCCCGATTCGGAACTTCCCCAGGGAACCCCGCGCTGGCTCCCGTACTCGATCTGCCTGGCCACCGCCGCCTTCATGGTCTGGTCGAGCAGAGTGTGTTCGTATGTCGGCATCACCAGAAGCGGCATGAGGTATTCGAACATCGAGCCGCTCCACGAAAGGAGGACCGGTTCTCCACCGGTCGTGGTGAGCAGCCGTCCGAGGGCAAACCAGCTCTCTTGAGGCAGACACCCCTGGGCAATCGCCACGAAAGTGCTGAACCGCGCCTCCGAAGCCAGCAAGTCGTAAAAACTCGGGTCCTGTCTGCGTTCCGTGGCATTGTACCCGATGGCCTGCAGATTGCGTGCCTTGTCGAACAGGAATCCATACTCGATCCGGGCGAGTTCACTGCATTGACTTGCCAGCCGTTCGATGGCCTCTATCCGTTCCTCGGCGCGCCGGCTTGCTTCCGCGATGAGACTGCGAAGCTCCTCCAGGCGCGCCCTTTCATCGGGCGCCGCATCCGGGGAGAGCCGCCGCGCGATGGCCGGCAGGGTCTCCGCCCCCCTCCGCCCGGCAAGCCGGCGGAGCGTCGGAATCCCCTCCCTTTCTCCGGGAGCGCCGGGATCATCCGGCCGTACCGGCCATGCGGCCCACGGAACGAAAAAAGCGAACTCATCGAGCGCAGCCCGGCATTGCCCGGAGAGGGCGAGCGACCACACCCGCAGGGGGTTCTCGGGGTTGGCATTGAGGCCGGCGAATTCGGCGGCCGCCTCCTCTGCGGACGCCGCAAGCTGCGAAAGGCAGAGACTGACCGCAGCAAGGGTGGCGGGCGGGGAAACGGTCGCGGCTTCCAGAAGCTGCGTGAATGTCGCAAGCTGGACAGGAAACTTCATTCCCCGGGTAGCAGCCGCGATCTCCGAAAGGAGCTTCAGGGTATCCGCGAGCCCTTCAAAGAGCCGCGGCCCCGGGATCTTTTGATCGAGAAGGGCGAGGAGCCCCGGCCGCAGCGTCAGCAGATGGCCCGCCAGGTTTCCGCTGTCCACGGAAGAGACGTAGAGGGGCGGCAGCGGTTTCAGGGATTGGGTGTCGTACCAGTTGTAGAAGTGGCCCTGGTACCGTTCCAGGGCCTCCATGGTGTCAAAGGCATTCTTCGTGCGCTCGATCAGCTGTCCCGCCGAGAGGTAACCGAAGTCATACGCGGAGAGATTGGCCAGGAGCGACAGGCCCATATTGGTCGGCGATGTGCGATGGGCGACCACGGGGGAGGGATGCTCCTGAAAGTTGTCCGGCGGCAGCCAATGATCTTCCGGACCGACAAAGGTCTCGAAGAATGCCCAGGTTTTCCGGGACAGCCCCCTGAGAAAGAGGGTTTGATCCGGCGAAAGCCTTGCTTCGCGGCGTACCAGCGGCCGGCTGATCCACCAGGCGATCGCGGGGGATGAAAACCAGAGGAGCAGGATGGGCATAGCCACGCCCAAGACGCCCGGCCGGGCCGAAGCGAGGGTGATGGCCGTGGCGACGGCAAGGGCCGGGGCGAACCACATCGTCCCAAAGGAGCCGATCAGGTCGCCGGGGTTGTGCTCCTTGCCGCCCGACGGATTCCATTCGAGAAGCCGCCGGTGCGAGACCAGCATCCGCCAGGCGGTGCGCAGGATTGCATCGAGGCTGAAAAACGCCTCGTAAGGAAGACAGACGAGCGTAAAGGCGGCCAGGGCGAAGTGCCTGCCGGCGGAACGCAGGACGAGTGCCAGGTGTTGCGAGAGAAGAACATCGGTCGGCTTCTGAAACGCATCCATGATCGAGGTCATCAGCGAAGGGATCAGGATGATCCCGGCCACCGCGATGGTCCAGAACCAGGGCGACGAGAGGAGCAGCCAGCCCAGCAGCAACAAGGAGGTCAGCGCCGCGGGCACGAGGGAACGCCGCAGATTGTCGAGGAGCTTCCACTGGGACAAACCGGAAAGCGGATTTTTTTGCGGACGCCCGTCGGGGCCGGGAACGCCGGGCAGCAGCCATCTGAAGAGCTGCCAATCCCCGCGGATCCACCGGTGACGGCGGCTCACGTCCGCACGATAGCGGGACGGGTGCTCCTCGTAAAGCTGCGCATCGCTCAACAGGCCCGCCCGGGCGTAGCACCCTTCCAGAAGATCGTGGCTGAGGATCCGGTTCTCGGGGAAACGTCCCTTGATCGCCAGGTCGAAGGCATCCACGTCATAGATCCCTTTGCCGATGAACGATCCCTCGCCGAACAGGTCCTGGTAGACATCGGATACGACCCGCGTATAGGGATCGATGCCGGTATCGCTCCCGCACATGGCCGCGTACCGCGACCGGTTCACGCTGGGCAGGCTCACGGCAACCCGTGGCTGAAGGATCCCGTATCCCTCGCAGATGCGCCCCCGCTCCTGGTCGTAGCGGGGACGGTTGAGCGGGTGCGCCATGGCCCCCACAAACTGACGGGCGGCATCGCGCGGCAACTGGGTATCGGTGTCCAGCGTGATCACGTATTTCACATTCGATAAAACGGCCGTGTCGCCGACGACAAGCGAAAAGCGGGCCCCGGAGCCCTCTTCTGTCTCACGGCGCAGCAGCGCATTCAAATCCGCAAGTTTCCCCCGCTTGCGTTCATAACCCATCCAGATCCGGTCCTGTGGATTCCATCGGCGCGGGCGGTGGAGAAGGAAGAAGCTGTCGCTTTGGGGACGGCTGTACTTTTGATTCAGATCCTCGATCCCCTTTCGGGCCAGCCGCAACAGGGCTCCGTCCTCCGGCAACGCTTCGGCCTCGGCATCGCGAAAATCGGTCAGCAGGGCGAAGTGCAGGTGGTCGTCCCGATTGGCCAGGAACCGGACCTCCAATGCCTCGATCAGCTCCGCGATGTCCTCTGCGCTGGTCAGCATCGTCGGGACCACGGCCAGGGTGCGGAATTGCGTCGGGATACCCTCTGAGAAGTCCATGCGCGGCAGCGGATGCGGCATGACCCAAAGCGTCGAGAGCCAGTTCACCAAGGCGATCGCCAGATGACTGGCGCCGACAAGCAAAAGCAGTCCGGTCAGCGCCAGCAGCCAATCTTGCAATCCTCCGGCATGCGCCTTCATCGGCAACATCCAGGCGAAAAGCAGCGTCAGCAGGAGGACCGATCCGCCATAGAGCGGGAATGGAAACCGGCGGCCCCATTTTCGGAGCGCTTCGGAGGGCGACCATCGCACCCGGGCTTGTCGGGCAAGCTCGGCCGATCCCTGATCGATCAGGTAGAAGCCGACATGGGCTCTGCGATCTTCGCCGCCCTTTCCGGCCGCCCCCTCTTGCGCAAGCCGGATCGCCAGGCGCGCCACGTCGCCCTCGGACAAGGGGCTGAACTTCGCGATCTTCTCGACCACATGGCGGTAGCGGTCACGGGTGGGAAAATCCATCTTGCTATAAACATCGACCGGATCCTGATGCAGAATCTGCTCGACCTGACTCATCGTCTCGACGAACTCCCGCCAGTCCATCGCACCGAGGAACCGGAGGCTGCCGATGCTGTTGCTGATCGAGACCTGGTCGGCCGCCTGTTGCTGGTTTTCCGCATCCACCAGTTGCTTGATCGTCTGGCCGTCCTCGGAGAGCCGCTGCTCGATCCAGGTCAGCGGCAACGCCAGAGCGGGGCCCTGTCCCTGCAGGCGGCGCGTCAGTTCCGCAACAAAGGAGCTGACCAGCGGCGGATTCGATCTGGCCATGTCCGCAATCACCAGAATCAGCCCCTTCGGGTTCGTTTCGGCGCTCTCCATCATTTGATCCGCCCAATAATCGGCCAGGTTGCGGTCGATTCTGTCCGCAGCGATCCTGGCGGCAATGCGGCGGAGATTCTCGATCAGCGCCAGGCGCAACATGATGGGGATGGCCCACAATTCGCCCACCTTCAGGGCGATGACAGTCTGGTATGCGGCTACAAACCGGCTGAGGCTCTCCGGATCCGCCCGCCCATCGCCGTGGGAGATTGTCTCCAGTGCGATGTCATAGACTCGCGGCAGGCCGGCAGAGGGACCGTTCATCAGACGGGGCAGCTCCCGGCTGTAACCCTTGGGCAGATGCCGTCTGGCGATGCGGATCTGTTCTTCGATCATGTAGAAGTTATCGAGCAGCCATTCCCCGGCCGGCGTAATCTGACGGTTCGCGTTCACCGCCTCGGTCAACAGGTTCCGGACGCCCAGCAGGACCGCTTCGTTCTCTGCCAGCCGTGCCAGCAGCAGATCCGGAGCCCGCTCCGGACTCAATTGGTGCGAGCCCGCCAGGTTCTTGCCGTGTTGCTCCATCTGATCGGCGCTGAACAGCTCCGCCCGAAGCGGGGGCTCGTCGCCGGCGTGATTCGGCCCATGACCCCTTCCCGGAAGGTACGACTTCAGGCGGAGCAAAGGTTCGCGGATCTTATGACTGCTCACGTCCACGGCATTGGACTCCTAAATAAAGATCATCAAGCAGCCTCAGTAGTCGCTGGTCATGATGAACAGGGGTTTGTTCTGGAAGCTCTCGTAGTAGGGACGGAGCCTCTCGCAGTTATAGTTCTTCTTGATGTCCACGACCTTCTTGCTACTGGTGACCACGTCGATCGGCACGTCGTCGTACCTGCCGTTGCGCAGGCTGACGAGCCTGCCGTGGGACCGGTTCAGGATCAGGTCCAGGGCCAGGTTCCCGAAGGCCATCGGAGCGATCGAGTCGATGGCATCGGGATTGCCGCACCGAACCATATACCCCAGCCTCTGGTTGATCACGTTGACCTTCCTGCCGCGGTTAAACTGGGCAGAGGTCTCGGTAATCAAAGCGGAAATCCGGTCTCCGATGCCGCCGAGCTTTCGATGGCCGTATTGATCCGCCTCCTGCCCCTCGAAGACCATCTTCCCGTCGTCGAACATCGCCCCCTCGGAGATGAGGACGACCGAATAGCGGCTCGGATTGGCGATGCGGTCCTGGACCATGAGCTCGGTCAGCCGCTCGATGCGGAAGCGGTACTCCGGGATGACGCAGCGATGGGCCCCCCCCGCCATCGTGGGCAAAAGGGCGGTAAAACCGGCATAGCGGCCGAACACCTCGATCACCAGAATCCGCTCGTGGGAACCCGCCGTGGTGCGCAGGCTGTTGGTCATCTCGATCGTCCGGGTAATGCAGGTGCTGAAGCCGATGCAGTAGTCCGTCCCGGGAACGTCGTTGTCCATGATCTTCGGAATGGCGATCACCTTGACCCCCTTCTTCGACAGATGGACGCCGTAACTCAGGGTATCGTCACCGCCGATGGCCACCAGGTAATCAATCCCCAGAAAATCGAGGTTCGCCAGGACCTCCGGCGTGAGATCGTTGATCTCGTCGCCATACCGGTCCTGCCAGCAGTCGGGAACGTCTTCCTTGGGAATGTGGCTGGGGCGGGTGCGCGAGGTGTGCAGAAAGGTGCCCCCCGTCCGCCCGACCTTGTTGACAATCTCCTCCGTGAGAACCTGGAAGCAATCCTCCTGGTGGATTTTTTTGTCCCGGATGCAAGAGAGCAGCCCCTTCCAGCCCCTGCGAAGGCCAATCACCCGGAATCCTTCCCGAATGGCCCTGATCGTGACGGCTCGGATCGCCGGGTTGAGGCCGGGGACATCCCCGCCCCCCGTCAGAATGCCGATGGTCCCTTTTTTTCTTTTCACGACGGACATATGGATTCCTCCTGCTCGTTAGCGGACGTCTGGGTGTTATGAACCTGCACAAGGAACGATGACGGATGCAAACCGTCCATCTCCATAGGGATCAGGCCTCTCTCGGATAGGGATCATGACCCTCTCGGCCGGTCGCATCGCTTCTTTCTCCTGGCACATTTTCGGTTTCAGGCAGGTTTACAGTGTAGGGCAGCAGGCAATTATTTTCAACCCGTTTCGTTGCTCCTTCAAACTCAACTCCTGCGGTAACATTTTTCAATGAGGCCACTGGCCTTTCCTGGTACTCCCTCGCAAAAATCACCCCGGTTCGCCGCTGAATTTTACCGCGAGGCTCTCCAGTTCCTCCCAGCGCCCGTAGGCGCACTCCAGTTCCTCCTCCAGAGCCTTCAGCCGGTCACTGGTCCTGTTTATTTCCACCGCATCTCTGCCGGCATAGAATGCAGGCGAATTCAGGGTCTCCAGAAGTCGGCGCTTCTCCTCCTCCATGGATTCGATTTTCAGCGGCAGCCCCTCCAACTCGCGCGTCTCGTTATAGGACAGTTTCCGCTTTTCTCTCGGGGATCTGACCTTCTTCTGTTTCGGCTCGCCCGGCGCCCTCTTCGACGGCTCCTCCTGCCTCGTCCGTTGCCGCAGCCAATCGTCGTAACCGCCCACGTATTCCTGCAGCCGCCCGCTGCCTTCAAAGACAATCGTCGAGGTCGCTACATTGTTGAGGAACGCGCGGTCGTGACTGACCATCAGGATCGTGCCGTTGTATTCCAGAAGCCGATCTTCAAGGAGTTCGAGGGTTTCCATATCGAGGTCGTTGGTCGGCTCATCCAGGACGAGGAGATTGGAGGGAAGGATGAAGAGTTTTGCCAGAAGGAGGCGATTGCGCTCACCGCCCGACAGAGAACTGACCGGCGACAGGATCCGGTCCGGCGCAAAGAGGAAATCCTGAAGATAAGCCATGACATGCCGCGAGACGCCGCCGATGACGACCATGTCGCCGCCGTCGGTGATGTTATCCTTCAAGGTCCGGTTTTCGTCGAGTTGGGCGCGGAGTTGATCAAAGTAGGCAACCTGGATTCCGGTTCCCAGGCGGACCTGGCCCTGCTGAGGTTCCAACTCGCCAAGGAGAATTTTGACAAGCGTGGTCTTGCCGGAGCCATTGGGTCCGATCATGCCCACCTTGTCGCCGCGGAGGATCGTTGTGGAGAACCCTTCCACGATCCTGTGATCGCCAAAGGCGAAGTGAATCTTTTCCACTTTTGCAACCAGCCGGCCGCTGCGTTCCGCCTCCTGGATCGCCAGCCGGACATTGCCCGTCTGCTCCTGACGGCGCGCCCGCTCCTGACGCATCTTCACCAGCGCCTGCACCCGACCCTCGTTGCGGGTGCGGCGGGCCTTGATTCCCTGCCGGATCCAACTCTCCTCCCGGGCCAGTTTCTTGTCAAACTCCTGCCACTGCTTCTGTTGCGCCTCCAGCAGGGCCTGTCGACGTTCGAGAAACATGTTGTAACTACAGGGAAACGATATCAGGCGGCCCCGGTCGATTTCCACGATGCGTGTCGCGACCCGCTGGAGAAACGCCCGATCATGGGTCACGATCATGAGGGTCTTTTCAAAATTCAGCAGGAAATTCTCGAGCCAGAGGATGGCGTTGATATCCAGATGGTTCGTAGGCTCGTCCAGGAGCAGGAGGTCCGGCTCGTGCGCCAGGGCCCTGGCCAGCAGGACCCGGCGTTTCATGCCCGCCGACAGAATCCGGAACTCGGCATCCCCCTCCAGGTCGGTCCTGGCGATCACCGTTTCCACCCGCTGATGATAAAGCCAGGCGCCGGAGTTCTCCAGCCGGTGCTGAACCCGTTCGAGCCTTTTCAGCAGGCCTTCATCGCCGCTTCGGGAGATCAGCAGCGTGAGATCGTGGTATTCCCGGAGCAGCTCCAAATGTTCCCGACCGCCGGAAGCCACGACATCATAGACCGTCCCGGGCAGGTCGTCGGGCACATCCTGGGGCAGCATGGCGGTCCGGACCTCTCCGCTCCGGAGGATTTCGCCGGAATCCGGGGCAACATCGCCCACCAGCAGTTTCATGAGGGTGGACTTGCCCGAGCCGTTCCGGCCCAGGAGCCCGATCCTTTCGCCCGCTTCAATCTGGAGCGTTGCGCCGTCCAGCAGCCGCGGCCCGCCGAAGCTGACCGAAACCTCATTGATCCAGATGAGTCCCATATCCTCCCGCCAGTGAAACCGATTGCACGCGCATTTCCCGCAGCTTTCCACGGGGTAAGCGATCACAACAACAGACCATCCTTTTTCTTGCGTTTC
>CAYSSF010000008.1:17936-43322 GCA_964433455.1 uncultured Syntrophaceae bacterium
AGCTTTCCACGGGGTAAGCGATCACAACAACAGACCATCCTTTTTCTTGCGTTTCTCAATTCCCGGCGCCCTGGCGCCGGGAATTGAGATGAATTTTTCCGTTCGGCGGGGACGCCGCCCGGTCAAGCCCCGCCCTTCAAAAAAATCAGGAGCTCACCCTCTGCCTACCGGCAATGCCCGCTTTTGTAAAGGATTTATATCAATGCCCCTTTCCTTGTATCCCTCCCCCTCGACGGGGGAGGGAAGGGTGGGGGCGATTGATCCTTCGTTGTGCCCGCGCCGGGCATGGGGGTTCGTTGCCCCCACCGCCGCGATACCCGCATATTCATCTCAGACCGCCAATCAGCTTATCCCCTTCGGACACCCGTTATTTCGTTGACAAGCGGAACCGTCTGTCCTATATTCCCGCCGTCTGAAAACACTCTCCGACCTGCCGGCGGCGATCGCCTCAGGCAGGTTGGCGGCGGACATCACGTGACATCATGTCAGACTACCCGGAGGTGACCATTCAATGACGATCCAAATCTGCATGGGGGGATACGGCCCGGCGACAACGACCCACAGCCGCGCGCTCAAAATGATCGGCGACAGTCTGGACGCACAATTCGGCAGCGAGGTGGATATCCGGTACGTCTGGAATGTGATGGACTTCGGCTACAAGTCCGAGGACGTGCTGTGGATGGCCGAACGCGGCATCCTGACGCTCGCCTACCAGTCGACCAGCTACCTCACCGAACGGGTGCCGGAGCTCGAATTCATCGATCTTCCGTTTCTTTTCGAAAGCCTGGAGCAGGCGCGTTCCGCGATGGACGGCAAGCTCGGCGCCTACATGAGCCGGAAGATCGAGGAGCGGGTGCCGGGCTATCACATGGTCGGTTACTTCGAAAACGGCTACCGCCATGTTTCAAACCGGCTGCGCCCGGTCCATTCCCCCGCGGACATGAAGGGGCTCAAGATACGCTCCCTGCCGAGCCGAATGCATGCCCGGGCTTACGAATTGCTGGGCGCGATTCCGCTGGTCATGGATCTCAAACCGGCGATTGTCGGGCTCACGTCGGGCGAGATCGACGCCCAGGAAAACCCGTTTGCCAACACGGTTGCCTATGGCGTCCACAGGTTGCACCGCTATCATACGTTGACCGGCCACATCTATCTTTCGCGCGGCCTCTACTGCAACCGCGAGGCGTTCGAGAGCTGGCCTCCGTCGCTGCAAAGCGCAATGACGAAGGCCGTTCGCGAAGCGGTTCTGGCGCAGCGCGAACTGGCCGTGCGCGAAGAGGAGATCGCCCGCGCGGCGATCGAGGAGGCGGGAGGCGAGATCGTGGCGCTGACGCCGGCGGAACGCGCCGCATTCGTCGATGCGGTCAAGCCGCTGCACGATGAGGCCCGCATCCGTTTCGCCGAGGTGTTTGCGCTGCTGAAAGAAGGGTAAAGGGCGCCGTCATCACCGATACCGCCTCCCTGTTTTTTTGCAGCTGAATTCATTTGACACCTGCGGTCATTCTCCATATACTCCCGCCGCTAAAGCGACGCCTTGTCGGTTCAGCCCGTTCAGTATCCATCATTGCCCCGGATAGCTGTAGCGGCCGCCATTCATAAATAAATCAAACGTGATGAAAGGAGGAGGTTATGGGGTTCTATCGCAGGGTGCGGGGAGGGTGTGTTTTTCTTGCAGCGGCATTGGTTTTCCTGGTGGGGATCCAGGTTGCCGGCGCCGCCGAGACAGTGAAACGTTATTCCCTGTCTGCCAGCAATCCGGGCGGGACGTGGTATACCATGGCAGGGGGAATCTTCAAGCTGCTGAACGATAAATTGCCGGCCAATACGAGATTCGACATTGTGGCCAGCGGGGGGTCCGTTGAAAACATCCGGCGCATCGCATCCTGCGAGGCCGATATGACGCTGACCTATTCTTCGCATCTGTGGGAGGTGTGGAACGGGAAGGGAATCGCCGAGGGACGGCCGAACAGGGATGCGCGGGTCCTGTTCGAAATCTACGGCAGTTCCCACTATTTTGTGACTCTGAAGGACAAAAAGATCCGATCCATGAAAGACCTCGAGGGTAAGAAGGTGGTTCTCGGATCGCCCGGCTCCGGATCCAGCGACAACTCGCGCCGTTCGCTCGGAGCGCTGGGGATCAAGGTCGTGGGGTCGGAGCTGGCCTTCGGGGACGCCGCGCGCGCCCTCCAGGACGGCAAGGTGGATGCGCTGGGCATGAGCGGTCATCCCGCCAGCGGCATCGTCGAACTGGCGGCTTCAAAGGATATCCTTGTGATCCCCTTCACCGACGAGGAGTTGAACAAGATCATTCAGGTGACCCCTTTCTTCGACAAGGGGACCATGCCGGCGAATGTCTACAAAGGGCAGGACCAGCCGGTGCCCTGTTTCTTCTTCAGCGTCTACCTCGTGGCCCACAAGCAACTTCCCGACGATGTTGCCTACAATGCGATGAAGATCTTCTTCAGTCCGGAAGGGAAGAAATTCCTGGCAGGCGTCCATCCGCAATTCAAGCCGATGAGAAACAACCCCGAAGGGATCAAGCAAATCGGCGTTCCCTATCACCCGGGAGCGGAAAAATTCTGGAAAGAACAATAAAATCAGCTCAAGTAACAGGGGGGCATGGTTCGGGAGGATACACTCCCGAGCCATGCCCCCGCTGGCAATGGTGATCCTGCTTTTGGAGGAAAAATGCGCGAACTGAGCAAGAGCCTTGCCCTGATTGCGAAGGGCCTTTCCGTCTTATTTGCCGTCATCTACTTTTACACATCCGGATTCGGAATATTCAATTCACAGAGCAACCTCGGCCTCTATCTGCTTTTTTGCAACGCGCTTGCCGTTATCCTGTACCCGGCTTCGAAGAAATCACCGGGCAACAGGGCCCTGATGGTCTACGACGTCATCGTTTTCGTCCTTTCTGCAGCTGCCATTGTCTACTGGATGACGGAGTATTCGGAATACTGCGCCAAGCGGGTCGGCCTTCCCGACCGGCTGGATGTCTATCTGGGGCTCGTAATGATCTTCGTCTCTCTGGAGGTGACCCGCCGCGTGATGGGCAATACGCTGGCGTTCCTCGGTCTCTTCATGGTCCTGCAAACCTATCTGGGGCCTCACCTGCCGGGGATTTTCGCGCACAAGGGCATCAGCATCGCCCGGATCGTCGAGTTCAACTACTTCATTGACGGGATCTTCGGAACCGTCGTTTCCGTCTTTGCAACCTATGTAATGCCCTTTTTGATCTTCGGGGCCTTTTTGCAAAAATCGGGCGGGGGTGATTTCTTCATCAACCTGGCCAGCGCACTGGCGGGACGCATTGCCGGCGGACCGGCGCTGATCGCCGTGGGCGGCAGTGCGATCTTCGGCAGCATCTCGGGCAGTCCGGTGGCGAATGTGGTGGCCACCGGAACCTTTACCATTCCGATGATGAAGCGGGTGGGGTATTCTGCCGAATTCGCCGGGGCCGTGGAGGCCGCGGCATCCACGGGGGGCACCTTTCTTCCTCCCATCATGGGAGCCGGAGCGTTTATCCTGGCGACCATCACGGAGACCCCCTACGCCAAAATCATGGTCATGGCGACGCTGCCGGCCCTTCTTTACTATATGTCGCTGGTGTTCATGGTGTACTTCCGCGCCAAAGCCACGGGTCTGCAGGGCCTGCCCAAGGAAGAGCTGCCGGATATCAGGAAGGTCTTCAAACAGGGATGGTACTTCGCCTTCACCATTGTCGTCCTGATCATCCTGATCATGGCCGGTTTTTCCGTGCCGCTCACCGCCTTCGGCGCCACGCTGTTTGTGATTTTCTGCAGCATGTTTCGCAAGGAGACGAGACTGAACCTCCGGAGACTCGTCGATATCCTGGACACGGCGGGAAAAAGCGCGCTTTCGGTCGGGGCAACGGCGGGCACCCTCGGTCTTGTAATGGGCGGCATTACGCTGTCGGGCCTGGGCATCAAGTTCTCCTCGATGATTCTTGCCTTTTCCGATGGAAATCTCTTTATGACCATCGTCCTCGTGGCGCTGATTGCGACGATCGTCGGCATGGGGCTTCCCTGCACGGCGTCTTATATTGTGCTGGCCATCCTGGCGGCGCCTTCTCTGATCGAACTGGGGATCGCCCCGGTGCACGCCCATCTGCTGATCTTCTGGCTTTCGATGATTTCGAACCTGACGCCGCCCGTCTGTGTGGCGGCCTTCGCGGCGGCAAGCATCTCCGGCGGCAACCCCATGAAAACCGGGATGCACGCCTTTGTGCTGGGGATATACATGTACCTGATGCCGTTTGCATTCGCCTATTGCCCGCAGTTGTTGATCTATGGCAGCGACTTTTTCAGCGTCGTGGAAATTGTCTTGAGTTATCTCGTGGGTACGGTGGCGTTGGCGGCTGCGGTTCAGGGGTGGCTCTACCGGAATCTCGCAATCTGGGAAAGGGCGCTATACCTGGCGGGTTGCGTCCTGTTATCGACTCCGGACGTGATGACGGATCTCATCGGCGCCGCGATTGTCGTGTTGCTGACCGTCCGGAATTATCAATGGAAAAAGGGAACTGTTGCGGCTTAAGCGGTCGACAACAATGGGGATCCAGAAATATCCAAAAAATAACTTGCATTTCGACAAAAGATGCTTTAGGGTGCGGTTCACTTGATGTGCAGTACGTTTTTGTTATTCACAATACGGAAAAGTCAACCGCACAAACCAGCAAGAATGGCAAGTGCGGTTTTTTTGTGCAAAAACGGGCTGTCGGCCGAATGACTCGGCATAATTTTAACGGTTCCCAAAAGGAACCAAAACAACAAAGGAGCAGTAAAGATGTCTGAAGGAAAAGTAAAGTGGTTCAATGATTCAAAGGGATTCGGTTTTATCGAGCAGGACGGTGGCAAGGACGTTTTCGTGCACCATTCCGCCATCCAGGCAGAGGGTTTCAAATCATTGGCCGAAGGTGAACGGGTAAGCTTCGAAGTTGTCGCTGGCCCCAAGGGTCCGGCTGCGGAGAATGTTCGCAAGCTGTAAGATCAGAACTTCATTTCGTTCATAAAAGGCTCCCCCAGGATTGGGGGAGCTTTTTTATTGTGCGCACTTGTGCGCACCTAAAATTCTCTTGACGTAAAAAAGATTTATCATGTACTCGTGACGCTGGAAAAGAGAAAAGCCGGTCAAATGAAAAAGAAGAACCCCATTCATCCGTCAAATGAAAACATCCAACAGGATCAGGACCGCCCCCGCCCGGGAAGGCTTTTCGTGGTCGGCATCGGTCCCGGCGGACCGCTGGACCGGACCCGGAGGGCCGAGGAGGCGATTGCCGGAAGTTCCGTCGTCGCGGGTTACACGCACTACCTGGAGCTGATCCGCGATCTGACGGCGGGGAAGGAGCTCATCGCCACGGGGATGACCCGCGAGGTGGAACGGTGCCGGATGGCGCTGGAGCGGGCGGAGGCGGGGCAGACCGTTGCCCTCGTTTCATCGGGGGATCCGGGCGTCTATGGGATGGCCGGCCTCATCCTGGAGCTTGCCGCGGCGAACGGATGGACTGTTCCGATCGAGATCGTCCCCGGCGTCACCGCTGCGAATGCGCTCGCGGCCCGCCTCGGGGCGCCGCTGATGTGCGACTTCGCGACGCTCAGCCTGAGCGATCTCCTCGTCCCCTGGGAGACGATCCGCGGACGGCTGGAGGCGGTCGCGGCCGCCGATCTGGTCGTCGCGATCTACAACCCGAGGTCTCAGAAACGCACCCGCCAACTGGACGCGGCGGCGGCGATCTTCCTCCGCCACCGGCCCGGGACGACCCCCGTGGGCGTCGGAATCGCGGTGGGATCGCCGGCGGAGCAGATCCTCCTTTCCGACCTGGACCACTTCCTTGAACTCCCGATCGACATGCGGAGCGTCGTCATCATCGGGAACCGCTCCACGAAGCGGATCGCCTCCTGGTTCGTGACCCCCAGAGGGTACGGGGTATGATTTTATTGATTGGCGGCACGAGTGAAACGGCCCCCCTCGCGACCGGCCTCGCCGAAACGGGATACACGGTCCTCGTCTCGATGGCGACCGCGGCCTCCCTTGACATCGGCGATCACCCCAGGATCTTCCGGCGGGCCGGACGTCTCGATGAAGAGGGGATAGTCTCGCTCGGAAAGGAAAAGGGCATCCGGGCGATCGTGGACGCCGCCCATCCCTACGCGGAGGCCGTCCATGCGGCCGCGCACGATGCGGCAGGGCGTCTCGGAATCCCCTATCTCCTCTTCCGCCGGCCCGAGATGCTGACCCCGGAGCGCGACCGCCGCCCCGGCGCGGCCGGAGCCCACGGAAAAGGGTTTCCCGGCTCTTCCGCGGAAAGGGGCGCGGTGCCGCAGCTCGATACCCCTCTTCCTTTTTCCGTTCGCGCCCCCGTCGTCGCGGGAACCCCTTTTTTTAACGCAGACCGCGCCGAAACCGCCCATGGCCCTGTCCGGTTTGCCGCCAACCACGCCGAGGCCGCGGAGATGGCTTTTTCTTTCGGCCGTCCCGTTCTGCTGACGACGGGCTCCCGGAATCTTGCCCCCTACGCGGAGGCCGCCCGCCGGACCGGTGTCCCGTTCGCCGTCCGCGTTCTCGACATCCCGGAATCGCTGGCCGCCTGCCGGGCGGCAGCCATTCCGGAAGATCGGATCATCGCCGGGCGAGGTCCCTTTACCGTGGCGGAAAATCTTGCCGCCATCCACCGCTTCGGAATCGGCGTGATCGTGACCAAGGAGAGCGGCCGGGCCGGCGGCATCGACGCCAAACTCGCCGCAGCCTGTCAGGCAAACTGCCGGCTCATCGTCCTTCGCCGTCCGGCAATGCCCGCCGCCGGCCCCGTCTTTGACCATCCATTACATCTGATCTCATGCCTGGCGGGTCTCGTCCCTGCTGCCGTCGAGGCGCAGCCGAGGGGGTTCACGCACCCGGCATGCCGACATGTCGTCCCCTATCCCGGAACGGCATGTCGGGATAAAATTCCTTGACATACCGCACTGGTTCCCCTATCTTCGTCCCCATTGTGCCCGATAAGCCGGGAAATGAAAGGGTCGGGGTGGATGCCCCGGGGCGCCGAGCGCATTACAGGGATAAAGGAAGGAGACACGGTGATGGATATCGGTGTTACGGTTGCCGCGGGAAAACCCGAGGTGAATGTGGTACGGCTCTCTGGCCGTTTGGATGCCACGACCTACGAAGCGGCGCAGCCGGTCATTGTTGAGGCGCTTGCGAAGGGCCCCGCCGGGATGATTCTGGACATGGGATCTCTGGACTTTATCAGCAGTGCGGGGCTGCGGACCATGCTCGTCGTCTGGAAACAGGCCGCGGCCGACGGCAAGCGGATCGCGCTGGTCGGCGTTCAACCCCAGATCTACAAGATCTTCAAGATCGCGGCCCTAGACAAGGTCTACCGTTTTTTCGACAATGAAGGCGAGGCCATCCGGGAACTGTGGTCTTAGTTTGTTGAGCCGCAAGGAGGAAACCGATGACGAAGAAGAGCGATGCCGAGCAGACGCCGGGTGTCAAGGCGATGGCCGATGAACTGGTCGGGCAGGCAAGGGAGGCCGCGGCCCTGTTCACCCAGTACGGTCAGGAAGAGGTGGACCGGATCGTTGCGGCCTGTGCAAAGGCGGGAGCGGCCCGGCGGATCGAACTGGCCCGCATGGCCGTCGAAGAGACGGGCATGGGCGTCTTCGAGGACAAGGTCATCAAGAATCTGTTCGCCACGGAATACATCTACAACGACATCCGCGACCGCAAGACCGTCGGATTGATCAAGGATTGCCTGGAGACGGGGATCATGGAGTTCGCCGAACCCCTCGGCGTCATTCTGGGCATCACCCCCGTCACCAATCCCACCTCCACGGCGATGTTCAAGTGCCTGATCGCCCTGAAGACGCGCAATACCATCATCATCAGCCCGGCCCGGAACGCATTGAAAAGCACGATCGAGGCGGCAAAGACCATCTACGAGGCCGCACTGGCCGCGGGCGCGCCGGACTACTGCGTCCGCTGGGTGGAGCACTCGTCCCGCGACCTGACGCATACCCTGATGTCCCATCCCGATGTTTCGCTGATCCTGGCCACGGGCGGCATGGGGATGGTCAAGGCGGCCTACGGATCCGGCACGCCGGCCATCGGCGTCGGCCCGGGCAACGTTCCCGTCTACATCGAAAAGAGCGCCGACATTAAATCCACGGTGAACGATATCCTGATGAGCAAGACCTTCGACAACGGAATGGTCTGCGCTTCCGAGCAGGCCGTGGTCGTGGACCGGGAGATCCGGGACGCCGTCATGGCGCGGTTCCGGTCACAGGGGGCCTATTTCCTCAACCCGGCAGAGACCGCCAAGGTGGAGGTCGTCGCGATCGACGCGGAAAAGGAGAGCATGTCGCCGAGGGTCGTGGGGAAGAGCGTCCGGCACATCGCGGAGCTTTCGGGCATCACCGTTCCGGAGAATACGCGCGTGCTGATCGCGCCCCTCAAGGGTGTCGGCGAGGCCTACCCGCTCTCCCGTGAAAAGCTCTGCCCGATCCTCGGGTTTTACACGGTCCGCAACCTCCAGGAAGGGGTGAACGTCTGCCAGGATATCCTCTACTTCGGAGGACTCGGCCACACGGCGTCCATCGCCTCGCGGGACGACGCGGCGATCCGCGAATTCAGCGAGACCGTAAACGCCGGACGCATCATCGTGAACTCGCCTTCCGCCCAGGGGGCCATCGGCGACATCTACACGCGGATTCACCCCTCCCTGACGCTGGGCTGCGGCGCCGGCGGACAGAACATCACCACGGACAACGTGAGCGTGAACAACCTCATCAACATCAAGCGGGTGACAAAGCGCATGGTCAACATGAAATGGTTCCGGGTTCCGTCGCAGATCTACTTTGAAGCGGGCGCGTTCGATACTTTCTTCACGAAAGAGATCAAAGAGATGGGGGTGCACCGCGCCTTCATCGTCTGCACCGGCTCCGCGATCCGGCAGGGCGCGACGCGCAAACTGGAGGATTACCTCCAGCAGGCGGGCATCCTGACGTGCGTTTTTTCCGACATCACACCCGACCCCACGGTCGAGACGGTGGACAGCGGCGCCCTTGCGATGAAGAAATTCGAGCCGGACCTGATCATCGCGCTGGGAGGCGGCTCCCCGATCGATGCCGCCAAGGCGATGTGGCTCTTCTATGAGAATCCGGACGTCTGTTTCGACGATCTCCGGATGCGGTTCATGGACATCCGCAAGCGCATCGTCCGTTTCCCCGAACTGGGACGGAAGGCAAAGCTGATCGCGATCCCCACCACGAGCGGCACCGGCTCGGAGGTCACCTCCTTTTCCGTCGTGACGGACGCCAAAACCGGCGCCAAGTATCCCCTCGCGGATTACGCGATGACCCCCCACATCGCGATCGTGGACCCGAACCTGACCCTCTCCGTACCGCCGTCCGTCACGGCGGACACGGGTCTGGATGTGCTGGCCCACGCCCTCGAGGCCTATGTATCGGTGCTCGCCTCCGATTACACCGATCCGCTTGCGCTGAAGGCGATCCAACTCGTCTTCGAATACCTGCCCGAGGCGTTTAAGAACGGCGGCAACCTCCTCGCCCGCGAGAAGATGCACAATGCCTCCACGATCGCGGGCATGGCCTTCACGAATGCCTTTCTCGGGGTGAACCACGGCCTGGCCCACATCCTGGGGGCGACCTTCCACATCCCCCACGGCCGGGCCAACGCGCTGGTGATGATCCCGGTGATCCGGCACAACGCCGCGCTGCCGAAAAAATTCGCGACCTATCCGAAGTACCGCTATCCCCAGGCCCAGGGACGATACGCGGAAATCGCGGCGGCACTTTCGCTCCCCGCGGCGACGCCCGAGACCGGCGTGGAGAGTCTCATCAAGGCGGTCGCAGCGCTGAAGGCGGAGCTGAAGATGCCCGCGACGATCCGCGAGGCCGGGGTGCCCGAGGCGGAATTCGAGTCGGCCGTGCAGCACATGGCCGAGATCGCCTTCGACGACCAGTGCATGGGGGCCAATCCCTCCTACACACTGGTCGACGACCTTGCGCGCATTCTCCGGGAGGCCTATTCCGGGGATACGGCGATCTGAACGAGGAGCGTCTCTTCCAAGGCACGCACTACCGGCAATACATCCCCGCGTCGGCCGGACGAGAGCTTTGAATTTCTACCTGATGTTGCCACTCCGGCAAAAGCCGGGGCCCAGAAGGTCTTGAAAAGGCTGGATACCGGCTTTCACAGGTATGATGATTTTCCCACTCTCAGGAGTAATTCAAAGCTCTCCGGGCCGGATCGTCGTGATGGCCGACAGCGCCGGTCTTCGATCGGCGCCATCCGGTTGGTCGTTCCATCGTGAATGGTTTTATGTCGGATTTTATTTGACCCACCACGCTATTTCCACTATACCTCCCCCCGAAGTAAAAGTGATTTCTTACCGAGTCAGGTCAGGTATCAAGAGAAGGTGTGCGCCGAGCCGGCGAAATCATCAAGGACGGCCGGATGGATGGGAAGGGAAAGAAAGGGATTTGATGAAAAAAATCATATTCGCGTTTTGCATTCTGTCACTGGTCATTTGCGGATGCACGAGGAAGGAAGAAGTCAAAATGGTCAAGGTGGCGGTCTGTCCGACATCGCCGCCGAACATGTTTGAGGAAAACGGGAAATACCAGGGCCTCGACCTGGAAATCTTTGAAGGCTTCTGCAAGGCAAGGGGATATCAATCCAGGATCACAGCCTACGACTGGCAGGGGATGCTGGGGGCGGTCATCTCCGGGCAGGCCGATGTGGCGTTTTCCGGGATATCGATTACGGAACAGAGAAAAGAGAAGTTGGATTTTTCAGAAGCCTACATGGACAACACCTGGAATCTGGTCAGCCTCAAAAGCCGGAACATCGTGATCAACGACATCGGCGAGTTGAAAAAATACTCGATCGGCTATCCCCGCGGCATGGCCTACAGCGCCTTCATCAAGGACGACCTGGAACCCAAGGGGATCTACCGGTTGAGCGCCGTCAAGATGTACCCCACCTACAACGAGGTGCTGGCCGACCTGCAAAACGGCAACCTGGACCTGGCCTTTCTGGACGGATCGGTCGCCGGCGCCTACAAGAAGAAAATCGACATTCTGGACAGTTATGTCTTCACGGGGTTTGACACCTTCGGTTTTGCCTTTCCCAAGGGCTCCCCGTTGCGCGCCGATTTTGACCGCTACATGAAGGAGCTGGGTCCGGAAAAACTCAAAGCCCTGATCGGCAAGTGGATGGGATAGCGAGGCGCGCGGCCTGATGACGGCCTTCCACGGCATGGACCGGATGGAGCTTGAAGCCGCCCGGGCCGAGGGTTTCACCCCGCAGGAAATATTCCGGCTGATTATCCTCCCTCAGACGCTGCGCCGGGCCGTCCCCTCGTTGACCAACCAGGTCATCCAGAACCTCAAGGACGCCTCCGTCGCCTTTCTGATCCAGTACAACGATTTCTTTTCACAGATCCAGGAGGTTGCCTCGACGAACTTCGAGTTCTTCAAGGCCTATGTCACGGCCGGCTTGGTCTACCTGGCGCTGGTATCGGTTATCGTCGTCATGTCGCGACGGCTGGAAAAGAGAATCGCCCTGCCGGGCTTTTAGGCGGAGAAGCAGGCGGTAGGGATTTGCACAATGATGATTGACAATACCATATCGCAGGCGTAATGTGCGGTTTTGAAAGCCGCACCCAACCGATGGGGATAGAATATGCCCTTCAAAACCCTGGGACCGCAATCCGCCCGCCTGGTGACGACGCTTTACGAAGAAAACCGGCCCGTTTTCCGGATTGGGGATATTCAGCGAATACTGGACACGAAAGAGGTCACCGCCCGCGATCTGGCAAGAAAGCTCGTCGATCGGGCCGTGGCCAGCCGCCTGAAACCTGGGCTCTACATCCTGGTTCCCTTCGAACTGGGAAAAGAACGGGATTACATGGGTAACCCGCTGGTCGTTGCCCGTGAGTTGAACGACGGCGCGGATTATTACCTTTCCCACGGAACGGCGATGGAGATCCACGGCATGGTCACCCAACCGCGCCTGGTCTTCCATGTAACGACGCTGACCAAGCGCCGCCCGATCACCATCATGGGTGCCGAGTTCCGTTTCCTCGCTTCCCGGAAAGAGTTCTTCTTCGGCCTGGCGGACCACTGGGTCACGAAGCAGGAACAGGTCAGAATCAGCGATCCCGAGCGAACGATCATCGATGGTCTGAGGATGCCCGAGTACTGTGGTGGCCTCACCGAACTGGCTAAGGGAATCTGGATGAAGAAAGAGACCCTGGACGGCGACAAGCTGGTCGCGTACGCTCTGCGGATGGAGATCGGCTCCGTCATCCGCCGACTGGGCTATCTCATGGAACTCTTTGAGATCGGTACGCCAAAAGCAAGAGAGCCGCTCCGGGAGCACCTGACGGAAACGGTAGTGCGCCTGGATCCTCTTCTGCCGGCCGAGGGAAAGTTCCTGCATAGATGGCGGCTGCGACTGAATGTGACGCCGGAGGAGCTGCTTGCTGCGGGGATGACGTAAAGAGGTTCGCAACGTATTCCCGATGATTAAACACCGGAGCCACCTCCACGGCACCGGTTGACGGAAAAAGGAAATCAATGGCTGAATAGGAGCGTCAAGTCAGGTTCAACTCATGCAACGGGAGACCATTCATGAAGACACTCGCTGATCTGTGCAAACCGAGGGCGTCGGTTTTCGACAAGGCCCGCCTCGACACGGTTTACAACCTGGACGACCTGCCCACGATTGACCCTGATGATTTTCTTTCCGAGAACTGGGTCACCGAAGGCATGCGGATCCTCTTGACGGAGGCGTTCAACCGGCTGGAAGGCAAAACCACCAGCGCCTCCGGCACGTTTCTGCTCAGTCAGTCGATGGGCGGCGGAAAGACGCACAACCTCATCACCCTGGGGCTCCTGGCAAAATATCCAAAATACCGCAAGCAGGTCATGGCCGATTTCTTCAAGCCGGGCGATCTGGGCGCGGTGACGGTCGTCGCCTTCAGCGGCCGGAAGACCAGCACGCCCTTCGGGATCTGGGGAGAGATCGCCGAGCAGCTCAACCGGAAAGCCGTCTTCAACGAATTCTACAGCCCCCTGAAACCGCCCGATCCCAACAAGTGGGTGGAACTCCTCCGGGGGGAACCGGTGCTCATTCTCCTGGATGAATTGCCTCCCTATTTCGAAGCCGCCCGGGCGGTCGCCGTTGGCGACACCTACCTGGACCGTTTGACGGAAATCGCCCTGGCCAACCTTCTGGTGGCCGTCAACAGCAACAAACTCCCGAGGGCCTGCGTGGTCATCACCGACCTCAGCGGCACCGCATACGCGGCTGGGAGCGCGTCCATCACCTAGGCCTTGCAGTCCCTGAACGATCTGGATCAGGAGGTGAACCGAAACGTCGTCCGGATCGATCCGGTGAAGATCAATACCAACGAGATTTATCACATCCTGCGGACCCGGATCTTTGAAAAGACGCCCCCCATCGCTGACATCGAAGAAGTCGCCGATGCATACGGCGTCGCCGTGGACAACGCCAAGAAGATGGGCCTTTCGGAAGTCTCCCCCGACCAGCTCAAGACGGACATCCTGAACGCCTACCCTTTCCACCCGGCGATCCGCGATCTTTACGCCCGTTTTAAAGAGAATCGCGGCTTTCAGCAGACCCGCGCCCTGATCCGGATCATGCGGCTCATCGTTTCCCATCTGTGGAGTTCGGGTGCGGCGGCGAAACACGGCTTGATCGGCCCTCACGAATTCGACCTTCAGGACGCATCCATGCTCGGCGAGATTCGGCAGATCAACACCGGGCTGGAGGTGGCCGTTGCCCGCGACATCGCCGCAGAAGGCGGAAGCGCCCTCGCCCAGCAGATCGACGGCGCCGCCTCGACGGACGCCCAGGATATCGCCAAGCTGATCTTTCTTTCCTCCCTCTCCACGGCTACGAACCCCGTCCTGGGGCTCAGCCGCTCCGAAATCCTCGGCTACCTGGCCGCCCCGGAGAGGGATGTCGTGAAGTTGCGCGGCGTCTTCGACCGCCTCCAGTCCGACGCCTGGTATCTCCATGTCTCCCGGGACGGGAAACTCTTCTTCAGGAACGTCGAAAACCTGAAGGCCAAGGTGGCGACGTACGCCCGAAACAAGCTCCGGGAACAGCGGGAAAAGGAACTGCGCGATCGCCTCAATGATATGTTCAAGATCACGACGCGGGCGGCCTACCAGAAGATACAGGCACTGCCGGCCCTCGATCAGGTCCAACTCCAGCCCGATGCGGTGACCCTGATCGTCTTTCGGCCGGCGGAAGATTCCTTCCGGGCCATCGAAGAGTTTTATAAGAATCAGCCCTACAAGAACCGGGTCTGCTTTCTGACCGGCGCAGCGAAGGCCTACGACACGGTTCTGGAGCGGGCCGCCGAACTCAGCGCCGTCCGCACGATCATCGGCGAGATGGATCAGGAGGGCGTCCGGGAAAGCGATCCCCAATACATCGAAGCGTCTGAGATCCAGACCAAACTGGAAGGCAGGTTCTACCAGGCCTGTCGCGAGACCTTTACCATCCTCTACTACCCGGCAAAGAACGGCCTCGTGCCGGTGGATCTGGATCCAAAATACGTGGCCAACGTATACAAGGGGGAAGATCAGATTCTGGGCGCTCTCAAGGAATGCTACAAATACAAGATCGACATCGCCCCTGACGGCAATTTCCGTAACCAGGTCGAAAGCAAGCTCTGGCCGGAAAGCGCCAAAGAGGTCGCCTGGAGCGCGATCCGGCAGCGGGCCGCCTCCGACCCCTCCTGGGTCTGGCATCATCCCGACGCCCTCGATAATTTGAAGGATGAACTGGTCAAACGGGACATCTGGCGGGAGATGATGGGGTACATCACGCGGGGTCCCTTTGAAAAACCGGCTACCTCCGTCCAGATCCAGGTCTTGAGCCGCGACAATGAAACCGGCCAGGCGACCCTGCGCATCCGGCCCCAGAACGGCGATACGGTTTACATGGAAACGGAGGGAGCGGCGACCATCTCCTCAAAGAAGCTGGACGAGTATGACATCAAGACCAAGGAGCTGAAGCTCTCTTTCCTTTGCGTCGATTCCAAGGGTGCGCACGACACCGGGGAGCCGGTATCCTGGACCAACGCCATCTTCATCAAGCACCGCTTCTACCAGGAGGGAACGAAACGCAAATGCGAACTAAAGGCCCTGCCCGACGGGAAGATCCGCTTTACCACCGACGGCTCGGGCGTCGAGACCAGCGGCGTCCCCTATGCCAAGCCCTTTGAGATCCCGGCGGATTGCCGGTTGATCCTCGCCGTCGCCGAGGGAGACGGCGTCAAATCCATAGCGGTCAACATTCCCGCGCCGCAGGGGAAAGTCGATCCCGCGGCAACCATCGACCGCGCCCGGGCCACTGTCTGGAAGCGCGGTTTCAAGAAGGATTCGACGGGAGAAACCTACCAGTTTCTGGAGGCCGCCAAGAAGCACGGCGCGGAGCTGGGGGGTGCCCGCCTGACCATCGCCAAGGACGCCCGCTGGATCGAGCTGAACACCCCGGACGATGCCTTCCATGGCGTCGGGCGCTTTGAACATGGCGCCGACCTCCTCAAGGAGTTCATCCCGGAAGGGGTCCTCAGCATCGATATCGGCAGCTTGAAATTCGATTCGGGACAGCAGCTTCTCGATATGGTCGCCGATCTGAAGACGGAGCTCAAAGAAGGGGAAGTGCGCCAGTGATGATGGTCCGCAGAAAACGCCAGTTTATCGGCTTCGGCTTCGACCCGGGAGAATCGGCGCACCATTTTGCCGTTATTCTCCCGGAGAAGGAAGAAGATCCCGTGACCATCGAGGAGCGTTTCGAATGGAACGATGAGCTTGACGCCGCCGCCGATGCCGCCAGGCGGTCGCTCGTCAAGGTGCGCCTGGACCGCTACCGGTGGGAACGAATCGCGGAGGCAGCCAGAAGTCAGTTCAACATGAAGATCCGGTCCGGCGGCCATCGCTCCGTCTCCTGGAAAACAGACCAGCCGAATATCCTGCCCCCCCATTTCGGCAAAGAGCTGACCCTGCTGGCCTGGGCGGTGGAGGATATGGACGAGAGCCTCGTTCCCAACGTCATCGCGAACTGGACCGGCCTGGAGCCGGAGGAGCGCTGGTGGCTCTACACGACCGTCAACGCCACCTTTACCAAGGCAGAAATGGGGAAGGACCGGGGCTGGCGCAAGGCGATCAAGATTGCCTTCTCGGAAAACCCCATCCCGGAGATCCCCGGCGAGCGGTTTGTGGAGGAGCCCGATCCCATCCGATTACCACGAAAAGAGGATGCCCCAAAGGTGGGGAGCGATGCTCCTGCCTCCGTCCCGAAAAGAAAGAAGAAAACAGCCCTCAGGAAAAGTCCACAGGTTCCCCTCTTCGAGGAGTCATAGAGAGAACGTATGAACGATCCGACCTTCATCGAAACCCAGTTTCCCGTCAGCAAGCTCTCCAAAGAAAGCTACAAGGAGCGGAAGTCCAACAACAGCCAGTCCCTCACGGCCTCGGCAAATGGTGGGGCCGCAAGCCCCTCGTCCTTGTCAGGGCGTCCCTCCTGGGGCTGCTCCTGCCCGCCTCCGGCGACCCGAAGAAGGATCGGGAGATCTTCCTGAAGCTCATGACGATGGACGAGGAGGGACTCTGGAATCGGCTGCGGGGAAACATTCCTGCGACAGAGGTCAACGAGCATGCCACCGATACGGAAAGGGAATTCTACTTCACCCGAAAAACCAACAAATGGCAGTGGAAGAAATCGGCAAGCCGGGAAGACCGGGGGCACATGCAGCGGCGGGCCTTCAACCGGATGGGTTACGACAAGAAACTCACCTATTGCATGCGACCGGAAGAGATCGCCGGCCCCTCGGATACGGCTTGGCAGGAAATCAATGCCCACCTGGGAACGGAGGCGCGGAGCCTCCCGGAGTTGGTCAATGAACTGGGCAGGAGACGCTTCGGCCATCCTCCCCGTGTCGGCGACGCCTTCTGCGGCGGGGGAAGCGTCCCCTTCGAGGCCGCGGTCATGGGATGCGATGTCTATGGGACGGACCTCAGCCCCGTAAGCGCCCTTCTGACCTGGGCGGCCATCCATCTGATCGGCGGCGGCGCGGAGACGGCGACGGAGATCCAAAAGGCTCAAAAGCAAGTCTATGACGCGGCGGGGCGTCAGATCGAGACTTGGGGGATCGAGCGGAACGACGAGGGCTGGCGGGACGAGGTCACAGGGGAGACCGTTGGGAAGGGATGGAAGGCCGACTATTACCTTTACTGCATCGAAGCGACGGACCCCATGACGGGCTGGCGGGTTCCTCTGGCCCCCTCCTGGATAATCGGCCAGAAGACGCGGACCATCGCCCGCCTGATTCCGGACAAGAGCACAAAATCCTTCCGGATCGAGATCGTCCAGGACACGAGCCCGGAAGAGATGGAGAAAATCAAGCTGGAAGGGACGGCAACGGATGGCATCCGTTGCCCCGTAGACAAAGAGGGAAACCTGATCCCGCCGGAGATGCGAACCGCCACCCCCTTCAACGAAATCCGGGGCCGGGAGGGATTGCGGCTCTGGGAATACGAGGATATTGTCCCTCGACCGGACGACGCCCTCCAGGAGCGCCTCTACTGCATCCGCTGGGTGGACCCGGAGACGGGCGAAAAGTGTTACCGGGCACAGACGCCGGACGATCTGAAACGGGAGGTCGAGGTTCTGCGCCTGCTGAAGGAGCGCTTTCAGGACTGGCAAGCCAAGGGGTATATCCCCTGCCGAAAAATCGAAATGGGTGCCAAAACGGATGAGCCGATTCGCACACGCGGCTGGACCCATTGGCACCACCTCTACAATCCCCGGCAGTTGCTGATGATCGGTCTGTTTCAGGAGCTGGCGGCCCAGACAGCGAAGACCCAAAAGGTCGGCGCAGCACTGCTCCTCGGCATCGGGCGGATGGCGGACTGGTGCTCTCGGTTATCAAGATGGCACCCGCATGCCGCAAATGAAAAGGGAGAACAAGCCTACTTCAATCAAGCATTGAACCCCTTGGCCAACTATGCGACCAGGGCGCATGCCGCTTTGAAAACCTCATGGCATCTCACCTTTCCGGAAAGGAATATCGGCTCCGATTCACAGGTCGTTCCCCTGGACACTCGAATGACGACACGCACCGCCGATCTCTGGATAACCGATCCCCCCTACGCCGACGCCGTCAATTACGAGGAGCTCTCCGAACTCTTTCTGGCCTGGTACGAAAAGCGCCTGCCCGTCTTATTTCCCGAGTGGTATGCCGACAGCAAGCGCGCTCTGGCCGTCAAGGGGGCGGATGAAAACTTCCGGATCGCCATGGTGGAGTGCTACCGGCGGTTGGCAGAGAACATGCCCGACAACGGCCTGCAGCTCGTCATGTTCACCCACCAGGACGTGGACGTCTGGGCGGACCTCGCCCTCATCCTCTGGTCGGCGGGGCTTAGGGTGACGGCGGCATGGACCATCGCCACCGAAACGGACACCTCCTTCCGGACGGGTAAATACGTCCAAGGCACCGTTCTTTTGGTTCTCCGCAAACGGAAGGAGACCCTCCGGGGAGACCGGTCCGACATCTACCCGGACGTCCAAGCCGAGGTCCAGCGACAGCTTAAAACCATGCTGGAGATTGACGACAAGGAAGATCCGAATTTCGGCGACTCGGACTACCAGTTGGCGGCCTACGCGGCAGCACTGCGGGTCGTCACCGCGTATAGCGCCATCGAGGACATCGACGTTGAACGCGAACTTAGGCGGGTCCGCCAGGCTGGGGAGTCGTCGCCGCTCACGGACATGATCAGGAGCGCCGTCCGGATCGCCTCCGATTTTCTTGTCCCCGATGGTCTGGACAGCGGTATTTGGAAGCGCCTCCTGCCGGAGGAGCGTTTTTACATCAAGGGCGTCGAGATCGAGGCCCACGGGGAATATCGCGACGGGGTCTATCAGGAGTTCGCCCGCGGCTTCGGCATTCGCGATTACCGGGGCCTTATCGGCAGCGGCACCGCCAACCAGACCCGCCTGAAGACGCCCGACGAGCTCAAGGGGCGTGATCTTTCCGGCGAGGGGTTTGCCGGATCGCTGCTGCGACAGATCCTCTTTGCCGTGTACAAGACCGCCGAGGAGGATGATCCGCGACCGGGGCTGGAGTATCTCAAGCAGGAGGTCCCCGGTTACTGGGACCGCCGACAGACGATCATCGCCCTTCTGAACTATCTTTTCCAGAAGCCCTCCACGGCGATGCCGCACTGGAAAAAAGATGTCGAGGCGGCCCATCTCCTTCTGGGAGCCGTGGAAGGAGACGGGGTATAACCATAGAATTATAATGTGGTAAAACAAAGATAAATCAGATACTATTTCTACCCTCAAATTCTTCTCAGATACAGAAAATTAGAGGGAATTTTGCACTAAGATTTTAAATTCATTGGGTAATAGGAGAACGCGTTTCATGCGCCCCAAAAAGACTGCCTACGATTTGGCACGATCCCAAATCGATACTCCTCATAACCTTGTACGCCTTGTTTGGGGAATGGCACGGAAATATAGAAACAATTTTCCGCAAGTGTTAGATCTTGGCGCCGGAGATGGGCGTTTTGCACATGGAGAGAAATATCAAACATATGATGGAATCGAAATTGATGAATCCAGGATAAAAAGGGCTACACTGCCTGATAATGCGCATATTCACAACATGTGCGCCTTCGAATATAGCGGAAAAGATTACTCGCTTTGCATAGGGAATCCGCCCTATGTGCGCCATCATGATCTTGACGAACCATGGCGTGACATGATTGCCAAACGGCTGAGTGACGAAATAGGTTTGGACATTAACAGAAAATGTAATCTCTATGTTTATTTTATTTTGTTAGGCCTACTGAAGACCAACGAAAAGGGGCTTGTTTCGCTCCTGGTTCCTTACGAATGGGCATCACGGCCTTCGGCCTCTGCACTTCGGCGGTATATAAAGGCAAACGGTTGGCACGTTGATATATATAGGTTTTCGGAAGCTGTTTTCACTTCTGTTCTGACTACTGCATCAATCTCCATAATCGACAAAGCAAACCCTGATCAAAAATGGAGCTACTTTGACGTAGACTTAGATGGTGACATCAAGGCCAGACCCCAAGTGACCAGTTCAGTCAAGAGACTTCTTTCTTATGAAAATAGGGGGACTATTTGGGCCATGCGCGGCATGAGTCCAGGGACACAAAAGGTTTTCACTCTTACGCAAGGCGAACGAATCCACTCAGGCCTTACACGTGACGATGTACTACCCTGCGTTACCTCTTTAAAGGATGTTCCGAAGTCACTGACCAACCTTTCAGAAATGGAATTTAAAAAACATTTCGTGGATGCTGGCCGAAAGTGCTGGCTAATAAAATCCCACACAGGGCTAACCGCAACCCTGAAAGATTATCTCGATAAGGTGCCACAGGCATTGCGAAATACTTGGACTTGCATGAGCCGTGATCCATGGTACCGATTTGTAATACAGCGGGTCCCGCAGATTCTGTTATCTACGGGATTCACTCAGTATGGTCCTAAAGCTTTGATTAATGATGTTGGAGCATATGCGGTCGGTTCTGTGTGTGGGGTATACTCGGAATATGAAAAAAACTCCGTTTATCTCATTCATTCCTTTCTTACTCACATTGACTTTGAAAAGCGAGTGGTTGCACACTCCGGAAGCCTCAAGAAGCTAGAGATTAGACAGCTTAATTCAGTTTTGAATCGATTTTCTGCGAGGTACTGTCGTGGATAAAGACGGCGAAATCATAATTATTTCAGAAGCAACCTTTGAGACAGAAGGACGGCTCCTCCAGGAGTTGGGGGAACGATTAGTATCCAGTGCTGATGTTGCTTTGATTGAACTGATTAAGAATGCTTATGATGCGGATGCAGCAACATGCTGGGTGTCCCGGTCAAATGGATCGATTACAGTCATGGACGACGGGCATGGCATGACGCAGACGGAGTTTCTTCAGAAGTGGATGCACATAGCCACCGGAGATAAACAGAGGGGGCAAACATCTCGATCCTTCGAAAGACAGATGACGGGAGCAAAAGGAATTGGTCGCTTTGCCGTCCGCTTCCTCGGTTCGAAACTCTCCCTTGAAAGTGTTGCTGATGATCCTGAACGACACAGCAGGACAAAGCTAATAGCTGAGTTTGATTGGGAGAGTATCGATAAGTCATTGCAACTACAGCAGGCAAAGATACCGTACAGGCTCATTCAGGTGGACCAGCTAACTCCGTTAGGTACTGCATTGACTATCTTGGAACTAAGGGATATCAAAATTGATTTTGGAAAAACATTGCGCACTCAGGTTCTCAGTATCGTGTCGCCTATCACAGGACTCGATCGTGGGCGATTTAAAACAAATCCAGACAGATCAAAGGATCCTGGGTTTTCGGTTCAATTGCCTGGAGAAGGCAATCTTGCGGAGGATCTTAACCTGGCAGAAGCTGTTCTTAAAAACTACTATGCAAGAATAATTATTGAATACGTGGAAGATCAGCTTACCTATACCATCACGCATAAAGACGGACGAACGCTTATTAATAAGGTCTTCGATTATCCCTCACAAATCACAAAAGGACTCCATGCTGATATCCGCTATTTTCCACGAAGAAGTGGTATGTTCCAGGGTAAAGAGGTGAATGGGCACACGGCATGGAATTGGATTAAAGAAAATTGCGGAGTTGGAATAATTGATCATGGATTCCGAATTAAGCCATATGGTCTCGGGGAGGATGACTGGCTGCTTCTCGATACAGACACTGCTCGCAATAAACGAGATTTTCGATCGACTTTGATCAAGGACTACTATACTGCGGGTTTGCCAAGCAAAGGTACCTCAAAAGAGAAAGCAAACCCCATGCTTTATTTACCAAGCTCTCATCAGCTTTTCGGCGCTGTTTTTGTCGAATCCCATCAAATCGATTCTTCCGATCGACCAAGGGACTTGACTCCTGCTACGAATCGCGAGGGTTTCATCAACAACGATGCTTATGAAGCTCTCTTTCAAATCGTGCGTGCAGGAATGGAACTTCTTGCCATCGTCGACCACTCTGAAAATCGTCGTCTCGAAGAGGAAAAAGCAAGACTTAGCGCTGAGGCAGTAAGGTCTGATTTCCGGTCAGCAATTGATTATATTCGTAGTTTACCCTCGTTGACAGGGGAAGACAGAGCTAGGTTGATCATCGATTACTCAAAACTGTCTAGTGAACTGGAAAACGTAGAAGCCTATTATCACGAAGCCAATGAACGAATGGACATGATGGCTCTCCTGGGAGTGTTAGCTGGATTCTTGACTCATGAGGCCAAAAGACTTGTTTCTGATCTCGATGTTGTTGTTAATCACCTGGAACGAATAGCTGAGAAGGATGCTTATGTCCAAACAGCACTCTCTGACATAAGGCCAACCCTGGGTGAATTTAAGGGACAGATTGAGTACAGCATGATCTTTATAGATTCCATTCAGGACAAAAGTGTCATACCAGGCGCTATCCCAGTTGCGCCACAAATTGAATTTGTTGTAGAGCGATTTAGTAAATTTACGAATGATAGAAGTATTAATATCAACATAGATGTGGATCCGGCTCTAACAGGTCCGGCGGTCAAGGCAGCCATGTACAGTGGGATATTAATGAATCTTTATACGAACGCTTTAAAAGCTGTGTCAGCGGGCACACCAAATGGCAAGCGACAGATTGTTTTTAAAGCCTGGAATGAACCGAAATGGCATGTTGTAGAAGTTGCAGATAGTGGCATAGGTATTCCACCCAATCTACGTACACGAATTTGGGACCCATTATTTACCACTACGTCAGGAGGCAGCAGCAATCCTCTTGGCTCGGGAATGGGGCTTGGGCTTAACCTCGTAAAAGAGATCTTGGGACGAATAAAAGGTAAAATCGAATTGGTTGATCCACCACCCGGCTATACAACATGTTTTAAGGTACAATTTCCAACAGTGAGAGAGAGGGTATCATGAGTAAATCAATCCGCAAGCCAGCTGTTGTGCTTTTTGAAGACATTATTCAAGATCAGGACAAACGTCAATTAGATATTCAAAGTGCATTGGGTAAGGCAGCGACTGTTTTGGTGTATAAAGGCGAAGAAGAAACACCGCAGGACATGCCAGTCGAAGTTTTGTTGGAAAAATTATTAAATTCACACAGCTTCAATGATGGTCACATAGGGCTGATCGTATCTGACCGTGAGCTTGGACGATATAAAAGTGGTGTGATTTCTGATTCTGTTGTGTTGGCTGTCGCAGAAAAAATGGGCATACCTGTTTGCCTCTATGAAAGAGGGATTAAGCGATCGGGGACCATGGGGAAGTTGAAGCAATGGAAGATTAAGGAGATCGTCGTTGACGGAGACAGTAAGAACTTCGGAGAAGAATGCGGGCAAGTATTTCATGGCTTTAATAACATTGCGCGCAAGCTTGAGGAAATTCCCGGTAAAGACTTCAAGAAAATGACACCACCTGAAATACTGGCAAGAGTACTTGATAGGGAGGAAGAAATTGATCGTATTGCGCTCTATGGAACCGGAGAGCAGAGTGTTCTACTTGAAATACTGGCATATATTGACAGCAAAAACCCCGCACTTGAGTTGAAGAATCGATATCCCCGCATTTTAGGGAACTGGCTTTACACATCCTTGCTTCGATATCCAGGAATTTTACTCAATGAAATCGCAGCAGCGAGCTATTTGAATATTCACGAAGATGATTTCCGTATTCCGAAGATCAATGCGTTATTCAAAGAAGCTTCTTACAAAGGTCCTTTCTCAGATCGTGGAACGTGGTGGTGGCGACGAGAATTGGATCGCATACTGGAGAACAACAAATGTGAATCTGGATTTGATTATGCGAGAAAGAAAAGCAATAAACAGGTCCGATATTGTCAATGTATGGAGGGTAAGGATCATCCTGCCGGCTTCTACTGTATGATCAACGAACAACCGGTCTGCAGGGAACATTCGCATGGAGGCGTTAGTTGGTTTCCCCGAGGGGCAGACCTCGCGATGATATCTGATCGTGAATATAAGAAGATAGGACCTTTTGTTGGTCTATATTAATATGGAATACCCAATTGAAATATATAAGAAATTCTGGGTTAGATTTATCATGATTATGAATAACGTAACATGTAAGCCCGATGTTCTTGATTTCCAAAAATCCGTGCAAAAAAAGAAGAATAAGAGCATTTATGATATTTCTTTGGGTAAACCAATATGTTTGATAGCTTGGCCATTGGGAGGATCCAAAGTCAACAGAGTTCATATCATCATTAATTTCAGCGAACAATATGAACACACAGGCACTGAAATAGAAATCATAAAATCTAACGCCTCTGTCTATTATTGTAAAAATGAACGGAGTAAAAATAATGAGGTGGCGGTGGAATCATTGCGTTATGATTTTCATCCAGATACCGGGGCAGCCGAAGGAGATCCGTTAGTCCATGTGCAAATAGAGAGCGAATACCCAGATGCGTCAAAATTTCAAGAAAGTTTTAAGCAAAAATTGGTGGAAAAACCAAAACGAGATATAAAGTTTACTCCACTTAAATTGGAGTATATCAAATACATCCGGATTCCCACCATTCAGATGTCTTTGCCTGGTGTCCTCTGTTCTTTAGTGGCAGACCACATACGCGACGGTTCGGTGCATAATATTATAGACAAGACGGAAGACACCTTCAGCTGCCTGAGTAAACTTTATAAGATTGCCCCTAAGAGGTGGAATTGCAAATTATGGAATCATGCATCTGCAAGACACTGGTACAACTACGAGTCAAGGAAGCCATAGTATTTGGCACCCTTGCAGAGATTTTCCGAGTCGGTCAACAGGAAGCGTGCAACAAATGCAGATGTATAAAATCATAGAGCTAAGGGATTTTGATGTTCTCCTTCCATTCGTATGTCGAAAGTGTGGCTCTTGTTGCCATGGTTTTGCTCCACAAATTATAGCCGAGGATTTACCAAGAATAGGGCAGCATATCGGTAAACCCTCTGAAGAAATTATGAAACTACATAAGGAAGCTTACCGCAAAAAGTTTACTGATTCACCCATTAATTGCAGTTTCTTGAATAATAAGAACCAATGCTCAATTTACTCAATGCGTCCTGAGCCTTGCCAGCTTTATCCATTGGAAACTGATTTCGGTACGGCGGATGTGAATTGCGTTGGATATAGGGAGTTTCATGGAATAGTTGATGCCTTTTTCGCTCGAAGGAAATACGCAGCACTCTGGTCACCCAATACCTTGTGTTCTTATGGAGTCAAGAATGTTGTAAACTACCCTGGGACGCCGGGG
>CAYSSF010000009.1:0-34912 GCA_964433455.1 uncultured Syntrophaceae bacterium
GGAGAACCGCCACCAGGATCAGCCACATGATGATCTGGCCGACGCGTTCGTTAAGCGCGTCGATCAAGACGGATATTTTGAGCAGAAATTTCATATCGTCTCCAACCTGAGGGGTTGCATTCAAACCCCGGAATTGAATGACATCGTCCTTTGGTGGAGGGGTATAAGAACAAAATCATTGAATGTCAACCAAATAATGGGTCCGATCTTGCGCTTCTCCGACCGGGTGTGCTATGGAGACACATATGCAGCTTCGTATCATTCCCAGAGAAGAGCACGGTATATCCCGGAAGCAGATCAGCCGGAACGCGCTACGCACGCTCTACCGACTCCATGACAACGGCTTTATCGCCTACCTGGTGGGGGGGTGTGTCCGTGATCTGCTTCTGGAGCGAACCCCCAAGGATTTCGACATCGCCACGAATGCAGCCCCCGGTCAGATCAAGCGGCTCTTTCGCAACTGTCGTCTCGTGGGCCGCCGTTTCCGTCTGGCCCATCTCCACTTCCCGGATGAAATCCTGGAAGTCTCCACATTCCGGGCCTCCGCCCCTCCGGATGAAGAGGAGACGGGCGAGGCGGATCACCATCACCACCCCCTCCATCTCAAGGACGGGGATGGCATGGTTCTGCGCGACAATGTCTTCGGCACACCGGAGGAGGATGCACTCCGCCGTGACTTCACCATCAACGCTCTTGCCTACAATATCGCCGATTTTTCGGTGATCGATTACAGCGGCGGTCTGAACGATCTCGCGCAACGACTCATTCGACCGATCGGCGACCCCTTTGTCCGATTTACGGAAGACCCGGTCCGAATGATCCGCGCCGTCCGCTTTGCCGCATCCCATGACCTGGTCATCGAACCGGTTGCGTGGGAAACCCTCTGCGGGCTCTCCTCCACCATTACCCGCGCCTCGCCGGCAAGGCTCTATGAAGAGTTGTTGAAACTTTTCCTGCTCGGATCCGCGGGACCGGTTTTCATGTTGCTGGAGGCCAGCGGACTTCTGGATGCCCTATTTCCCGGCCTCCGGAAGCGGCTTGATGGAAACGGCGATCTCCGAAAGACGCTGCAGACAAACCTGGAATGCCTCGATCGGCTATCCCGGAAGGGGTTGTCCCCCTCTCCGGCGCTCTTTCTGGCCGCGCTTTTCGGCCCCGTCCTGGAGGAGGAGGCGCTGGCGCGCCACCGCGACGGCATTCCGCACCAGCAGGCGCTGGATGACTCTTGCGCCATTTTCCTGGAAGCGTTCTGCAAGATCGTCTGCATTCCCGGACGGATCAGCGGTCAGCTCCGCCGCATCCTCGCCCTTCAGCCCTTGCTTCACAGAAGGCCGCCGCGGCGCCCCTCTTCGCTGGTCATCAGGTCTGACTTTGCCGACGCGATGTCCTATCTCTATATGATGGCAAAGACGGGAGCAAAGGATAAGACCGCCCTGGAATGGTGGAACCTCTTCCTTTCAGAGGCCCCTCCCAAAATCCCTTTGGAACCGCCAACCGACGGCGCCCCGGCAAAACGACGAAGAAAGAGACGACGCAGAAACCGCCCCTCCGCTCGACCCACGGTCTGAACGCGAAACGCAATGGAAGATGACGCCCTACGCGATGGTCATGTCATTCAGGCTATCGATTTCCGTCACTTGGATTTGCCGACGCCCTACTTTTTACCGCAGGGAATCATAAAGACGGGGATCGGGCTGTATCTGATGATTTTTTCGGCAACGCTTCCAACGAAGAAGCGCTCCATTCCCGTTCTCCCGTGAGTCCCGATCACAATAATGTCGATATTTTCCATGCCGGCGAACTCGAGGATTTTTTGATCCTCGCGACCGGACAGGGTAACGATCCGGACTTTGGTCTTATCCTTGATATGGCTCAGATATCGATCGTGATATATCTTTTCACGATCTTTCCGGATGGTTTCCTTGACCCTGTCCAATTCCTCCTTCGCCAGGCACCGTTCCAAATTATAATGATCGGAATTCGTCGGGATGACATGCAGAATATAGAGAAAACCCTCGTCTCTTTTCGCAATGCCAAAGGCATAATCAAAGGCACAATCAGAATTTTCGGAAAAATCGGTACAAAAGAGCACCTTCTTATATTTGGGATAATCAATCATTTTTCCATCCTCCGTTCGGGGTTTCGCAGGGCATTGCTTTCATTATAAAATGATTTCCTTGGCCGAAGGATAAGACGAACGGTCTCGTGTGTCAATTAAAAAATGACATTTGAAAGCGTCCGGCATCCGCTGGCAGCATGCGTCGTGACGTGCCGCGGGGTAAGCGGGCAGATGGCGGTGGATCTCGCCCCCCCCACGGAGTTTTCCGTGAGATGCCGCCAGGTAGGTTTTCACTGCCAATGTGCTTACATTCAATCCTCATTGTATTCTCGCACCTCCGGCGTTAAGCAATCATTGCCGGCGGCGGGAAGTATGGGGGCGGGGCGCAGCATGATCGTCATGAAAGAGGGAGGAAATCGATATGGATCAAAGTGCAGCGGACCATGGATGGCAGCAGCTTCAGGCCAATATCAAGAGTTTTCTCGATGAATCTCTTCACGGCGATGGGCGGAGGCTTGAATACAAGCCGCGTTTTATCATGTCTTTGCCGGAGATGTCGTCCGAGCATCCTCAAAAAGATCGACGGCCGTTTTAATGGTAGGTATTGCCTATCAATATGCGTACTACCGATACTCATTGCTTTTCGCCATGCTTTCGCATTATGTTCAACCCCGAGAAGTGCAGGCAAGGGTGGATGGCAAACCGGACCGGATGCGCGTTTTATTTTTCCGGAAAATAGGGGGGTGACGTTTATTGATGAATATGGATGAGATCGTGATCATTGAAGATAATCCTCATGATGAGATGATGATTCTGGATGCCTTGAGTGAGAAAAATATCCATAACAAGATCCGCGTCCTTCATGACGGAGTGGAAACATTGAATTATTTTTTTAGCCCTGATGGTTCTCTTCGGAAGTCCGATGTCGATTATCCCAGATTCGTGCTGCTCGATTTAAAGCTCCCCAAGGTTGGCGGTCTGGAGGTTCTTAAACGGATGAAATCCGATGAGCGGGCCAGACGCATCCCCATCGTCATATTTACTTCATCGAACGAAGAGAAGGATCGAAGCGAATGCTACCTGCTGGGAGCCAACAGCTATGTCGTCAAGCCACTGGATGCGGATTGTTTTTCACGTTTTGTCGCCGACATCTCCTCGTATTGGTTCATGATGAACAGGACTTCCTATCAGGATGCGTAGCGTCGGCATGTGATCATTGGACGGTCGAGGAAAGGATGGATGCTAACGATGGAAAAGAAAGAATTGCGCATATTGATCCTGGAAGATGTCATGACGGACGCCGAGTTGATCAAAGACGAGCTCAGGGAGGCAGGCACGGTCTTCACGCCGAACTGGGCAAAAGACAAGGCGTCTTATCTTAAGGCGTTAGACGAATTCTCGCCGGATATTATTCTATCGGATTACTCCCTGCCCTCCTTCGACGGGTTGTCGGCGCTGAAGCTGGCGGCAAAAAGATATCCGGATATCCCCTTCATTTTCGTCTCGGGGGCTCTGGGCGAGGAAACAGCCATTGAATTACTGAAGCAGGGGGCGACGGATTATGTGCTGAAGAGCCGGCTGTCCCGTCTGGGACCGGCCGTCTCCCGGGCGCTCCAGGAAGTGAAGGAACGAACAGAACGGAAAATGGCTGAGGAGGAGCTGAAAAAAAGGGAGCAGGCGCTGGAATTGAAAACCCGGAGCCTTGAAGAGGCCAATACCGCATTGAAGGTCCTGCTTCAGCATCGGGATGAAGACAAGGCTGCCCTTGAAGAGCAGGTATTGACCAATATTCGAAAACTGGTTCTGCCATACCTTGAAAACCTGAAACATCTGAACTTAAATCAAAATCAAGCCACCCAGGTTAAAATCGCCGAGGAGAACCTGAAGAAAATCGTGTCTCCGTTTTTACGCAATCTGGCGTCAAACTATCTCGAACTGACTTCAAGGGAGATTCAGGTGGCCCACTTTGTCAAGGAGGGAAAGGCTACGAAGGAGATCACCGAGATTCTCAATATATCGGCCACCGCCGTAGACTTTCACCGGAAGAACCTTCGTTCCAAGTTCGGCATTAAAAACAAAAAGACCAATCTGATGGCCTTTCTATCCGGCCTCTCGTGACCGGTTGATATTGCCTGTTATCAGCCGTCTATTGAAATCCTTCTTGTTTTCTTACTCCCTGAATAACAGGGCATGATCAACAAAAAGCTGCACAGGGAACGAAGTCATGTATGGAGGTTGTTCATGGAGATGAAGCATGCAAGGGAAAATAGGGCGTATTCCCCCGTGGCCGTGGCCGGATTCGTCCTGGCCCTGCTTGCGGGGGGCTTGGAACTCCTGGCCGGTTTGGGGAGCCAAGGGGGGTTCTGGGATTTCCGCACGGGGATTTCACTGCTCCGCTGGGGCGCTTATGGCGGCATTGCCGCCGGTCTGATCTCGCTTGCCGGCTGTTTCGCTGCCCGGCCGGGCGCCGGGCGCCGGGGGCTGGTCCTGGCGGTGAGCGGGCTCCTGATCGCGCTTGCCGTTACGGCCATCCCCTGGTCGCTGCAGCGTTTGGCCCGCCAGGTACCGGCCATCCACGACATCACCACCGACCTGCAGGATCCGCCGCACTTCGTCGTGCTGTTGTCGCTGAGGAAAGGGACGGTCAACGGGGCCGAGTACGGCGGGTCGGAAATCGCCACCAAGCAGAGGTTGGCCTATCCGGACATCGTTTCCCTTGATCTATCCATTTCCCCCGCCGAGACATTCAAGGCGGCCCTGTCCGCCGCTCGCGGTCTCAGTTGGCAGGTGGTCGACGCAGACGAGCGCGCCGGCCGTATCGAGGCGACCGCAACCACCTTCTGGTTCGGTTTCAAAGACGATGTGGTCGTCCGGGTGGTTCCAACCGTCCGGGGCAGCCGTGTCGATGTCCGTTCCGTCTCCCGGGTCGGAAAAAGCGATCTGGGGACCAACGCGCGCCGGATCAGGGCATTCCTCAAGGCCGTTCGCGAGACAACTTGAAAAAAACCGGGCGCGCGGGATTTTTTTATTGGATTTTCCGGAGGAGTCCTTTTACGGCAGCGGATACCCCCCTCAGCCTGACTACGGGCAGCATGTGGCGCAACATCTGGCAGCTCTCGTGGCCCATGCTCCTTATCATGATCTTCGATTTTTTTGTGGGCCTTACCGATATCTACGTGGCGGGCTTCATCAGCCCCGAGGTCCAGGCGGCGGTCGGTTTCGTAAGCCTTCTGTACTTCTTCGTCATCATCATCGCCAATGCGATCAGTATTGGGACGGTGGCCCTGGTTTCGAGGACCATCGGCAGCGGGGATTTCGGGAGGGCGCTGGAGGTGGCCCGGCAGTCCCTGCTTTTCGGGGGAGTGGTAGCCGTTCTGCTGAGCCTGTCCGGGATGATCCTATACCGCCAGATCGTCGCCGCGGCGGGCTTCCCCTTGGAGATCCGGGGGATTGCCGAAACCTTCCTGAGAATATTTGCGATCGCCTTGGGTGCGAACTACCTTCTACTCATCTCGAATGCCCTTTTCCGGGCGAGCGGCGATGTGAAGAAGCCGCTTGTGACGATGTTCTTCGTGATGACCGTCAATGTCATCGGGGATTTCGTTCTGGTCTTCGGGTTTTGGATCATCCCCCCGCTGGGATATCCCGGGATCGCCATTTCGACGGCCGTTTCCGTCGTGCTGGGTATGGGGATCAATCTCGCATTCCTCTACCGGACGCGGTGGAGGGCCGTCTACCGGGGGAGTTGGGCTCCGGCGCCCGGGACGGTCCGGCAGATCATCCGCCTTGGTTGGCCGGCCGCGGCGCTCCAGATCGCCTGGAACGCCGGAACAATCGTCCTCTACAACATCCTCGGCCGGCTGGGTGAGGCAAGCATCACCGCGCTGGCCGCCATCGCCAACGGCCTGAGGATCGAGGCGATGATCTTTCTGCCGGCATTCGCCCTCAACATGACCGCGTCGGTGCTGATCGGCCAGAACCTGGGGGCGGGCAATCCCGATCGGGCGGAACGGACCGGCTGGCGGCTCGCCGCTGCGGGAATCGTAATCCTGAGCCTCATGGCTGTTGTCGTCTTCGTCCTGGCGGAGGATTTTGCCGCTCTCGTCGCGAGGGATCCGGCGGTTCTTGAGGAGACGACCCGTTACCTGAGATACAACATGCTCATCCAACCCTTCATCGCACTGAGCCTTTCGTTGAGCGGCGGCCTCCAGGGGGCGGGAGACACCCGCGGGACGATGTGGGTGATCATCATCGCGATGTGGCTGATCCGCCTGCCCCTCGCATGGACATTGGCTCTTACGCTGGGCTTGGGAGCCACGGGAGTCTGGGCGGCCATGGTCGTCTCGATGGTCTGCCAGGGGCTCCTGATGGCCCGGCGGTTTCACGGGGGGCGCTGGAAGGAGCTGAAACTGGAAACGGCGTGAAAAGCAGGGCGCCCTTGTTCCACCCACCAGCCGGCCCGAAGCGAACCTTTACAAGGAGTGATCACGATGTTGAGACTCTTCAATTCTCTCGGAAAGAAACTGGAGACCTTTGCGCCCGTCAACGACGAGGTCGTGACGATCTTCACCTGCGGGCCCTCGGTTTACCAGCGGGCCCATATCGGAAACTTCCGGACCTTTCTGTTCGAGGACGTCCTGGTCCGTTACCTCGACTACTCGGGTTACCGGGTGATGCGGGGGATGAACTTCACCGACATCGAAGACAAGGCGATCATCGAGGCCGGTAAGCATGATATCACCGTCAAAGAGCTTACGGACCGGAACATCGATGAATTCATCGGGGAGATGAAGCTCCTGGGAATTCGTATCCCCGAATACCTGCCCCGTTCCTCCGACTATGTGGCCGAGGCCGCCGGGATCATCACGCAGTTGATCGAACTCGGGGTTGCCTACCGGCACAAGGGTAATGTCTACTTCGACCCCCTGAAGTTTCCCGGGTTCGGGAAGCTCTACGGGTTGGACATGAGCAGGTGGCCCACAAAAAGGCGGCGTTTTCACCGGGACACCTATCCGGGGATCCAGTGGAACCTGGGCGATTTCATTCTCTGGCACGGCTGCCGTCCCAAGGAACCTTTCTGTTGGAATACCCCGGTTGGGCGCGGCAGCCCCTCCTGGAACATCCAGGATCCGAGCATGGTCGCCAGTTGTTTTCAGGAGAGTCTTTCCATTTACTGCGGCGGGATCGACAACCTCTACCGCCACCACGACTATTCGATCGCCATCCTCGAATCGATCCGCTCCTGCCCGATGGCGCGGTATTGGCTTCACGGCGCCCATCTTTTCGTTGGGGGAAAGAAGATGTCCAAGAGCCGGGGGAACATTCTCTATACGGAAACCCTCCTCGGCCGGGGCTTCACCGCCACCGAGATCCGGTTTTTTCTCATTGACGGTCATTACCGGGAAAGGCTTTCCTGCACAGAGGAGGCGATGGCTGCAGCCGCCGAAAAACTGCGAAGCCTCCGGGATCAAATCCACGCGATCACGGAGCGGGCCGGCCGGGCTGAGCCGCGGATCGATGAAAGGGCAGCGCGGATCCGGGAGAGTTTCCGGGCGGCCATGGACAACGACCTCGACGTCCGCTGTGCGGTCGCGGACGTCTCGCAGGTGGTCGAGGCGGCGGCCGCCGACGATCGGGCTCCGGAATCCCCTGCCGCCGTGATTGCGGCACTCAGGGAGATCGACAAGGTCCTCAAGGTGCTCTTCTGACCTCTTCGCAGTTCGGGGGGGTAAGTTCGCCTATCCGGGTAGGCCGCCGGTTCGGGGGCGTCGGCCTTCGTGGACCCCCTTCCACTTCGGACATATCGATCGCACGAACCGCGCGGCTCTCTTTTCTATCTGGGTTGCTCACCACAAACCGCCACAGCCCCGGACCTATGGGTCGGGGCTGATCCATCCACCCATCTTCGGCTGGATGCGAAAGGCGCACATCACAAAACGGGTGCCGGTTTCCGCGACTTCCTTTGGAATCCTCAAATTCAACGAGCTATTGAACCAGATTGTAGGCGAGCGGATCGAAGGGGGAGCCCGCAGGATAAACACGGGTAGCCAGCTCGCGGTCGAGCATGAGGAGCCCCTCCTTGCTCTCGCCGATCATTTCAACCTGGCGGCTGATCTTGTCCGTATTGCTCTCCTCCTCGATTTGCTCGTTGATAAACCAGTTCAGCAACGGTTCCGCGGCATAGTCTTTCTCCTCCCGGGCGATCCTGGTCATGGCGTGAATCTTTTCCGTGATCAACTTCTCGTGGGCGTAGGCGTCCTTCCAGGGCTCCAATGCATTTTTCCAGGTTGTCTTCAACTGCTTGATGTCCAGAAGGACAACGGAAGCCCCCCGGCTGGTCAGGTGATCGAAGAACTTCATCGCATGGATCGTCTCTTCGTGGACCTGAACACGCAGCCAGTGGGCCATCCCATCCAGATTTGCGGCATGAAAATAACCCACCATCGAGAGATAAATATAGGCCGACTCCAACTCGTGCTTGATCTGTTCGTTCACCGCGTCAAACATCCTCTTGTTGATCATCTGATTATCTCCTTTTCTATAGGTAATGGTGCTGTTCGACCATAACCTAATTCGCATAGCGCCTTAAATGCAATATGGATCGGATGGAAGCTTAATGGTAGGAAAAAACTATCAAGCACATGAAGGAAAACCATCGGCGATCACACCCCTCCGGCTTGGCCGGGTAATAAAGAACGGAGGCAAGATCTGGGGATGAAAAAAGTGGACAGGCGGTTCGATTTGTACTACCGGACAAGCAATGATTTCCTCCTGTCTATTATTCCCTGAGAGGTGAGGCCATGAAGTTGGATCAAAATGCGTTTGCCGCGATTCCCGATAGAATGGAAACAACGGCTGCCGCCGCCGGCTTCGTCGAAAGCATAAGTTTCGATGATATTCCTGCAGCGGCAGTGGGGATCGGAACGCGCTGCTTGCTCGACGGTCTCGGCCTGTTTGTCGCGGGATCTGATGAACGTGCGGTGGTGTTGCTTATTGAGGAGGCGGAGCAGATGGGCGGCCGGACCGACGCGCTTCTTCTGGGACGCGGCAATGCCAGGGTTCCGGCTCCGATGGCTGCGCGCGTGCTCGGTACGGCGGGACATGCCCATGATTGGGACGACAGCCAGGTGAGCTGCGACCCGGCACACATCTACGGGTTGTTGACACATCCGACCATTCCGGCATTGACCAGCGGCTTGGTGATGGCGCAGAAACTGGGCGGTATAGACGGCAAAACTTTTATGGTCGCCTTTCTAACCGGCTTTGAAGTGGAATGCAAGATTTCCGAGTGGATGTTTCCTCAGCATTATTTACGCGGAATGCACTCGAGCGGTACCGTGGGCACCTTCGGAGCGTATGCAACGGCGGCAAAATTGATGGGATTAAAGGGTGACAAACTGCGCAGCGGCTTCGGGATTGCGGCCAGTTTTGCCTCGGGAATTCGCTGTAATTTTGGAACGATGACTAAGCCGCTTCATGTCGGCCGGGCCGCGGAGAATGGCGTGACCGCCGCACAGCTTGCCGAGCGTGGGTTCACGGCCGATCCGGATGCATTGGACGGTCCCTGGGGTTTTTTCGCCGTACACGGTGGAGGCGTCAGTCCTGAAAAGACGGCTCAGGGTTTCGGAAAAATATGGACCATCGTCGATCCGGGCGTATCCATCAAACCCTATCCGTGCGGCGTACTGACGCATCCCACGATCGACTTGATGTTGAAATTGGTCACCCTGCACAAAGTGATGCCGGACGACATTCAATCGGTTCATGTTTACGCCGGAACGAACATTCTGAAACCGATCCGGTATGCCATCGCCGCAAACCACCTCCAGGCAAAATTTTCGCTTCCCGCCGCACTGGCGATGATCGCGCTCACGCGGAAAGCCGGCAAACGGGAGTTTTCCGATGCCTTCGTCGGCTCGTCTCCCATGCAGGAAATGCAGCGCCGCATATCGACTGAGCTTGATCCCGAGATCGAAAAGATGGGCTTCGATAAGATGCGTTCGCGCATCGCCATTCGTTTGAAAGATGGACGTACCCTCGAGGGCTGGGCCGATGAACGTTATCGTGGAGGACCGGAAAATCCGCTGAGCGATAAGGCGCTGGAGGCCAAAGTGCGCTCCTGCTGTGAAGGTGTCTTGGCTAAAGAGAGACAGTCAGCGTTGATCGATGCGGCCTGGTCCATTACACAATGGAGTGACGCAGGGAAACTGATGGAGATCATCCGTTATGACAGCAGCAAATAGGAAAAGTTGACAAACCAGGGTGGCAATCCCTATCTTGCGTGGAAGAGTTCTTTTACGTAAATATAGGAGGGTATATGAAAAGCAATTCACGCATCAGGTTCAATCCGGTTACGAGGGAAATCGAAATTGAAGGATCTGAATCCTTTGTGGAGGCTTATTTTGATAAGCTTCAAGCATTGATGTCAGAGCCGTCAAACGAATTACCTGAAAAACCGAAAGCGGCGAGGGTCATTCCAGAGAAAACGATAAAGGTGGAATCGAAAGCGGCCAGGCCGTCTCTTTCACTCAAAATTGAGCAACATCTGAAAGACAAGCCGGCTGAAAAAAAAATGACCAACATCAGTGCTGTCGTGGCGCTGATTCAGGCCAGCACGGAAGGGCTCTCGACGGCGGTATTAAAAGAAAAGACCGGATTGTCGGAAAGGCAGATCTGGAGTGTCGTCAATCGCGCTTCCAAAGAAGGAAAGATCAGGAAGCAAAAGCGGGGTGTCTATGTGAAGGCATGAAGGCATAACGGGAATTCATGTTGCCCTGTAAATCTCATGGATTTCTATATTTGCCATGAACCGCATTGCCCCAAAAAACACAAAAGGTTACAGCCTTGAAAGCTGTAGCATCTTTATTTAACTTGGTGCGTCGTATGGGAATCGAACCCACGACCAACGGATTAAACGTTTTCTGTAAGCAAAAAACACTCAATATCTTAATCCCTTGATCCGAAGCAGCGATCGATCTGAAAAAAGTTCTCTACGACCACTTGAAGAAGTAGGGTGCCAATATTACAGATCTGAATTATCTGTATCGGGAAAATGGCTGACTGCCCTGAAATCGGCTGCCATTTAGCGCAGGAGATCCGGAAACCTCATTGCGATCTGGGCATTCCTATCTGCAGCACCGGACTCATTTTTTATATTGACAAATACTGAAAAAGATTTTATTTCCGCTGAAAATTCAGGGGGGAGACGTTCTAATAATACGCGACATAGTCAAGAGGATACCCGTTACAGAATCAGCCGAAGCGGCAAACGAGACGACCGTGGCTGACCGTGATGCAGTAAGGCATGAGTCGTGATCCGTCCGAGTTAGGAACAGGGAGTTGCTCGTGGATATCCACTTTCCGGTTGAATTGCAGGGGCAGATTGAAAAAGCGATTGTGTCGGGCGAATTGCGTGTCGGACAGTTGGTCAATGCGGCAGGGCTTGCCGCGCGCTTTCATTCTTCACTGGATCAGATGCAAGAGGTTCTGCTTTCAGGGCATCGCAAAGCTCTGCTCACACGCGATGGCGCGAAGGGATTTCGCGTTCTCGGTTTGATCGCGCCTCAAGTGGAAAGCGTGTTTCAGCACACATCCCGGGTCGGATTCAAACCGTCATCGGTGATGCGCGGCGTCACGATTGAGCCGGCATCCATCGAAATCGCGATGCGGCTTGATGTGCCGGTGGGTGCGCCGGTGTATCGCCTGGATCGCACGCGCCTGGTGAACGGCGAAGTACTCGCGAATCAAACCAATGTGATTCCGTATGAAGTGTGTGCCGGTTTGGAAAACGATGACGTATCGCACGCGTCGTTCCAGCAATTGATTGACGGCAAGTATCGCGCGGTCACTACGGAAATGAAAGAGGAATTCACGATTCTTCCGGCAACCGACCAAGATTCGGAAATTCTCAGCCTTGCGCCGGGCGCGGCGGTTCTCAGTATCCGGCGTCTCGCGTTGAGCGCGACGTCAAGCCCGTTGATCTGGACGGACATTCACGTTCGCCTCGACCGCTTTGACTATGTTGCCGCGCTGTGGCCATCGGCGAAGACGTTGCTTGAACAATTTCAATCACCAACATAATCGCGTACATAGAGGAGATTCTGATGTCTGTCGAAAAAACAAGAATTTATCCGATCAATACCGGCTGGGTCGTGCTCGATCATGCCGTCTATCTGTTCAACAAAGGCACGCCTGGGAAAAACGTAGATATTCCCAATATCTGTTTTTACGTGGATACCGGCGAGCATAAATTGATGATTGACACCGGCTTGCCGGATGCTGAGCGTGCGACCAAGTACCATCACGACTGCACCAAGCGCGGTTGTCCCGAAAGCCCCGAAGCGCTCAAAGCGATGGGAGTTGATCCTGTTGAGATTGATATTTGTATTTTCACCCACCTGCATTGGGATCATTGCCATAACATGAAGAAATTTCGGAACGCGCGTTACATCGCCTCGCAGACCGAAATTCAGTGGGCGCACAATCCGTTGCCTCCGTATTATCGTTCGTATGAAGCGCCCATCCTGGGTGTCGAAGCGCCGTTCGTGGGTTGCCAGTTTGAAGTGGTCGAAGGCGAGACGGAAATCGTTCCCGGCGTCCGCGTCTTTCCAACGCCGGGTCACAGCCCCGGTCACATCGCCGTGCAAGTCGAAACGATTGCGGGCAGTTGTGTTGTCGTCGGCGACGCGATTTTAACGTACCGCAATTTCGAACCGAAAACCGAAGAACATTGGCGTTACTGGGTGCAAACCCGGTTGATGAATCAGATTGATGGATGGAAGAGCATGGAAGAGATTGATCGCCGCGCGGATTTTATTTTGCCGTTCCATGAAGAGCGCGTGCTTGACCACCCGGTTTATCCGTACGCCGGGATGCCTCTGCGCGAAAAACGCAAACCCATCCCCGGCGCGCCGTTCTACTTTACAGGAATATGAGCAAGGAGAGGAACATGGCACACGAAAATAAACACGGTTTCTTTGCTGATCGCACAAGTTTGAATATGGAGGAGTACATCCTCCTCGACTACTACTTTGAATGCGACGTGAATCCGGAGCAGGCGGCGGCGCATCTGTGCCAGGAGCAGTCAACGGCTCAGTGGAAACGCGTCGGTGTAGATGAAGATTTGCGTGAACGCTTTGGCGCCAAAGTCATCGATCTTGTTGTCGAACGCGTTTTGGACAAACCGACCTATCCTTTCCTCACGGTCGGAAACAACAAAACGTATGCCTGTCAGGTCAAGATTGCTCATCCCCATACAAACTTCGGCCCGAAAATTCCAAACCTGCTGACCGCCATCGGCGGTGAAGGAACCTTTTACTCTCCGGGTATTTCTGCGATCAAGTTGCTCGATCTGGAATTTCCCGATGGTTATTTGCGAAATTTTCAGGGTCCGCAATTTGGAGTTGACGGACTGCGCGATATTCTGCAAGTCTATGACCGTCCGCTTCTTTTCGGTGTCATCAAACCAAACCTCGGTCTATCGCCGGAACCGTTTGCCGATCTCGCCTTCCAGGCATGGCTGGGCGGGCTGGATATCGCGAAGGACGATGAGATGCTGGGCGATGTTGAATGGTCGCGGCTGGACGAACGCGCGGAGAGATTGGGAAAGGCGCGATTGGCGTCTGAAAAGATGACGGGGGAAAAGAAAATCTATCTGGCGAATATCACCGACGAGGTTGATCGGCTGATTGAACTGCACGATATTGCCGTTGCGCGCGGCGCAAACGCATTGATGGTCAATGGAATGACGACGGGTTTAAGCGCCGTCAGGATGCTGCGAAAACACAGTCGGGTACCCCTGGTCGCCCATTTTGATTTCATCGCGCCTTTTACCCGCATGCCCCATTTCGGCGTTCATTCGAGAGTAATCACCAAGCTGCAACGATTGGTCGGGTTCGATTGCATCATCTTGCCGGGCTTTGGCGACCGGATGAAAACATCGGATTCCGAAGTGATGATCGACATCGAGGAATGTTTAAAACCGATGGGGCAAATCAGAAATTCATTGCCCGTCCCGGCGGGAAGCCAGTGGGCCGGTTCGATACCCCAGTTGTACGAAAAATTGAAAAGCGTAGATTTCGGGATTGTGCCGGGGCGCGCCGTATTTGAACACTCGCTGGGTCCGAAAGCCGGCGCCGCGAGTCTGCGGCAAGCTTGGGAAGCGACCCACCAGGGTCTCACGCTTGAGGAATACTCCAAAGACCATTCTGAACTGAGAGCGGCGATCGAGGATGCGAGTCGTAAATAATATGATCTTGTTCCTGACCCACAAGACCGCTTTCAATGAATGAGGAGAGAGCGCATGAATTCCTGGGAAACGCGTTCGGCGAATTCTTCTTCGTTTACGTGGTGGTCCATTTCGATGACGGGGATCTGCGGGTTCAGGTTTTGTTTCAATGTATCGAACAGTATCCTGTCACCATCAGGGTCGTGAGTGCTGCCGCCTTTTAGTCCGCCGATGCTCATGCCCTTCAGAGGCAGCACCAACCTGACGGTCCCCTGGGCCCGGTTGAGTTTAGCCGCCATGTTCAGTCCGATTTCCCGCATCTCTTCGTGGGTTGGGCGGATTAGAGTAAAGACGGGATTGTGATAGTACATCTTCCGGCCTCGCCATTTGTCCGGGATGGATTCCTTGCCACCCTGGGCGAAAAAATCCATACACCCGGTGGAGACAACCTGGGGAATGCCCATCTTACCAGCCGCTTCGAGGCGTTTGGGGCCGGCGTCGTGGTATCCCCCCACTTGATGATCGGTCAGTTCATTGGGACACAGATCGATGACCCCGCAAAAAAAACCCCGACCGATCATATCTTCCATTACCTGACCGCCGACGCCACTGGTATGGAAGATAATGGGTTCAAAGCCGGTCGCCTTGAGTCGGTTGAAAATATAGCGCATGGCCCACTCTGTGGTGCCGAGGGTAGTGATGGCTACGAGATTGGAGCTTTTGATCTCCATGGGCCTGTAGTTCTTTACCATGCCGCAGATGGCATGACCTGCGTTGTCAAAGATGGTCCGGCTGATCTCGTTGATGCCGGCGATGTCAATCAGGGAGTGCATGACCATGATGTCCTTTATGCCGATGAAGGGGCCGAATTGGCGAACACCGCTGGCCAGAGGCGTGATGATGATCTTTGGGAATCCTGGCGGCAGCACTTGCATAGCCGCGGCAGCCATAACTGCTCCTTCGGCGCCTCCCATGGAAATCGCCCCATGTATCCGTCCTTCCTCATAGAGTTTTCGGGTCAATACCTTGGCGCCCTCGAGCATTACTTCCACCGCCGCTCCCCGCGACGGCTTTTTCCTGACCTCGGAAAGGGGAAGACCGCCTGCTTTGGCCGTCTCAGATGCCTGGACGGTGGGCTCAACCCCCTCGGGCTCACCCAGGATACCTGTGTCCAAAATGACTACGTCAAGATGGTTACCCTCGATCAGACTTTTCAAATGGATTACTTCGTTGCTTTTTGTGTCGAGGGTGGCTATGATCAATACCGCTCGTTTTTCTTGGAAAAAAGACATTACAGGACTCCTCCTCACGTTCTCACGGTTAGCAGATGTAGAATACATTTAACAATAACCTGGACAAAAAGCAATATGTTTGAGATATACTGCAACAATATATTATTTAATGAGATTATCTGGTGAGCTATTTTAACGTTCAAGTCTGTTCAAGGGTGCTTTTCGGATACCATTTACTTGGCAGGACGAAGTCAAATCATCGAATCCGGCATGAGTCCTCACTGGGGCCGAATATAGACCAATGAGAAGCAAACTTACATTGGCCCTGGCCACTGGCTTCGTAATGGGCATTACATTCATGAACATTCCATCGGCTCTCGGCCGGCTGATGGAGCTTTATGACGCCTCCTATTCGACTATTTCGGTCCTTATGAGCGCCCTTTTGTGGACCCACGCCCTGGTCCAGATCCCGGCTGGAATCCTGGTCGATCGGTATGGCCTGAAATGGAATCTATTTTTCTGCCTTACAGCCATGAGCCTGGGCAATCTCATCCCGGCCATGGACCCTTCTCTGGGATTGGCCGTTGTTGGCCGCACGGTCACCGGCATCGGAACAGCACTTGCCTTTTCAACGATTTTCAAGATGATCGCCTTGTATTCTCCCCCGGAGAGGATCGGTTCCTATCAGGCTTTTTTCGGCGGCTTCTTCTCTTTGGGGAGCATCGGAGCGTACCTGTTTATTCCCTGTTTATTGTCCTATGGTTGGGAATGGACTTATCTGACTCCAGTGCTGACTTTTCTACCGCTCCTGGCCGGCTCGCTTTTTCTGGATATCGAGCGCGGGCCGCCGGCAAAGGTTTCGGCTGCCGGACTGGCCCGGGTTTTTCGGTTGCGCCAGGTTTGGGTCGTGGGGGTCTACCACAGCCTTTCCTGGGGGTCGGTCCTGGCTTTGGGAAACTGGGTTCCCTCCCTTTTGGCGGAAGCGGCGGGCGGTGGCGCCACTGCGTTGCAGTTCGCCTGGGGAGGGGCTCTGGTCATGCTGATCAGCGGGATCGGGCGCCTCTCGGGAGGGATGATCCTGTTTCGTTTCCGGGCGGCCCTGATCGCCAACGGTTCGATGATGGTCCTGTCGGTTCTGTTCATCTCCCTGTTTCTGATTCGTCAGCCCCTTGCGGTCTTGATTCTGGCTCTGGGCGCCGCCTGGTTCGCCTCGATAAACTTCGGGGCCTTTTTCCACCTGATCTCCCGGTCGACTCCCGAAGAATCGATGGCCACGTTGTTGGGCATGGTCAATATGCTGGCCAATATGGGCGCCGTGGCCGTTACCATCATGTTCGGTTGGCTGAAGGACGATCTGGGTTCTTTTAACGCGGGCTTTTTGGTGCTCTGCGCGGCCTGTCTGACGACCCTCATGCTGGGCCGGCGCAGTCTGGAAAAATAGAAAGGGTCAGCCGATTGGGGACGGTTCCTTCGGCAACGACGGTATGCCTGCCTTCCGTATCTATTTCCGTCGTGTGATCAAAGCGTCCGGTATGGGGCGGGCCACGACCAGTCCATCCTCCTTCCCGGCCTGGATCACAATATCATCATACAGGTCACGCTGAAGACAGATGATCGGATCTTCGGCCGGAAAATGCGGATAATCACCGCCGGTAAAGAGTCTGGTCATGGGGCTGAAAAGAAGCTCTCTGACCGCCTCCCGGTGGTCATATTCGCCGTGGCCGAGCAGGCTGCCGATGTACCGGGCGCAGAGCTCATCCTCGGCTGCCGTCTCTTTCATGTTGCGGCCCATGGCGACAATACTCACCTGGCCGGGGGCCAGTTTCTTGACGTATTCGGCCGTGGCGCGGGCGTTGACGTATCCGGCCAAAAAAACCTCTCTTGCACGTTCCAGCGCGATGAGGGTTCCCTGGACGCCGGAGGAGGTCCGCTGGACTGCGGTCCTGCCGGCGAAATATTCCCTGTCTCTCGACAACAACTCCGTAGGAGAGTTCCCGAACTCATACCCATCGAGCGGTTCGCCATTGACCTCGCCCAGCATCACCAGATCGGGGCGTTCCCGTTTAAGGGCCAGTCCGTCCTCCGGTTCGGCCACAAAAATAATTTTTTCGACGCCCAGACCGAAGAGCACGGAAGCACAGGTGAACGCTCTGAAGACATCAATGACTATGGCTACGCCTTTTGCTTTTTCGGCGCCTTCGCGCAGACTGAGTAAATTGACTTCCAATTTTTCCTCCGGATTATCGCTTTGCGCTTTGCATTTCACATACCTGCTCATGCAACGGATCGAGAATCAAAATGCCCTTATCCAGGATGGCCAAACCATCCGGCAGGACCGATCGGGCCAAGAGAAAACCATCTTTCTTTCGGGATCCGCACAGCGTGTCGAGGGGTATCCCGTCCAGGATTCCGGCCAGTTCGACCCCCGCCTGTTCCGAATCATGCCTGAAGGAGATCACGAAAAAAGCCCGGTTGGAACCGGTCCAGACGAGGGAGCACAGTTTCATCAATTTGAGACGTTGCTTCCAGCAGAGAATTCCCATCGCTTGATAACCGTCTATAAAGCGGACGAGGTCCAAAAAATCCAGGAAATCCTCGTCTTCCAGCCCCAGTTCCGGCTCCGCCATTTCATCCATCCGGATTTCATGGCCGTGATGAGCGATCAGCTCCTTCACAGCCTTTTTCCTCTCGGCCGCGTTCAAATCCGGCTGAGCCTGGATCACCAGATCCCTCACGGCCCGCTGAACGATCATCCCGAACAGCCGCCGGGCATGGTTCCCGGCCTTCATCCTTGTTGCAGGATCAAGAGGGCTGCTCTTCTGAGCCTGGATCAGGAATTGGGCATAGTCATCCAGAAAGAAAAAGGACTCGGAAACCTCCCGGGCGGTCATGACGTCCGTTTCCGTCACTTCGCCGAAATGAAGGGCGCCCTGGGCGTCAACACCGATGGTCGGGGTTCTTGCAGGCCAGCCCGTACCATGCTCCGATCTGACGATCCGAACCCTGCCGTCTGCGGCGAGGCGGGTTCCCGGATAGGGCAAGGCAACGGCGACCGAGACGTGGCCCGTGGATCGGTTGTACGGTGGATTTTCCCTGATGAACCGAGCCGTGCGCAGGATGCTGGGCCAATCCTGACCGGGCAGCCCCACCAGCAGGTACAGGACCGTATCGATTTTGAGGTTGGTGCAATCCTTGATCAGATCGGCCATATCTTTCAAACAAAGGGATTTTTCGGTCCGGTTAAGAAGCTCATGATCGGCGGTCTCCAGACCGATCTGGATCATTTTCAGCCCGGCGGTTTTCATTCGGACGAGAAGATCGTGATCGATCTGGTCCCCGCGGGCCTCTATGGTCCATTCGATATGGATTCCCCTTTCTTTGATAAGTTGCAGAAACCGGTCTATGCGCGACCGTTCATTCAGGAAGGTTTCCTGAACCAGGGCGAAGCGGTGATAGCCGAAACGAATGAGGCTCTCAATCTCGGCCATAATGCTGTCCGCGTTGCGTTCCCGTATGCGCCCGCCATGGATCGCTTTCTGCGCGCAGAAGGAGCATTTGTTGGGACAGCCGTGGCCGGCCAGGATGAAGACCGGTTCATCATCTTCCCGGGCCCGGATCCCGCCGCCGGGTAAAAACAGGTCCAGGCTGCGGGAAGGATAGGGATAGTGATCCAGATCCAGGACAAACCGGCGGCGTTCGTTGTATCGGACCAGCCCGGCCGTATCCAGCCAGGCCAAACCGGGGATATGAACGAGATGGGTGGAGCCGTTTGCGCGGAGTTCCAGGGCCAGTTCGACGACCGTCTCTACTCCCTCACCGAGGCAGGCGGCCTGAAACAGTCCGGGTCCCAACAAGGGTTCGGGCGCAACAGAGCAATGGGGACCACCGATCAGCCGAAAAGATTCCGGCCACAGTCGCGCGACCACCCGCGCCACAGTACGGGCCCAATCCAGATGGACTGCCGTGGCGGTCACACCCACGACCAGTGGGGGCAGGCACTCGCCGCCGTCGGTGACGATGCGCCGTTCCAGGGCCTCCTCAGTAAGGCCGGGTTCCAGATGGATTACCCGGACGTCAAAAGATGGCGGGCATCCATTACAGGACTTGCCCCACAGGGTGGCCAAGCTGCATACAAAATCCGGGTCCCGAAGCGCCGAGGCCAGACTGCCCAGGCTCAAATACCCTTTGAGCAGCTCACCGCGGCCAGGCGAGGAATTCCGGACGGGATTGATGAAAAGGATCAGAGCCATAGCTGCTTGCGGTTTCCCGTTGTATCTTGGAGAAGATCGCTTGCCATCGTTACCGCGCCAAGGTGTTTCACTTAGCGATAACCAATTGCACACCCAATGCCGTCACCTTGTCCGTGAACGCTTTAGGCGGTTTGCCGCAAGTGTAGATTCGTGTGGCCATCTTCAGGGGTCCCACCCGAAATGTGGCGATTTTATGGAATTTGCTGCTGTCAACGAGGATGTTTAATTCGGAGTTGGTTGGAGAATTCATGATTTCGCTGAGAATTTCATAAATAAAGGATGCTTGAGTCATGAATCCGTCCGCCGCTACCGCACCACAGGACACGAAAACCTGATGAAAATTGAACCCGCGGAAAGACTCGATCACTGCGCGGCCGGAAAGGGCATGAAACTCACTTTCAACTTTGCCGCCGGTCAGAATAACTTGAACTCCCTGGTTGCCTGATAACGCGTTCGGAACGGCCAAAGAATTGGTGACCACGATGAGATTTTTGAAGGTCCTCTTGGCCAGCGCCTGTGCCAGGAAGAAGACCGTCGTAGAGTGGTCAAGGAATATGGAAGTATCGTCTTTAATTGAACTGACAGCCGCTTCGGCAAGGAGCTGTTTTTCCTCCACCTGGGATTTGAGGCGCAGATGGAAATGCGATTCCAAATCGCGCCTCTCCCGGAGAATAGCCCCACCTCTCACCTTCTGCGCCAGCCCTTGTTGCTGGAGTTGGTCGAGATCGCGATGCAAGGTGGCCTTGGACACTCCAAAAAGCTGTGCGTCCTCCTGAATCATGATCTGCCCCCTCGATCTCAGGGTATTCATTATTTTATTAAGTCTCTCGAATGGATACATAATGTTCTCCCGCTTGCCAAAAGCCTGCTGCCAATGATTGCCTGATGGATTGTTTCCCTGTCCTCCCACTCTCACCATTGATCTCTCGCAGCATTTCTGCAAACGAATGAGGTAAAGTGAGATGAGATGAAATTATTTCTTGACATGATGGAAGATTATATTTATTACTGCGCAAAAATGTCAATAGGAGTTTTTGAGATGTCTGAGGATTTTCTCTATCATGTGATCGCCAACGAGTTCCGTGACGTTGTGGGGGCCGACAAAGTTTCCTTGCGGGCCGCAGATTTGTATGCCTACAGCATGGACTACTATCTGGCTCCGCAGATCTGGGCCGATCGCGGCCTCAAGCCGCGATTGCCGGATATACTCGTCTGCCCGGGTTCAGCCGGAGAGGTATCGCGGGTGCTTAAAATCGCTACACGCCATCGCCTGCCGGTTATTCCGTATAGCGGTGGAACCGGCAGCCAGGGAGGGGTAACTCCACTTTATGGCGGTGTCGTCGTCGACCTGAAAAGGATGGATGGAATCATTCGGATCGACGAGAAATCCCTGACTGTAACGGCTCAGCCGGGCATCAATGGCCAGCGGTTGGAGTGGATCCTCAATAAAAAAGGATTAACCCTGGCTCACTACCCGGCATCCGTTTACGGCGCCACCCTGGGTGGTTATGTGGCGGCGCGCGGTTCCGGAACCCTGTCGACCAAGTACGGTAAAGCCGAGGATATGGTCCTGAACCTTGAGGTCGCTCTACCATCGGGTGAAATCATCCGGACGTTGCCGGTCCCCAGTCATGCCTGTGGTCCCAGCCTGCTTCAGCTCTTTGTCGGTTCGGAGGGAACATTAGGCATCGTTACCGAAGTAACGGTTCGGATTGAACCGATACCCGAGGTGAGACGTTTCAACTCCTATCTGTTTGAAGATATCAAGTCCGGCCTGGAGGCCGGCCGGCGGATCATGACCAAGAGACTCCGGCCTTGTGTAATCCGGCTATACGATGACAACTCCAGCGAGCGAATTATCAATCGTGTCCTCGGTTTGACCGTTCGTGGCTGCTATATGGTTCTCGGATCCGACGGTGCGCCGGGCCAGGTAGATATGGAAATGGATGCCATGGATGAAATTTGCACGGGTCTGAGTGCACAGCGGCTGGGGCCCGAACTGGGTGAGCACTGGTGGGAACACCGGTACGATTTCTATTTTCCGCCCCATAACCTGATGCTTCCGGAAATGTCGGGTACTGTGGAAACGACAAGCACCTACGACAAGATATATGGTATCTACATGGCGAAGAAAATGGCCATCGAGGAGGGGTTCAAGGATTTCGGGGCCCGCTACATTGCACATTTTTCCCACTGGTTTCCATGGGGAGCGATGGTCTATGACCGGTTCATCATTCCCAAGCCTCCCAAGGATCCGATGGAGGCGCTCCAACTCCACACCGAAATCTGGGCCAAGGCGGCCCGCACCTCGATGGATAACGGCGGTGTTCTGAACGACCACCATGGGATCGGTTTCAAGCTCGGGTGGCTCATGCCCGAACAGTATGGTCCTGCATTTGGCGTTCTGCAAGGCATCAAAGATGCCATCGATCCCCTGGGTATTATGAATCCGGGCAAATTGGGGTTTATCCGCCGGATCTGATCCGGCAAAGGGAATAACAGGAAAGGGATTAGAGACCATGTTCTTGACCAGTCAGGAAAGAAATGAAACCATATGGGCCTGTCGGTTCTGCATGATGTGTCATGTGGCCGATCGGGCAGCCTCGATTGTCCGGCGGGAGTCCTACTATCCGCGCGGGCGGGCCGCCATACTATGGGGATTGGAACAGGGGTTTCTCGAGTGGAACGAGGACATAGCCGATATCATGTACACGACCCTGAATGACGGGCTTCTGGAAAAGTGGTGCGTCGGCAACTACAATCACGAGGAACTGGTCGTGGACACACGCGCCCGTCTATTCGAGAAAGGGCTGGCGCCGGAGGAGGTGCGGCGGTTTGTCGAACGGCTTCGCGCCGACTGTCAGCCGGGACCCTCCGCCTCTGATATTCTGAGCCAGGCCGGGGTCGAAACGGACCCGAACGCCGAAGTTCTGCTATTCTGTGGATGTACGGCCCGTTCCCGACAGGCTGAAACCGTCCGTAACATGGGCCGCTTGTTCAACCGGGCCGGTGTGAGATTCAAGGTGCTCGATCAGGAGCCTTGTTGCGGATGGCCTCTTTACCAACTCGGCGACTTCACGGGCGCCGGGGAGTTTTCCGTAAGAATCGCGCGGATGATCAAGGACGCCAACGTCGGCCATGTGGTGGTTTTGGACGCGGACTGCTTCCGGATGTTCACGACAAGGACGAGGTCTTTTGGGGGAGACATCGCGGGCGTGCTGTTCCATCACGTCACTCAGGTTTTGGACAATTGGCTGACCGACGGTAAACTGAAAGTGACCCAGAAAATATCCGGTCCGGTAACGTACCATGATCCCTGCGCTCTGGCCCGCTATTGCGAAGAACTGGAGGCGCCACGGTCGGTTTTGTCCGCCATCCTGGAGGAAGATCTCCGGGAGATGGATACCCACGGCAAAATGGCCAATTGTTGCGGAGCCGGAGGATTCCTGCCGGTTTTCAAGCCGGAGCTGAGCAGGGAAGTGGCAAGCATGCGGTTGAGGGAGGCCGAAGAAACCGGCGCGGTTCTGATGGCTACCGCCTGCACACGTTGCGATGAGGCCTTGGGCAACGCCCAGTCGAACGATTCCGCGGGAGGAAAATTGATGATCAGAAACCTTGTTGATCTGGTCGCCGGGGCGGTGTGTATCTGACGGGACACGATTTACGTCCGATCGGATCAAGGCTGAATTGTCGATGCAGGTTTGATGGGTGAATCCACAAAGACTCACCTCCCGGAAGGGTAAAACATTCATTTTTATGGATAAGGAGGAACCGTCATGGAACTTGATTTTCCAACCTGGAACATGGGGCATCTTTGCTATCCGGACATTCAGGAATACCTCAAGTACAAAGACATCATCATGGTGCCGGTGGCCAGTCTGGAGCAGCACTCTTTTCACTGTCCGCTCCTAACCGATTCAATCCATTGTGAGGCCATTACAAAGATCGCTGCTGAATACGCGAAGGTCCTATACACTCCCCAGCTATGGATTGGTTACAGTCCGCATCACATGGGTCCCCCAAACTCCGGCCTGGGCACCGTCACGGTTCGGGCCGAAACATGGCGGAACCTGATGTATGACGTCTGCCGCAGCCTGATCCACCATGGATTCAACAAGATCATGCTTGTGGTCGGCCATGCATCCAACATGAAGATCATCGACCCTCTCATGCGGAGTCTGAAGTACGAAACCGGCGCCCTCATCGGCATCTGCCGGCCCTGGGCGGAAAACTACCTGGGAATCGTCCAGGACATTCTGGAGGGCCCCCCCGAGGAGACCCCCGGCTGGCACGCCGGGGAGTTAGAGACGAGCCAGGTCATGTCGGTGGACGCGAAACTGGTTCGTATGGATCGGGCTGTCAAGGGTGAGCGGACCAGAACCCCGGCTTTTCTGCCGGAAGCATTCTTGAAAAAGGATGGCACGCCCAATGTGGAGTTCGAAGGATACAACTACTTTGTTTTTCCGATGGAGCATCGGGAATTCTCCGACACAGGCCTGATCGGTAACCCGTTCCGCGCCAGCGCAGAGAAGGGCGCCGAGGCGAACAGGCGTTTCGGCGAGCACCTGGGACGGGCCTTGATCGAGTTGGAGAAGGTCAACATTGAGGTCCGGAACCGCGAATTCATCAATCGGGTTTAAAAGGGCTCTTCGTTAAAATGCATGAGTAAGCCGATTCTGAACATGATAGTGATCCGTCATCCAGGGATGATCAATTTTTCTGTTGACAAATACTGAAATAGTTTTTATCGTCACTGAAAATTCAAAGGTGGCTCACTTTCATGACCGTCGATAATTGTGGATTTGGGAAAAAAGTCCGGACCCTTCGCGGCCAAAAAAATCTCACCCTCCAGGAGTTGGCGAAGAAGACCAAACGTTCGGTCAGTCTGCTCAGTCAGATCGAAACAGGAAAGGTTAATCCTTCCTTCAGCACCATGCGGATTATCGCCGACGCGCTTGACATCTCCCTCAGCCAGTTAATCCTGGATGAGGAGGCCAGCGAGACCAGAGATACTTGTCTTATGGAGGTCCGGGAGCGGAAGATCCTGACGACCCAGGGTGGGGTCCAGCACCAACTCCTGTCGCGAAATCTTTCCCTTCCTTTTGAGTTTATCAGTTTCGAAATTCCGCCGGGGGCATCAACGGGTGAAGAACCCTATACCCATGAAGGGCTGGAATGTGGACTTCTTCTCGAAGGAACAATCGAAATCCAGATGGGCGACAAGTTCTACAAGATGAACCCGGGAGATACGATCACACTCAATTCTACCATTCCCCATAAGCTTTCAAACTGTGGAAAGAAAACGGCCAAGGGCGTTTGGGTCAATTCTCACCCGATGATTTTTTTGACCCGGTAAGGAGTCAGGAAAGATGATCCCGAAAACGATGAAAGCCTGCATGCTAACAGCCTTCAACACCTTCGATATGCGAGAGTTGCCTGTTCCCGAGCCGGAACCGGGTGAGGTCTTGTGTAAGATAAAAGCAATCGCCATCTGCGGGACAGATCCTGAGATCGTAAAAGGGACGCATTCATCCAAGGGATGGCCGCCGAGATTCCCTTTTGTGATGGGCCATGAATGGGCAGGGGAAGTCGCCGAGTTGGGAAAGGGCGTGACCGACTTTAAGGTAGGGGACAGGGTGGCGGGGGATGCCCACAAGGGATGCGGATCCTGCAGGAATTGCATGGAGGGAAATTATACGATCTGTCTTAACTACGGAAAGCCGGAATCCGGCCACCGCCACTATGGATTCATCTCTTCCGGGGCGAATTGTGAGTACAACGCCTATTCAGTAAAAGCCATTCATAAGATTCCCGACAATCTCAGTTTTGTCCATGCAAGTCTGGTCGATACCGGAGGGGTGGCCCTCCACGCAATAAAACTGATCGGGATCAAACCGGGTGGAACCGTGGCCATTTACGGACCCGGCCCGATCGGACTGTGCGTCCTGCAGATTGCCAAAGGGATGGGGGCCGAGAGGGTGATCATGGTCGGCCGCGGCCACAGACTCAGGGTAGCCGGAGAGATCGGCGCCGACGATTTGATCGATTTTGAAAAGGAGGACCCGGTTGGGAAGATTCAGGAGATCACGGATGGAATTGGCGCCGATGAAGTCCTGGAATGTTCCGGCGCCGCCGTGACGCTCCAACAGAGCGTTCACAGCGTAAAAAAGGGGGGAAAGATCGCCCTGCTGGGATTTTATGATCAAGCGGCTCCCTTTTCCTCCTGGACCCAGGTGGTCCTCAATGAAATTTTCATCAAAGGGTCGAGGGCAAACCCGAATGTTTCAGAGGACGTCATTCGCCTCTTTAAGAAGGGGATTCTGAAAGGGGATAAGGTCGTCACGCATCGTTTCCCCCTCGAGAAGTATGAAGAGGCATTCGATACCTTTCTTCATCGAAAGGACGGGGCGATCAAGGTGGTCGTGGAACCCTAGGAGAACACAGGGATGCCACCGAAAGACAGAGAGGAATCCGCCCTTCTTCCATTGCCCACAATCGAGAGCCTGTTTACGAGACATATGAATAGGCGTGCCGGACTTACGCCTGTTACGATAAAGTGCACTATCCCAGGAGGTACGGACACGGTCCACGAGCACGGACACGTTATTCTCTAACGAATTGCGAGGGTAATATGCTCGAAGTCAAAGAGATCTCAAAGCATTTTGGAGGAGTTCAGGCTCTCAGGGATGTTTCGGTCGTTTTTCGCGACGGCGAGATTCACGGGATCGTTGGCGAGAACGGGGCAGGAAAGAGCACCCTGATGAAAATCATTTCAGGGGTTTATCCGCCTGACCACGGAACCATCGAACTTGATGGCGCCAAAGTTTTATTCCATACACCGGTCGATGCCTACAATGCGGGAATAAGAATCGTCCACCAGGAGTTGAGCCTTATTCGCTCTCTCTCCATCGCAAAGAACATGTTTATTCATAAATTCAGGGGAGCGAGCGCCTTCCGGTTCGTGGACGAGAAGAAGTATGAGAATGAAGCGCGCGGAATGCTCAAGGAATGGGGGATTGATATCGCCCCTTCGACCATGGTCTCCGAACTCTCGATGGGAGCAAGGCAGCTTGTGGAGATTGCAAGAGAACTCTCCACAGGTGGAAAGGTCATCATTCTCGACGAGCCAACCTCTTCTCTCACCTTCAAGGAGATCGATCACCTCTTCAATATCCTGCGGCTTCTCCGGGACAAGGGATATGTCGTTATCTTCATCTCTCACCGGCTCAGCGAAGTCTCAAATCTTGTGGATCAGGTCACCGTGCTCAGGGACGGGGAGAAGATGGCTACAGCCGCAACATGCAATCTTGATGCGGACCAGATCTGCAGACTGATCGCCTGCAGGGACATGAGCGAATTATTTCCCAAAACCGAAGCTGCGATCGGGGATGTAGCCCTCGAGGTGAGGAATCTGTCCGGAGAAGGATTCAGTGATATCTCATTCAAGGTTCACTGGGGAGAGATCCTGGGGATTGCCGGCCTGGTGGGCGCAGGCCGGAGTGAACTGATCCGAGCCATCTATGGGATCAATGAAAAGTTCGGGGGCGAGATTCATCTCGAGGGGCAGAGGGTCGATATCACTTCGCCCACGGAGGCCATTGAGAGGAAGATCGGCCTTCTTACGGAGGATCGAAGCGGAGAGGGTACATTCCCGGAACTCAGCGTGGCCAAAAACCTGATCGTCCTGAAGATTAAAGAGGTGGTCAAGGGTCTTTTTCTGTCCAATCAGGTGATCCGACAGAAGGCAGACTCCCTGATCAAGAGCATGGGAATTGTAACCTACGATCCCCATGTTCAGGTTGTCTCCGAGCTGTCGGGAGGCAATCAACAGAAGACCATTCTCGGGAGGCTGGTCGGTTCACGGCCGAGGATACTCCTTCTGGACGAACCCACGCGGGGTGTCGATATCGCCAGCAAGACGGAGATTCACAAGCTTATGGGACAGTTCGTCAGAGACGGAGGGGCCATCGTCATGGTCTCTTCAGAGCTCGACGAGATCATCGGGGTATCCGACCGGATCATGGTCCTCCACGAGGGTAACTTTGGAGGCCTTTTTGAAAGAAATACCTTTGGAAAGGAGTCGATACTGCGATGCATGATGAACGTTCAATAAAAGAGGGCGATGCAAAGAAGGCAACGGGGCGGGACTTCGATTTCAGAATCCTGCAGCGGTGGTTTTTGCTGGGGTCTCTCGTGGCGGTCCTGGGGATTTTTTCCATCTTGGATCCCCGGTTTATGTCGGTCGGCAACATCATCAACATCAGCCGTCAGATGTCGATTAACATGATCATCGCCGTGGGGATGACATTCTGCATGATCAGCGGCGGCTTCGACCTCAGTGTGGGCTCCATAGGGGCCATGTGCGGTTGCATCACGGGTCTTATGATGGCCGCGACCGGGGAGATCATCCTCTCCATGCTGGCCGGACTGGCCGCGGGCGCCTTCACCGGACTGGTGAACGGGCTGGTTATTGCCAAGTTGCGGGTGAATCCCTTTGTGGCCACCCTCGGGACGATGACAACCACCCGGGGGATCGCCATGGCGCTGACGGGAGGGTTGATTATCAGTGACCTGCCCCATGCCTTCAATTACATCGGCATCGGTTTCGTTTACGGAATCCCGCTGCCCGTGATCTATATGATCGTCATCGTCATCATCGGTTACATCGTTCTTTCCCGAACCGAATTCGGCCTCAACACCTATGCCATCGGAGGCAATGTCAAGGCTGCGAGACTCGCGGGACTCAAAAACGATGCAATGCTCATTAAGATCTATACATTGAGTGGTTTTCTCTCTGCCTTGGCCGGAATCATCCTGACAGCCCGTGTCGTTTCGGCGCAGCCGGGGCTCATGATGACGACCAACCTTGACGTGATCGCCGCTTGCGTGGTGGGAGGGATCTCTCTGGCCGGGGGGGTGGGATCGATGGGAAACACGGTTTTGGGATCGATCTTAATGGCAACCCTGTTTAATGGGCTGAACATCATCGGCGTTGGGTATGAGTGGCAACTGATTCTGGTTGGAGGAATCATCATCTTTGCCGTGGCCCTCGATATGGTCTCGAGAAAAAAAGATATCTGACGGACATCTCCTGTCCAACGATCTTTGTTCGACTCGCGGTTGACTGAAAGGAGGTGAAGGAAGGCAAAAGGATGTCATGTTTGTTGATGATAGCCGGAGAAGACGGACATCCAGAGAATGATCCAGTGGGCAAAGAAGATAGGCAAAGGATCAAAACATATAAGGAGGAGAACGTATGAAGCGCAAAATGGTGTTGTTGGGTGTGTTGATGGTATGTTCGTTTCTGCTCGTTTCGTTCGTATCGGATGCAGTGGCTCAGGGCAAGAAGGTCATCGGCTTGAGCATGGTTCAGAAGGACAGCGATTGGTGGGCCATGATGGCAAAACTGGCGGAGCAAGCCGCCAGGGCCAAGGGGTATGATGTCGTCACTGTTTGGGCAAATGGAGATCAGGAAAAGCAGATCAAGGATGTTGAGGATTTGATTCAGCGCAAGGTGGACATCATTATTATGGGTCCGGTGCAGCAGGACGGCAGCATGGTCGCTATTGACCAGGCCTTCAAGGCGGGGATCCCCACGGTGACGGTGGGACGGTTGTCAAAGACCGTAAACGTGGCGGCGGCGGTGGTTGCCGACGAACCGGAGTTCGGCAGAAAGCAGATCCAGCAGATCGCTAAGGATTATCCGAACGGGGCCAACGTCGTCTTCCTGTTTGGCCCCATGGGCGCGGGTTATGCCATCCAGATGTTTGAGGAAGGCACAACGCCGGAACTGAAGAAATATCCCAAACTCAAGCTGCTCCACAAGTATACCTCGCCGAGCGATATCGCCTCGGACGGGATGAAGAACGCCGAGGACGCCATTGTCCGCTTCAACAATATCGACGTCATTGCGGCCAGCAACGACGGACTGGCCCTGGGCGCGGTCCGGGCGGTCCAGAGCGCCGGCAAAGCGGACAAGATCAAGGTTTATGGCGCGGGGGCAACCCTGATGGGAATGCAGGCCGTTTACGACGGACAGATGCGCTATACGACGATCAAGAGCCAGGCGATCATGGCTGAGAAGGCTATGGCATTTGTGGATTCGCTCATGAGCAAGAAACCTTTGACGAGCAAGAAGGGGTTCGTCCCCCCGGTTGTCGTGACCAAAGACAATGTGGCGACTGTAAAGGACCCCATGTTTGGCGGATCCTTTGCCGCACCGGCAGCGTTTTCCCCAAAGAAGTAGAATCTCTCTGAAATGGCTCAACTGCAAAGAGAAGCAGGGGCTTCTCTTTGCAGTTGGATGCCTGTGAAGCCCATCCGAACACAGGAGATCTACGAATCGAGTCGCTCGAAGAAGCGGCCGTCTTGCAAGGAGGAGAAAAATGGGAAAATCACCCGCTACGGGGGGGGATATGAGGAGCACGGTCTTCGATTATCCGTGGGCAGAGGTTGCCAGGGAACGGGGCGGACCGATCAAGGGGATTAAGGAACAGATCCTGTCCGTTGATTCCGAAACGGGAGCTTACACCCGGATCGTCGTGTTCGAGCCGGGGTTCAAATTTGATAGACCTCTTCAGCACCCATTCTGGGAGGAACTGTTTCTGCTGGAAGGACATCTGCTCGATTATGGGACCAACACCCTTTATACCAAAGGTTATTACGGTTGCAGGCCTGCAGGGGTCGTCCATGGTCCTTTCGGAACGGACATCGGGTGCACCCTTCTTGAAACGACCTGGTATGACAAGGACTGGTATCAGAAGAAGTAGATCAAAGGATCGATGCGGGGGCACGGACCTGTTCCTTGGCCGGAATATGCGCATCAAGATCGACGAGGTGAAGAAAGATGAAAATCTATCGCAACGGCACGGGGGAGAAATACACCCCCTTCGACCATTTTGACATGAAGACCGAGGTTATTTTCAACCCGGACGGGGGATGCAAAAAAGCAAACGTGACCCTCTCCACCCTGTCCAAGGGATCGGGCAGCCATGATGAAGTTCATGAGCACTCAGATCAAATTTTCTACATCATCCAAGGATCGATGCAGATTTATGGCCAGGGTCAGTTGCTTGCCGACCTGAATAAGGGCGATGCCGCCTTGATTGAAGCCGGGGATATCCATGCCGTGAGAAACGAAGGGGAACTCGATGCCGTGCTTCTTGTCGTGACCGTTCCTCCTCTTGATAAGACCCATTGATAAAAGTGGTTTCCGAACCGCAAGGAGGATTTTCGAAATGGCGCCATTCTTCGATTGGATGAATATCGTGAAAGATTTGGAGCCGGGGCCCACCCTGCCATTGGGAATGAGTCGCCGGGGAATCGTGCTGGGGGAGGTGATGCTGGCGCTGCATGAGGCAGTGCCTAACCTGAAGGGAACTCCCCATCGTCATCCCAGCGCCCAGATTGTTTATATGTTGAAGGGGAAGATGGGCCTGTCTGTTGATGGCGAAGAACGGGTTCTCTCTCCCGGAGAGTTTGGCTACGTTCCGCCGAATGCATTGCATGGGATTGAATCCTTTGACGAAGATGTGCTGGCACTCGATATCTTTTCACCTCCGCGGCCCGACATCCTCAAGCGGCTGCAAGAATTGGAAAAGAAGGAGGCTCCCCGTTGAGCAGCCTCATGAGGGCGGTTGAGATTCTGAAGTATCATCAACCCTTTCATTACAGCGAGAAAAAGGAAGTTCCAACCCCCCGGCCGGATGAAGTCCTCGTCCAGGTCAAGGCCAGCGGATTGTGCCTGACGGACCTTCATCTTGCGCAGGGAAGGCAGAACCTGGGTGAACTTCCGCGGGTTCCGGGACATGAGAGCGCCGGACACATCGTGGAAATGGGCCGGGCCGTGGACGGCTGGCAGATCGGGCAGAAGGTTCTTATCGCCATCGATGTTTCATGCCAAAACTGCTTTCACTGTCTTACCGGTCAGACCCAGCGGTGCCGGAAGTTGCAGCGCATCGGTTTTGAACGGGATGGCGGGCACGCCGATTATGTGGCTGTCCCGGCGTGCAACCTCGTTTCGGTCCCTGACCGGTTGAGCTGCGAGGATGTCGCCACCCTGCCCGACGCCGGTGCAACCATGTATCACAGCCTGATTTCCCAGGGGAAAGTCGTGGTTGGCAAAAAAGTGGTCGTCCTGGGAGCTGGAGGAATCGGGATTTACGGGGTCCAGATTGCCCGTTTGGCCGGTGCGGAAGTCCTGGCAACCAGCCGGCGCGATGCTCGGCTTGCCGTTGCAAAGGCGTACGGGGCCATTGCCGTGAATACGTTAAAGGAGAATGTGCAGGAGGCTGTGATGGCCTTCACCGGCGGTGAAGGCGCGGATGTGGTTGCCGACTGCATCGGCACGGAGGAGAGCGTCCGGGAAGGGTTTGCTTTTCTGCGATCCGGCGGGAAACTGCTTATCATAGCGTACATCGACGACTATTTCAGAATTCCGAGTATCCCTCTCTTTTCCGCAGAAAAAGAGGTGATCGGGTGCCGGGGATGCAATCGACAGGAACTGGTCGATACGGTGAATCTCGTGGCGAAAGGCAAAATAAAACCTGTGATCGGCGCTCATTTTCATCTGTCCCAGATCAATGAGGCGGCCAAACGACTGGAGGAGGGCGACGTGGTGGGTCGAATCATTCTGACCCGTTAGCAAGCTGCCACTTACCTTGAAGGAGGAATCGCATGAACCAATCCATACCCAAGACGATGAAGGCTCTGGTTTTAACCGGACCGGGCGAATTCGAAATCCAGGAGGTGCCTGTTCCTACCCCCGGACCCTTTGAAGCTCTCTGCCGCATCAGGGCCGTAGCCATTTGCGGCACAGACCCCGAAGTCGTCAAGGGAGGATTTCCAGGGTACTGGCCTTTATCTTACCCCTTTATCGCCGGTCATGAATGGGCCGGGGAAGTGGTTGTCCTAGGGGAAAATTCAGAGCACTTTTTCAAGACAGGCGAGCGCGTGGCAGGTGAGGCGTGGAAGGGATGTGGTCACTGCTCCAATTGTGTTGCCGGCCATTACAACAAGTGTCTCAATTACGGCCGTCTGGAAACAGGAATACGGCATTACGGTTTTCAGTTTCGCGGAGCCTATGCCCAGTACAACATCTATTCGGTCAAGAGCATTCATAAAATGGGAAACCATGTCTCTTTTCTGGAAGGCTCCTTGGTAGACACCGCGGGAGTGGGCCTGCACGGGATGGAAAGGACGGGTATTACCGCTGGAGGAACGGTGGCAGTCATCGGACCGGGGCCCATCGGAATTCTGGCGATGCGAACCGCCCGCGCCTTGGGCGCAGCACGCGCAATTGTCGTGGGGAGGCCGCCGCGTCTGGAAGCCGCAGGACGATTGGGAGCGGACGTCCTGGTCAACATCCTTAAGGAAGATCCGGTGAAAGCAGTGCGTGCGGCCACCGGAGGAGTGGGGGTCGATGAAGTCTTCGAGTGCTCCGGCGCGGAGGGTACTCTGAATCAGGCGGTACGGATGGTGAGGGAGGGCGGCCGTATTGGTCTCCTGGGGGTTCCCACGGATAAAGTAATGGAATCTCTGCCCTTTAAATATATCTGTCGGAATGAGGTCGCAATCTTCGGCTCAAAAGCGAACCCCAACGTCAGCGACAAAATTCTATCGCTGATCGCCTCAGGGCAAGTCGTAGTCAAAGATCTGATCACCCACGTATTCCCTCTTGAGGAGTTTGGCAAGGCCCTCGATACATTTGTCAACCGGCGGGACGGTGCAATCAAGGTTGTGCTTGAGCCCAATGGACCCGAAGCCAAGTAGGAGCGGTGGATGGGATTTTCACTCTTATTTCCTGACTTGCATTGACACTAAAGAGCAGGCGAGGATGAATCGGTTCCATCAGGAGAACAAGTGGCAAAACCTAAAAATATTGTAATCATAGGCACCCTTGACACCAAAGGGGAAGAGACCCGGTTTGTCAAGGACCTTATTGAAGAGCGGGGGCATTTCCCGATCGTCATCGATTGCGGAATCAGGGGAGCGCCTTATTTTCACCCTTCCATTTCAAGGCAGGCTGTTGCCGAGGCTGCAAAGACGACCCTGGACGAAATCATCGCCAAAGGAAACAAGAATGATGCGATCCGCATCATGACCCAGGGGACGACGGAGATCGCTCTCCGGTTATATCGGGAAGGCCAACTCGACGGGGTGATCGCCCTGGGAGGAGTACAGGGCACCCTGATCAGCACCAAGGTCATGCAGGCCCTGCCCTTCGGCGTTCCAAAGGTGATGGTTTCGACCGTGGCCAACGGCCAGACCACCTTTGGCCCGTTCACGGGCACCAAAGACATTACCATAATCCATTCCGTGGCCGACATATTGGGATTGAACTTTGTAACCCGGCAGGTGCTGGCCGAGGGAGTCGGGGCAATAACAGGGATGGTTGAGATGGAGATCGGCCATGTCGCCACCCGTCCCGCCGTCGGCATGACTGCCGCAGGAATCACCACCGCCTGCGCCATGCGTGTCCGAGAGGTCATGGAATCGTTGGGGTACGAAGTGATCGCCTTCCACTGCAACGGCATAGGCGCAAAGGCGATGGAAGAGCTTGCCGACGCGGGAAGGCTGGTTGGAATTTTGGATCTCACCCCGCACGATGTCATCGATTCGCTTTTCGGGGGGATCTTTCCTGCAAGCCCTGATCGAATGGAGGCCACTTGCCGCCGCGGACTGCCTCAGGTAGTCGTTCCCGGAGGGGCCGATTTCATCCTGTTTGGCAGCCTTGAATCGGTTTCGCCAAAGATGTTGGAACGGAAATATGTGATTCATAATCCCATCCACACCCATGTCAAAGCCAATCATGATGAAATGGTTGCCGTCGGCCGCTTCGTCGCCGAGCGCCTGTCTCGAAGCAACGGTCCTTCTGAAATCCTTATCCCCAACCGCGGGTTTTCACAGCTCAACATTGCAGGAGGCCCCATGTTCGAACCGGAATCGGACAAGGGTTTCCTCGAAGGTTTAAGCGCCGAACTGGCACGGACGGGTGCGAAAAATATCGGGCTCGAAGTGCTGGACATGCACATCAATGACCCCGCATTTGCAGAAGCCGCCGCAAAACGATTGGACCGTATGATCCGGGAGGAAGAAAAATCCCTTAGAGTATAACTCTGGGCCTTATTTTTCGATCTCCTGCCGG
>CAYSSF010000009.1:35012-41086 GCA_964433455.1 uncultured Syntrophaceae bacterium
TTTTGGCGCCTGCACGGCGCTTACGATTTGCTTTTCGGTTCCCGTTTCAGAGTCTCGAAGAGTTCAAGCGCGGCCTTGGGCTTGAGGTTCTTGTGGACCACTTCCCGAATGGCCGTGATCATGGCCACGGGAGCGTCACTCTGGAAGATGTTGCGACCCATGTCCACGCCCGAAGCGCCTTCCTGAATGGCGTTGTAAGCCATCGTGAGCGCATCCAATTCTGCAAGCTTCTTGCCGCCGGCCATGACCACGGGGACCGGGCACGAGGCGGTGATCGTCGCGAAATCCTCGGGCACATAGTAAGTCTTGACCAGATGCGCGCCCAGTTCCGCACAGATGCGGCAGGCCAGCCGGAAGTACTTGGCATCACGCTTCATCTCCTTGCCCACGGCCGTCACGGCCATCACGGGGATCCCATAGCGGAGCCCCAAGTCGACCAAACGCGTCATATTATGCACCGAACGGGTTTCGAATTCGCCGCCAATGAACACCTGGATAGCCAGCGCCGACACGTTCATGCGTATGGCGTCTTCGATGTCCACCGCAAGTTCTTCGTTCGACAATTCCTTCAGGATGCTGGGGCCGCCGCTGGCACGCATCACCACCGGTCCGCCGAACTCCGGCGAGATCGTAGTGCGCAGAATGCCGCGGGTCAGCATCAGGGCGTCGGCATAGGGAAGGAGCGGCACGATGTTGAGGTCGACGCGCTCCAGCCCCGTGGTGGGCCCCTGGAAGTACCCGTGATCGATGGCGAGCATCACCGTGCGGCCTGTGTCGGGTCTGAAGATACGCGCCAGGCGATTCTTCATGCCCCAATCCAGGGCGTTCGAGCCTTTCAGGAAATAGCCGGGGGTCTTCATCGGGATGTTTTCGTAGAAATTCTTGCCCTCTTTTATTGAGTCGAGGTCAGCCATGCTTGTCTCCTTTGCCGCTTCGGTTGATTCGGTAACGTATGTTCTCTCGAGGCTTTCGCATTTTATTAGAACGCTTCCACTGAATTTTCAGTAAAGATAAAATCTGGTTCAGTATTTGTCAACAGAAAAATGGATCACAAAAAATGGATCCTATGGAAAATCGGCCGTCCCACAATCTCCTTGACATACAAAACCGCTTTCCGTATCTTCAATTAAAGCAAAAAAGCAACTTCTTATCAATCCAATTATGGGTGTCGGAACAGGGATCAATTAACAAACCATCAAGGAGGTGTAAGTCCGTGGCAATGTCTGACTTGCGTATCGCCATCGATTGTGACGAAGCGGCGATCGATCTGAAAAAAGTCCTTTACGACCACCTGAAGAAACAGGGCGTCCATATTACAGACCTGGATTATCTGGGTCGGGAAAAGGCTGACTACCCGGAAATCGGCTTCCATTTGGCGCAGGAGATCCGGAAACACCATTACGACAGGGGCATCCTTATCTGCGGTACGGGACTCGGCATGGCGATGATCGCCAACAAAGTCGAAGGGGTGTTCGCCGGAACCTGCCACGACGTCTATTCGGCAGAGCGTCTGAAGAAGAGCAACGATGCGCAAGTTCTGACCATGGGTGCCCGGGTGATCGGTCCGGAGTTGGCCAAAATGATCGTGGACGCATGGCTCCACTCGGAATTTCAGGGAGGCGGATCGATCCCCAAGGTCGAGAAGATGCGGCAGCTTGAGAATGCCTCATTTCAGGGGAAGGATTAAGGAGGTTCGGACGCTCCCTCCGAGGCTCGAAAAGGTAGAGTGTGGGGTCTGGAGTATGGCGAAAGAAATGCTGGTATATATTGGAACGTACACCGAACCGATTCGCTTCGGGACGGGGAGAATCCTTCAGGGAAAAGGCAAGGGGATATACATCTATCGTATGGATCAAACGTCGGGCGCCCTTGAACTGGTCGGTAAAACAACCGGCGTCACCAACCCGTCTTACCTGGCATTCGATTCCACCCGGCGTTTCCTCTATGCCGTCAATGAATTGAAGACATACGAAGACCAACCGACTGGAACCGTCAGCGCCTTTGCCGTGGACCCGAAGACGGGAAAGCTTGAATTCCTGAATAAAAGGCTGACGCATGGAACCGATCCCTGCCACGTCCTTGTCGATAAAAAAAGAAAATACGTGTTTGTGGCCAATTTTATGAGCGGCAGCATTTGCGTTCTGCCGGTGCTCAATGACGGCAGTCTGGGAGAAGCCTCCGATTTCATCCAGCATCAGGGGGCAAGCATCGATCCCGCCCGTCAGAAGGGCCCTCACGCGCACTCGGTTACGCTTGACGAAGCCGGTCGGTTCGCGTTCGTTCCCGATCTCGGACTGGACAAACTGATGGTCTATACGTTCGACCCGAAGCGGGGGATGCTGGAGGCGAATGCAGTTCCCTGGGTCAAGATGAAGCCGGGGGCCGGTCCGCGCCACGTGGCTTTCCACCCCGGCGGAAAATTTGCGTTTATTATCAATGAGCTCGACTCTACACTGGCGAGCTTGTCCTATGACGGCATGAAGGGAACGTTCAACGTGCTGCAGATCGTTCCCACCCTCCCGGAGGATTGCCACGGAGAGAGCGACTGTGCCGATGTCCAGGTCTCTCCGTCGGGGGCGTTTGTCTACGGTTCGAACCGGGGTCACGACAGCATCGTGATCTACCGGATCAATCAAGGTACCGGACGGCTCACGTACGTTGGCCATGAACCGACCCGGGGAAAAACTCCGCGCAGTTTCGGGATTGATCCCAGCGGCCGGTTCCTGCTCGTCGCCAACCAGGACAGCGATACGATCGTGACGTTCAAGATCGAACCGAAAACCGGGAAACTCCTGCCGACGGGGCATGTGATGCAGGTGCCGACGCCCGTGTGCGTCAAGTTTCTGGTTCATCCTGGAAACTCCCCTTCGGAGGTGTCAGGCTGATTTTAGAACTTGACCTGGGTGCGGCTACTGGAAACCGAAGGGAATTGAAAGGAGAAACAGCATCATGAAAGATAGACTCTACCTGCTTAAACCTGACTTCCTTGATCAAGGGAAGATTTACTTCTGCCCCGGTTGTGCCCAGGTTGAAGGCATGCTTTCATTTTATCCCGCCCTCCGGGAAAAAATCGAGGTGCATTATATTGAATTTCCGAGACCCCGCCCCCGCCTCGTGGCTGAGATCGGTGAAGATAACCAGGGTTGTCCAAAGCTCGTCCTTGGAGGAGAACACAATGTTCCCCAGGGGATCATGGTCGGCGAGGCCAATGGGCGTCGCTTTATATCAGCGCCACTGGAGATCTGCAACTACCTTGCCAGTGCTTATGGGGTTGGAGAACCCCATTAATTTACCATCATAAGTGCTGCTCTTTCTTTACCTTCTCCGCAATCGGTTGAAAGTCATACGCGGGATAGATTTCGTAGCGGAAAGCCCCCCAGGCCTTTTGTTCCATGAAGCGGTTGAGGTTGCGCAGTTTTGACGGTTCTACCCTCACCTGGATAATGAAACCGAAAGACATGGCCACGAACCAGGAGACCAATTCGGTTCCCTCAGGGGGAAAATCGCGGTAGAAGCCGGTCTGTTTGGTGTATTCCATGATCTGGTCCAGATTTTTCGACTGGTCGTGACGCAGGATGACCGTAAGTGCCACTTTTTCTTCCGAAGCCATCGTGAATCCTCCTTCTGAATTTCATTTAAGGCGGGTATACCCCAAACACGATAAAACACCACCACAGATCCAAGATTCTCCCGGGACGGTCGATGAATAGGACGTTGCTTCCGGCTGTCTACCCCGATTGGTGCTTGGCGCGAAAGTGTAACGTTTGGACGATGAAATCATCGCGCAGTTGCTTTAGATCGTCAATGCTCTTCGTGTTCCAATCGTAAAACCCTTTGCCGGTCTTGACGCCCAGATTACCCTGCTTCACCTTGTCGGCGAAAAGTTGCACGGCATGCGGTTCGTTGTTCAACGCAGGCAGCACACTGTTTTGAACGTTCAAGCACAAATCCAGGCCGACCGCGTCGATGTGCTCGATTATGCCCCACACCGGCAGGCGAATGCCCAGGCCATTTTTAATCGCGTTGTCGACGTCTTCTGGTGTTGCGACACCTTCCTGCACGAGGTTCGTTGCCTCGCGGATCATCCCCTGCAGGATGCGATTGGCAAGTTGCCCCGGCAAATCCTTGCGAACAAGCGCCGGTTTTTTCCCGCAGCGCCCCAGGAACTCCAGCAGGGTTTGTGCGGTCTGCTCCGATGTGTCCGGACTCATGACCACTTCAACGAGCGGAACGAGGTGCGCCGGCATCCAGAAATGTGTCGTCGCAATCCGTTCACGGTGCGTCGCGAGCGCGGAAATCTTTGTGACGCTCAAGCCGGAGGTGTTCGTCGCCAATATCACTTCCGGCGGCGTCAGGCGATCCAGACACTGAAACAGTTGCTGTTTGAGTTCCAGATTTTCCGAGACGGCTTCGATGACGAGGTGAACGTCTTGCACGGCTTCATTTAAATCGGTGGCGCCGCGTACCGCGAGTTTGGCGCGCGCGACGGCAGACGCCGTGGCGAGGTCATTATTGAGCAACTGATCCATCACGGTATGCGCTTTCTTCACGCCATCCGCTATCCGGTCCGGCCGCTTGCCGATAAGCACTACGTCGAACCCAGCCAACGCGATGACTGCCGCAATGCCCGGTCCCATCATCCCCACACCGATCACCGCAACTTTTTCAATGTTCATTGCTTCTCCGAAATGATGGATAATGCATTACATTACCATTACCCTGAAAGTCTTCGCTCTGCAATCGAGGTTATGGACAATATCAAGCAGCCGTTTATCGCAATTTTATCACAATCACAAAAAATAAAGGGTCACAAACCGTTACTACGATTCGTAACCCCCGATTTCTGGTGGGTCGTGCGGGAATCGGACCCGCGACCAACGGATTAAAAGTCGATAACTGAAATCAGGCGATTCTCCATCAAAAATAATCGCTTATATATCATCCGATTACAAAGAGCGTTTTGGATTACGTTAGGCCTTTTGGGTCTACTTTCGGTTAGGGATTTTAGTTACATCAATCTGCCGCCGAATCCCCCATTTCCAGCGACCGATTCTTCGCAAAAATTGATTCGTTTCTTGAAATCCGCCCGGCTGTCCGATCGAGGCAATCCCGTACATCGGCAAATAAATCGGCAATAAATATTGCATTTAATTTTATTATAGTATAATCTTCCTCGTAATCATGGATTATTTACAGGATATTGACCGGCAAATATATCGGCAATAAGAGGCAAAATATGCGATCTCAAATCCATCAAATGACCCCTCTCCTGCCCGAAGAGGCAGACGAGCTTCAAGACTTTGCCTTGGAGGTGATCCAGAAATCCGCCGAGCTCGGCAACCGACAGCATCCCGTGACACTCGAAACACTTCGGGAGTTGCTCCGGATCATCAATAGCTATTATTCCAATCTGATCGAGGGCCATAACACGCACCCTCATGACATCGTCCGCGCCATGCTGCAAGAGTACGATTCCGAACCGGCCAAGCGCAATCTTCAGATAGAAAGCGTTGCCCATATCGCCGTCCAGAGGGATATGGAGAGGAAATTGCGGGAAGAGCCGAAAGTCAACATGGCTGGCCGGGAATTTCTATGTTACCTGCACCGTGAGTTCTACCGGAAACTGCCTGAGGAATTTCGGGTCGTGACCAATCCTGAAACAGGTAAAGAAAGCCTGGTCGTGCCGGGAGAGCTCCGTGAAGAGGCCATTAAGGTGGGATATCACAAGCCGCCGGGGCATGACTCACTCAAGGCATTTCTCGACCGTTTCGGTGAATTTTATGCGCCGGACAGTCATCATGGTGCGCTGAAGCTTGTTGCTGCCGTGGCAGCCCACCATCGGCTGATGTGGGTTCACCCCTTCCTCGACGGCAACGGCCGGGTGGCGCGCCTCTTCACCGAGGCATACTTTCACCGGATTCCCGTTCACGGTTTTGGCCTCTGGTCGGTCAGCCGGGGACTGGCTCGCAGGAATATCGATTACAAGTCTGCCCTTGCCCGGGCTGATGCACCCCGGCGGAACGATCTGGACGGCATGGGGAATCTGTCCAATGAAGGGCTGACTTATTTTTGCC
>CAYSSF010000010.1:0-40147 GCA_964433455.1 uncultured Syntrophaceae bacterium
GTAGGTATCGATCAGCTCCTTCGATCCGAAGGAGAGGATCAGGTGGGCCGCGCCGGTCGTCAGGAACGGGTAGACCGAGGCGGAATAGTTCGCGGCCGAGAAGATCCCCCTAAACGCGGTCATCATCGAGTTCGGGATCTGCTGGCCGTCCATCTCATACGGGGCCTGGGCGCCGATCCAGCCGCCCTCGCCGCAGGCCTTCATCACCTGCGCCGCGACGGGGTGAACAAAGACCTTCCCATCGCGAAACTCCGGCGGCTCCTTGTCCATGACCGACAGCGCGGGGAAGAGGATCCCCCGGCCCATCCGCATGGCCGTTTCCAGGACCATGTCGAAGGTCTCCTTGCTGTGGTCCGCGAAATAGGGATACCTCGTCAGCGCCGCCGCATCGAACTGTTCGTAAAGCAGGAATTGCAGGTTCCGCAAACTGATGAATTTTTCCGCCATGATATCCTCCTTATTTTTTCCTCTTCAACCGTGCGAGGACCCTCTGGGCCGCCGTCCGGCCCGAGAGGATCGTCGATTCGTAACCGCCGCCCGTCGCTGCCGCCCCCCCGACGAAATCGAGCCCCCGGATGAACCGCTCCTGGGGGAGCGAAAGGGCCCGCGCGACGACGGAGTCCCAGGGGTCCTGCTCGTAGGCGTAGATCGTCCCCTTGAAGGCCCCCGTGTAGCGGGCGAAGGTCGGCGGCGCGGCGATCTCGACCTCCTCGATGTGCTCCCACAGCGAGCAGTTCAGCGCCCGGCCGAACTGGTCGATCATCGCCCGGGCAAAGGCTTCCTTGGCTGCTGCGTATCCCTCCGGTTTTACCTCCTTCCAGGCGTCGGGGCCGGCCAGCGCGGTCAGCGAGAGGATCGTCGTCCCCTGGGGCGAACAGCCGGGGTTCGCCTTGTTCAGGCAGATCGCCGCCTGCATCCGCGGCGGCTCGAAGGTGTTGAAGCTTTCGTAGGCCTTCTCTGTATCCATGTCCGGGCCGATAAAGTAGCCGTAGCTCTCGATGTTCAGCGCCTCGGGCGGGCAGTCGAGTCCCAGATAGACGACGAAGGCGCTCGCCCCCGTCTTCCGGGCGTTGGTCAGTTTGAAGGCCCCCTCGGGGACCGCACCCGGCGGATCAATCAGGCGGCCGTAGACGAGGCTCGGCGAGGCGTTGGAGAGGACGAAGCCTGTTTTGATCCATTCGCCCGAGGCGGTTTCGACACCCGTCACACAACCGTTTTCCGTGAAGATCTTTTTGACCTTGACGCCGTATTCGGTCCGGCCTCCCAGCGAGCGGATCCGGGCGTCCACCGCGGCGGACATCCCGTGCGAGCGTTCCCTCGGAACATGGGCTCCCCGGAGGAGGTAGTCGTACAGGACCAGCGCCCAGATCGTGAAGGCGAGGCGGTTCACCGGGAGCCCGATATAGCACCAGTAGGGATAGATCAGGTCGAGGGCGGCCTCGGGGAAACCGAAGGTCCGTGTGACCTCCTCCACCGTGTAGCCCGCCGTCGCGAGGAAGGCGGGGTATTGCTCCATCAGGACCTGGCCGTCGGGTTTGCCCCCCATCCGCCCGACGTAGGAGATCCCGTCGAAGACCCCCTTGCAGACTTCCAGGTATTTTTTCAGCGGTTCGCGGCTCCCCGGGACGGCCTGCGCGACGGTTTCGACGAAGTTTTCAATCCCGAACGGGAGCTTGATGTTAATCCCTTTGTCCGTGAGGATCAGATGGTAGGCCTCGGGGACCGGCACGAAGTCGAAATCCGCCTCCCCTTCGCCGATCAGGTACCTCCGGACGAATCCCGGGTCCTCCGGTGAACCGACATTGGATAGCTCGTGGAGCGAGGGTTCGAATTCGAAGCGGCCGCGAACGAAGCTCGTGGCGAAACCGCCGGGCAGGTTGTGCTGTTCGAGGAGCAGCACGCGGACCCTTTCCTTGGCGAGCTTCAGCGCGGCGGCCAGCCCGCCGTTCCCCGCCCCGATGACGATGCAGTCGTACTCGGCGTCGAAATGGGGGCCGCCCTTCGCGGCGGCGCCGGTCAGCGGGAGGCGGATTTCCAGGTCGGAGAGGGGATGGGTCGCACAGGGGTGGATGAAGCCGAGGCGCCGGTCCGCCTCACGGCGGCCATCGCCCTCGGGCTTGATGAAAACCTCGCCGGAGACGAGGTGCGACCGGCAGAGGCCGCACTCGCCGGAGCGGCACTGGGAATCCGGGGCGAGCCCTGCCCGTTCCAGCGCGGCGAGGATCGTCTCCTCGGCCGCGGCCGGAACGGTATTTACCGCCGTCCCCGTCCGGACCGTCAACCAGAAGCTCTGGTCCAGCGTTTCGAGCGGAAATCCCGGGCAGGCGGCAATGGCGGCCTCTTCCCCGAACACCTCGCGGCGGATCCGCCGCCTCGGGATTCCCAGCGCAACCAGTTCCTGATCGAGGAAACGGTACATTTCGGGGGGGCCGCAGAGGAAGAAGGTTTTCCCGGCGGGGTCGCCCGCGTAGTCGCGGATGCAGGCGGCGGTCAGAAAACCGGTCGGGCCGCACCATCGTTCATCCGGTTGGCTGCAGACGAAGGTGACCCGGATTCTCTCCGGCAGGCGCGTCGCAAGATCGAGGAGCTCCGCTTCGAAGGGGAGGTCATCGGGGCGGCTGGTCCCGTAGAGGAGCGCGATCCGCGTATCGAGCCTCCCCGCTGCGATCTCCCGGAGCATCGACCGGATGGGGGTGATCCCGCTTCCGCCGGCGAGGGCGACAATCTCCGGGCTGTCCCGGAGCGGTTCGTAATAGAAGGTTCCATGGGGGCCGGAGGCGGAGATTTCCGTGCCGGGCCGCCAGGTTTCCCAGATTCGTTCGGTGAGGAAGCCGCCCTCCTTCCGGCGGATCGCGACCTCATAGAAACCGTCGGCGCCCAGGGCCTCATACGGGGCCGAAGCGATGGAGTAGGGCCGCGTGAGCCAGGAATCCCCGACCGGAACCTTGAGGCTCAGGTACTGGCCGGCGCGGAAAACGGGAAGTTCCGATTGCGATCCCGTCGCCGGCCGGAGGCGGAAGGTTCGCGTCGAAAGGGTCTCTTCGCGGAATTCCGTGACAACGAGGTCGATCCTTTCAGGGTGAAGCCTCCGGGTCAGCGCGTTCATGGGGTCGTCCCGGACCGGTTCCCCGGAGGCCGCTGCGATCCGCTCCTGCCGCTCGGGAAGGAGCCTCCCGAATGCCTCCATATCCTTCTGCATCCCATAGATTTCCATGGATATCCTCCTTGATTAATGGGGTCAGGTCTTGGGATTTGAATTGGAAATTCAAATCCCAAGACCTGACCCCATCCGTTCGTAGCTGCCGGCTTCTCCGTCGTAGAGGGCGCATTCCCCGTCGGCGGCCGCGCCGGCGATGAAGATATAGCGTCCGGTTCGCCGCAGGATCACCGGCAGCCCCGGCGGGACCGGCTCCCTCGTCACACGGCCGTTTTCCTTCCGGAAGAGGATCGGGAGGTGGGAATGGCCGCAGAAAAGGATCCGGAAATCCGCCTCGTTAAATAGCGCTTCCGCCCGCAAGGTGTCTCCCCGGTCGATCGGTTCGTAGAACGCGCGGAGCGTGTCGAAGGGGAGCGAATGGGCGAGGCGGATGTCGCCCAGCGCGCGGACGACCGGCACGTCCCGCAGAAATACTAACAGTTTCATTTCTTTGGCAGTGGCAGGGCGGCGTTCATCGGCCAGCATCCTCTCGACAAGGAAGTCGTTGTTTCCTTTGACGGTGAAGACGCCATGTTCCAGCAGCAGGTCGATCATCCCTTCCGCCCGGCCGTGGTCGATGGAATCGCAGAAGTCGCCGAGATGAACCAGAAGGTCCACGCCGCGCCCCTTCAGCAGGCGGATCGCCTCCGCCGTGGCCTCGCGGTTGCCGTGGCTGTCGGCAATGATGCCGATCCGCTTTGGTTTTTGTTCAGGTTCTTTCAATGTTTTTCGGTATCTGCGATTACAACGCGGTCCCGCCCCTGTTTCTTCGCCTCGTAAAGGGCCGCGTCCGCCGCCCGAAGAACGGCGTCCGCCGTCATCTCCGCAGAGGCGTCCCCTTGCGATATCCCCAGACTCACGGTAACGAAATGGTCCACCTGCGATCCGGCATGGGGGATCTCCAATTGGCCGCCGTGCAGCGTCACCAGCAGGAAGAGGGGGACCCGGTCCGGCTCGTTGTGGCCGAGGGTGGTCAGGACCCGCTGCATGGATGTCATTGTGGCCGTGGTCATTGCGCATCCTCCGTGAACTTCCCGATGATGCCGGCGGCGTCGGAGGCCGAACGGCCCATTGCGTCCGCTCCGACCTCATGCCAGAGCTCGGGGTCGAAGAGGAAGGGGGCGCCGCCGACGACCACCTTCACATCGAGAAGGGCCGATTTCAGCCGCATGACCAGATCCCGGGCATGGAGGGCGGAGGGGAGCATCAGCGTGGATACAAGGAGGAGTTGGAGGCCGTCCATCATTTGAGTTCCCTTACCGTAGACATGGCCGTGGCGATGAGACCGGCGACGTCGGCTACGTTGCTGGGCATGATAATCGTGTTGGTCGTCTTGGCAAGGTTGCCGAACTGCACAATGTACTGCTCCGCCAGTCGCATGTTGAGCGCTTCGATTCCGCCCTGATCCTTGATGGCGGCGGCGACCTTGCTGATTCCCTCGCCCGTCGCCTTGGCGATCAGTTCGATCCGCTTTGCATCGGCTTCGGCCACAAGCGTGACCTGTGCCGCCTTGCCTTGGGCCTCGTTGATCTGCTTCTGCTTTTCACCCTCGGACTGATTGATCATGCTCTGCCGCAAACCTTCGGACGTGGCGATGTTGGCCCGTTTCTGGCGCTCGGCGGTCATCTGGGCCTCCATAGCCTCTTTGACCGATACAGGCGGTGTAATGTCCTTGATCTCGTAGCGAAGCACTTTCACCCCCCAGGAGAGGGCCGCCTGGTCGATGGCGTAGATCACGTCCGTGTTGATTTTCTCCCGTTCCTCGAAGGTTTTGTCGAGGTCGATCTTGCCGATGGCCGAGCGCAGCGTTGTTTGCGCCAGTTGCGAGGCCGCCCTGCGGTAGTTGTCGATGCCGTAGGCTGCTTTGTGCGCGTCCTGAACCTCAAGGTAGATGAGACCGTCCACCTCAACACTCACATTGTCCTTGGTGATGCAAATCTGGGCGGGGATGTCCATCACCTCTTCCTTCAGACTGTATTTGTAGGCGGCCCGATCCATAAAGGGGATCAGAATATGGAAGCCCGCATCGAGGGTGCGATGGAACTTTCCCAGGCGCTCAACGATGACGGAACTTTTTTGAGGGACGATGAGGGCGCCTTTGAAGAGCACGACAAAGACCAATACGGCGATGGCAATTAAGGCGACGAGCGACGTAGTCATGATAATAATCCTCCTTATGGTTTTTATATTGTTCAGGTTTCTGTGTATCCGGCCACCGCTGTGCCTGCTCGCGGGAGAGATGACATCTGAACTTTGCACTTCAGAGCGTTATCTTAAACACGCGAGACACTCTTGATCTTGAGGCAAGATCGATTGGCTTTGTCCACACCCGTGATTTCAGCATCGGATCCGGCAAGGATCCGATCTTCCGAAATGGCGTCCCACATGGTTCCGCGAAAACGCACCCGCCCTATCTGTCCTGCTTCGAGATCCTGGTCGAGGGTTATCCGCGATCCCATGGGAATATTTCCCAAGTCCTCGTTTTCCTGGCCTTCGCTGCGTCCGACAAAGACGCGCATGGCCACCCTCCTCAGCATCATCAGAGAGACGACGGATACGATGACAAAAACGGCTACTTGCGCCGAATAGGCGTTTGGGGAGAAGAACGCAACGACCGAGGCGCCCCAGCACCCCAATCCAAAAAAGATGATCACAAACCCGGGGATTGCAAGCTCGGCGAGCATGATGGCAATGCCTGCCAAGAACCAGACAAGCCAAGGCGAAAAAGTAAAATCCATCCATTCCCCCTTGTCGGGACGTGATAATAACTATTGATAAAAATTGTCTTTTGACGGCGGCAGTATAAAAAGAACAGACCTGTAAAGTCAAGGGGCAATCTGAGGCACGGCGATCATCAGCGAGCGTCGGGACGGTGAAGACGGTGGCGTTCCTTGTCGCGGACGATGGCGTTATGGTTGCCGGGGGCGGAGCCAGGAATGGATGAAACGAACCCTCCTGCACCGCCGGCAGATAAGCCGAATCAAGCAACCTCGCATTTCCCACGTCACATTTGATCGTCTCCTCCATAAAAATCGGGCTTCATGATTCCCAAATGTGGTACATTGGCGCAACAAGAGACCTTACGTTTCTGCCCTTCCTGTCATTGCGAGGCGGAGCAACGAAGCAATCTCACGGTTTTTCGAATCGTTATGTGACTGTTTCGTCAGTCTTCGGTCTCCTTGCAATGACAAATGGCGCGTTTTTCAGGTCTCGCAAATTCGATCCGAAGGGGATAAATATGCCTGGCGTCTTTGAAGTCTATGTGGAAACCCATTTCTCCGCGGCCCATGCGCTGCGGGGCTATCCCGGCGATTGCGCGCGCCTGCACGGCCACAACTGGATCGTCCGGGTCTTCGTCCGCTGCCGCGAACTTGACGACACGGGGATCGGAATCGATTTCCGGGTGGTCAAGGAGCATGTCCGGGAGGTGCTGCGGGAACTGGATCATTGCAACATCAATGAAATCGATCCGTTTCGGGATCTCAATCCCTCATCGGAAAACATCGCCCGGCACCTCTTCCGGGAGCTCAGCCGGCGCATCAATTCGGATGCGGTCCGGGTCTCGAAGATTCAGGTTTCGGAAACGCCCAATGCCGGCGCCTTTTACTGGGAGGAGTGAGCGCCCTTGCTGGTCAACGAGATCTTCTACAGCATTCAGGGAGAGTCTTCCCATGCCGGCAGGCCCTGTGCATTCGTCCGGCTGACCGGCTGCAACCTCCGCTGTTCATACTGCGACACCGTCTATGCGTACGATGAAGGATCGCGGCTCGAAATCGGCGAGATCGAGAGGAAAATCCGCGCTTTCGATTGCAGCCTCGTGGAGATCACCGGCGGGGAACCGCTGCTCCAGGCCGGGACCCCGGAACTCATCCGGACGTTGCTGGATCGACGCTACACCGTCTTGCTCGAAACAAACGGCACCATGGACATCGGCGTCGTCGACGAGCGGTGCATCCGGATCGTGGATGTGAAATGCCCCTCCAGCGGCGAATCGGAAAAGAACCGGCTGGAGAATCTCACGCTCGTCACACCGAACGACGAGGTCAAATTCGTCGTCGGCAACCGGGAGGATTATGCGTATGCAAGGTCCGTCATCGCAGACCATCTCTCCGGCCGTAGCGGCCTGAAGCCGCCGCTGATCTCCCCGGTATCCGGCCGGATCAACCCGGAGAGCCTCGCCCGGTGGATCCTGGAGGATCATCTCGATGTGCGCCTGCAGATCCAGCTTCACAAGGTGATCTGGGGCGCTGAAAAACGGGGCGTATAGGAAAAAGGAGTCCATCATGTCCGGTAAAAAGGCGGTCGTCCTCTCCAGCGGCGGCATCGATTCCACAACCGCGATGGCCATAGCCGGGGCCGAAGGGTATGACCTCTACAGCCTGACCTTCCACTACGGCCAGCGGCATGCCTGCGAGCTGCACGCGGCCAGGAAGGCGGCCGATTTCTTCCGGGTGAAAAAACATCTCGTCATCGACATCGATCTGCGGCCGATCGGCGGCTCGGCGTTGACGGACCAAATCGACGTCCCCAAAGGGCGCGGCGTCGACGACATGGCGCAGGAGATCCCGGTCACCTACGTTCCGGCCCGCAATACGATCTTCCTCTCCTATGCGCTCGCATGGGCGGAGGTGCTTCAGGCGGCCGATATCTTCATCGGCGTCAACGCGGTCGACTACAGCGGCTACCCGGATTGCCGGCCCGCGTTCATCGCCGCCTACGAGCGGTTGGCCAACCTGGCCACCAAGGCGGCGGTGGAGGGAAAACTGCGCATGACCATCCGGGCGCCGCTGATCTCGATGACCAAGGCGGAGATCATCAAAAAAGGGATCGCGTTGGGCGTCGACTACGGCCTGACTCACAGTTGTTACGACCCCTCGCCGGCGGGAGAGGCCTGCGGCCGGTGCGACAGTTGCATCCTGAGAAGAAAAGGATTCGGGGATGCCGGCGTTCCCGATCCGACCGTATATGCCGCCTCTTGACGTCCCCGTTGTTTCTCCTGGCCGAAGGTCCGGTTGGTCCGGCAGATCGCCTGCAGGAGGTTGTGGTCCTTCATCGGCTTGTCGGGGTACGTCACCCGGAGGCTGGGGGCGTCGAAGCCGGCGAGGAGCTTGCTCGTCAAGATGACGAACTGGCCAACGCGTTCCTCACGGCCAGCCCCAGTTTTTCGCGGATATAGGGCTTTCTCACGTAGTCCCCCGCACCAAGGGCCTGGGCGGCGGTCACCCGTTCCGACTCCGAGAAACCACTCACGATAATCACCTTCTGCCTCGGATAGATCTCACGAACCTTCTTGTAGGTATCCAGCCCGTCCATGCCGGGGTCCATGATCATGTCCAGAACCATCAGATCCGCCTCATGTTCCTTCAGGTACGCCACCGCCTCTTCACCGCCGGCCACGCTCGTGACGCTGTAATTCAGTTTTCCGAGCATCGCGGCGGCCAGCTCCCGTTGCCCCTTCACGTCGTCCACAATCAGAATCGATTCCCCCCGGCCCATGTACGCGGAAACGTGGACGGCCGCCTGATCCGCCGTGACCTCCTCCCGCGTCACCGGAAAATAGAGGGTAAAGGCGCTCCCCTTGCCCTCTTCGCTCTGAACGTTGATGTAGCCGTGATGATCCTTCACCGTCCCCCAGACCACCGCCAGACCCAGACCCGTTCCGCTTCTCCCCATCACCTTCTTCGTATAGAACGGTTCGAAGATCCGCTTCAGGTTATCTGCCGGGATCCCCTCTCCCGTATCGGAGACGGAAAGAACGACATAATCCCCCTCCCGAACCTCGTCATATCCCTGAACCGGCTTGTCGATGTACTGATTGGCCGTCCGGATCGTCAGCACGCCGCCGTTCGGCATCGCCTCACAGCCGTTGGAAGCCAGATTGAGCAATGTCTTGCCGATATGCACCGGAGAGCCGGAGATGTTCAGGCTGTTCGGTTCAGGATCGATTCGGATCCGCACCGCGGAGTGATGCGAAGAGAGCGTCTTGAACTCCGGTGAATTCCGCCAATCGACGACCATCCGGCTCAAATTCAGGACTTTCCTGTTCGAGACGCCCCTTCGGGCCAGCGTCAGCAGATCCTGCACGATCGCCGCCGCCCTCTCGCCGCCGGTCAGGATGTTCATCAGGCCGGCGCGGATCGGGCTGGTCTCATCCATATCATTCAGCAGCAGTTCCGCATAGCCGACAACGATCCCGAGGACATTGTTCAGATCGTGGGCAACGCCGCCCGCCAGCGTTCCCAGCGCCTCCATCTTCTCCGCCCGCTGCAAGCGCTCCTCCAGCCGGCGGTTTTCCTCCTCCATCCGCTTGCGGTCGCCGATATCCCGTGTGATGGAGAGAATGTGCGGGACGCCTCGCAATACCATGATTCTGGCCGACATCAGCCCTGTCATGACCGAACTGTCCTTCCGCCGAAAACAGGCCTCCAGGTTTTCGTAACAGCCCTTTTCCCGCAAGCCCTGCACCAGGGTCTGCCGGTCTGCGGGATTGCACCAGATGTTGATTTCCTGAGAGGTCCTGTCGATGACATCCTCCCGTGTAAACCCGGTCTGCCGGGTGAACCCCTCGTTGATATCCACGTACAGGCCGTCGCTCATCCGGTTGATGTTGATCGAATCCGGACTGGCGGAATAGGCCAGCCGGAAACGTTCCTCGCTCTCCCGCAGCGCCTGCTCCGTCTTTTTGAGGTCGGAAAAAAGGCGCGCATTGGCGATCGCCCCGGCAATCTGCATCCCGATTCTTTCCGCCAGGTTGAGGTCCCGCTCCGTGTAGGCCCCCTTTTTCTTGGACCGGAAGACCAGGACGCCGATGACCTCGTCCGCGGAGATCAGCGGAACGGAGATCATCGAATTCAATCCCGCCTGTATCACATGAACCAACGGGGGGAATTTCCGGATGATCTCCCCGGCGCTTTCCGGCAGGAGAAGCGCCCCCCTCTTGGTATGGGTGACGGCCTCAGCGACCGACCCTTGAAAGGGGATCAGATCCCCCTGGCGCCTGCCCGGAATGTCCACACCGGAGGCATAGGCGATCACCAGGGCATTCTTATCCGGCTGGCGCAGATTAATCATCAGGTTATCGAAAGGAATCAACTTTCGGACCTCGGCGGCAAACGGTTCATAGACCTCTTCGATCTCCAGCGAAGATCCGATCACCCGCCCGATCTTCGCGAGCATTGCCGTTTCCGCGGCGAACAGGTTGGCCTTCTCCTGTGCACGGTGTTTTTCCATCTCCTCTTTTTTGCGCTCGGCGATCTCCCGGCACAGCGCGGCTGTTCTTTCCCGGACCTTTATTTCCAGCGAATTCCTCTCCTGCCATAAATCATCCTCCGCTTTTTTGATCCGGAGGGCGACCCTCACCTGGGAGACCAGTTCAGACGGGTCAATCGGCTTGGCCAAAAAGGCATTGGCGCCGCAATCGAGACCGTTGCTCCGGCTCTGGGCGTCGGTTTTGACGGCCGTGATCATGATCACCGGGATCTGCTTCGTGCTCTCGCAAGCCTTCAGCATGCGGCAGGTTTCAAAACCATCGATATCGGGCATGATGATATCCAGCAAAATGGCGTCGGGCCGTTCGGCCTTTGCTTTCTCTATCCCATCGCGCCCGTACAGGGCGGTGAGCACGGCGCAGTCGGGCATCAAATCCTTCAGCAGGGCGGACAGCGTGATCAGATTGTCCTGCTTGTCGTCAATCGCCAGTATTTTCGGCATAAAACCTCCCATTATCGTTTCAGCCATTCACCGATTCGAGAACCCTTTCACCTGGATGATCGCCGCCTCATGGTCTTCGACCGGCAGAATCCGGGGAGGGGGCGCTACTCCCATTCACGCCGGATGTCCGCCCCGAGCATCGCCGGTTGTAGCTTTCAGCAACTCATCCCGGATAGCGACGCCGATCTTCTCCATGATGTAGGGCTTCCTGACATAGGCGTCCGCCCCCAACTGCTGCGCCTCCCGGACACGCTCCGTCTCCGAAAAACCGCTGACAAGAATGGCCTTCTGGTTCGGGTTGATTTCCAGCACCCGCTGGTAGGTCTCCAAACCATCGATCCCCGGCGGCATGATCATGTCCAGAACCAGAATACTGGCCTTGTTCCCCTTGAGGTATTCCACCGCCTCCTCCCCGCTGGAAACCGCATGAACCTGATACCCCAGCCTTGCAAGCAATCTGACGGCAATATCCCGCTGCCCGGCAACGTCATCCACCACCAAAACCGACTCTCCGTTGCCCATGTATTCTTCGATCGGCGCCTTTTGCTTTTGTGCAATCCGTTCCTCCCGGGTCACCGGGAAGTAGAGCGTAAAGGTGCTTCCCTCCCCGACTTCCGTCTCTACATCAATATACCCGTTGTGATCCTTTACCGTTCCCCATACGATCGCCAACCCCAGCCCGGTCCCGCTTCGGCCCATCGTCTTTTTCGTGTAGAACGGTTCAAAGATCTTCTCCAGGTTCTCGGCAGGGATGCCCATCCCGGTATCGGATACGGTCAAGACGGCATAATCTCCCTCCCTGACCTCGTCATAGCCGCGGATGGCTTTGTCCAGATAGCGGCTCTCTGTCCGGATCGCCACCTCTCCGATGCCGGAAATCGATTCCGCTGCATTCGACACCAGATTGATCAACGTCTTTTCCAGATGGACCGGAGAGCCTTTGATGTTCAAAAGGTTCGGGTCGCACTCCGTCCTGAAGGTTACACGGGGATTATAGTCCTTCATCTTCTCAAACACCGGGGTATTGAGAAAATCCGAAACGACTCGATTGAGATCGACGACATCCGACGCCGCGACACCCCGCCTGGCCAGGGTGAGAAGGTCCTGGATGATCGCGGCCCCTCTCTCGGTGGACTGCAAAATCTTTTCAGCGTAACCCCTGGCCCGGCTCCCTTCAGGAATGGCCTCAAGCAATAGTTCCGAATACCCGCTGAGTACCCCCAGGACGTTGTTCAGATCATGCGCGACACCCCCCGCCAGTTGCCCGAGGGCCTCCATCTTCTCCGCACGTTGCAGGCGTTCCGCAAGGGTCCGATTTTCTTCCTCCGCCCGCTTACGCTCGGTGATATCGCGGGACACGATGAGAATCGCGACAGGCTTGCGGTCTTGATCGCGCAAAAAGGAGAGGTTTACTTCCATCCAAATTGTAGAGTCATCCTTTTTGTATTCCTCCAACTCCAGGATGCGCGTCCTATCCGGATCGGCCGTTCCGTCGGCCTCCAGTTGCATCTCTTTTTCAAAGAGGGCAAGGCTGAGCCGCATCGATTCGGGGGTCAATACCTGCTCAAGGGTTTGCTCCATGGCCTCCTCGACGGTGAACCCACGGAGACGCATGGTGGCCGGACTGACATAGGTAAAGCGCAGATTCATATCCAGGACCGATATCAGGTCAGCCGTGTTTTCCGCAATTAAACGGTATTTTTCTTCGCTCTCGCGCAACGACTTTTCCGTTTCCTGAAGATCTTTATAAAGCTGCGCATTGGCGATGGCCCCGGCAATCCGCATCCCGATCCCTTCCGCCGGCGGTTCTGCAATATCCTGGTTCCGGCGCTTCTCCTCCTCCATCCGTTTCAGTTCCTGTTGTTCCAGCGCCTGGATTTTCTGCTTTAAAACGGATAGCTCTTCGATCAGTTCGGCATGGGTCCTGGTTTGGTCAATCATCTGGTGCGCTCCTCTGTTGCGATAACCGGTACCGGAAGGAAGGATGAAGCTCTATGCCTGATCCAGCGCCTCCCGCACCTTGGCCGCCAGATCTTTTCTGGAGAAGGGCTTCTGGAGGAAATGCACCCCTGCATCCAGCACGCCGTGATGGGCGATGACGTCGGCCGTATAGCCCGACATGAACAGCCGCTTCAGGTTCGGATAGAGGGAAAGCATTTTTCTGGCCAGCTCCCGGCCGTTTATTTCGGGCATCACCACGTCGGTCATCAGCAGGTGAATCTCCCCGGAGTGCTCCTCCGCCAGGCGGATCGCCTCGCCCGGCGTGCCGGCGGTCAGCACCCGATATCCCTGCTTTTCAAGCATGATCTTGCCCAGCTCCAGGAGGGCTTCCTCATCCTCCACCACCAGCACGGTCTCCCTGCCGCGGATGGCCGGTTCCTGCGGTCCTTCCTTCCGTATCTGTTCGGCCTTGCCGATGTGCCGGGGCAGATAAATCCGGAAGGTCGTTCCCCGGTCCGGTTCGCTGTACACATTGATGAACCCGTTGTTCTGTTTGACAATGCCGTAGCACGTGGCCAGGCCCAGGCCCGTGCCTTTCCCCGCCCCCTTTGTGGTGAAAAACGGTTCAAAAATCTTGTCTTGGCTCTCCCTGTCCATGCCGCAGCCGTCGTCGCTCACTGCAAGCAGGAGATACTCCCCGGGAACAAAGCCCGCGTGATCGGCGCAATAGGCTTCGTCGAGGCGGACGTTTTCCGTTTCGATGGTGACCTTGCCCACCCCGGCGATCGCGTCGCGGGCATTGACGCTCAGGTTTATCAGAATCTGGTCGACCTGGGATGGATCCATCCTGACCGGCCACAGGTTCACACCCGGCAGCCAGGCCAACTGGATGTCCTCGCCGATCAGCCGTTGCAGCATTTTGAGCATCCCCGCCACGGTCTCGTTCAGGTCGAGGACTTTCGGGGTGATGGTCTGTTTGCGGGCGAAGGCCAGGAGCTGACGGGTGAGGTCCGACGAGCGCTCCGCCGCTTTCCGGATTTCCTGCAGGTCGTTGTACAGTGGGTGATCCGGATCGACCTTGTCCATGGCCAGCTCTGCATGGCCGAGGATCACCCCCAGCATGTTGTTGAAATCGTGCGCCACGCCGCCCGCCAACCGGCCGACGGACTCCATTTTCTGAGACTGAAGAAGCTGGTTTTGAAGTTTTGCCTTCTCTTCCTCCACCCGCTTGCGCTCGGTGATATCCCGCAGAAAAACCACAAGCCGCCCGCCATCGATGGTCTGGTACTGGGCGCTGACGTCGACATCAAAAATGGTCCCGTCCTTGCGGCGGTGCCGGGATTCGAAACGATTCTCGCCCTGTGCCATGACTCTTCGGATGTGGGCGGTGGTGTCATCGGGCGTTTCGACGGCTTCCAGGTCGGAAACATGCATGGCCAGCAGTTCCTGTGCACTGTAGCCGCTCATCCGGCAATAGGCCTCATTGACTTCCAGCAGGCGCCCCTGCAGGTCCATCCGCCAGATGCCGTCCATGGCCGTCTGGAGAATGGTTCGATACTGCTCTTCACTTTCCTGCATCCTCTTCCGCATCTCAATATCCTTGAGATTCTTCAGCCCGATTCCGGCAATGACCTCGATCAACCCCCTGATGAAGAATAGATAACTGTTCAGTTGTTCCTGGGTCCAAATCGGCACCTTCTTGACCGCTTCAATATATGCCTCCTCATCGAATCCATATCTTATCGCCTGCGCTTTGAAAAAGTTCAAATCCGGCGGTTTCAGAAAGAACTGACCGGTAAAAAAATTGCCGTAATGAACGCCTTCGATGATGATCGGCGTCGCATTATCGATGAGGCCGTGGGGGCATCGATAGCTCACTGCCGGATTTGCCTCATGAAGGTGACTCGCAATGTATTGATCGCTCTTGATGCACTCCTTTTCGCATTCAGGGTTTCGTCGATGAAATTTGGTGCATACGTCCTGCCAGGCGGTGGCGGTAAGAATATGACCATCGTTATCGATAATGGCGGATGGAAACGAGTAGATCTCATTCAACCGATCCTGAAAAAGTTGAAACTGCGCAATATCTATTAAATCTTGAATCGTCAGTGCCATCAAATTTACCTCCGCCTGCCTCCTGCCGACCGGCGCCGGGCCGATCACTCCGTAAAACCACCTTCGTTCGCCAGATTGCCCATCAAGACGTCCCCGCATCGACGCTACGTCCCAAGCATGGATCTCACTTTAGACAACAGGCTTTCCCGATCCACATCCCCCTTCTGGACGAGCTGCCGGACATGGTTTGCTCTGAGCCTCTGGAAATCCTCCGGCGTCAGATCCTTGGCCGTCAGGACCAGGACCGGTATTTTTGCCGTTTCCTGTGTGCCCCGGATCTTTTCCAGCACATCAAAACCATCGATCTCCGGCATCATCAAATCGAGAATGATGCCGTCCGGAATGGTATGGGACACATAATCGAACGCCTCTTGCCCGCCGCGGGCCGCATCGGTGATGTAACCGGCGGATTCGAGAACCGCCTTCACCTGGATGATCGCCGCCTCATTGTCTTCGACCAGCAGAATCCGGGGAGGGGACGCCGGTTTTTCGGGACCGGAGTGTTTCGGAAGGCCCCCAAGATCCAGAAGGATTCTTTTGATTTCCGCAAGCAGCGTGTCCGATGTCGCGGCGCTCTTCTCCAGCACCGAAAAGACGTTCCCGCTCAATTTTTTCCGGTCCTCTTTCGTCAGATCCTTGGCGGTGACGACGATGACCGGCAGATCGCGGGTATCGGGGTTGCTGCGGATCTTCTCCAGCACGGCGAAGCCGTCCGGTTCGGGCATCATCAGATCCAGGACCAGCACGTCGGGAAGCTGTTTTCGAATCAGTTCAAGACAGGCGGCGCCATCTTCAGCCACGATCGGCGTCAACCCCTCCTCTTCATCGATGATCCGCCGGATCTGCTGACGGTCGAGGTTGTTGTCGTCGACGATCATGATCGAGCGGATTCCCCGCCCCCCGATCTTCCGGATCTCGGAGATGAGAAGTTTCTTGGAGACCGGCTTCGTGACATGGCCGATCGCGCCAAGGGCGAATCCGGTTTCCCGGTTTTCCGAGATCGAGACGACAATGACCGGGATCTCTTTCGTTTCGGGGTTTTTCTTCAGGCTCTGGAGCACCTCCCAGCCGTCCATGTCGGGCATGACGATATCGAGGGTGACCGCAAAAGGACGCTCGCGTAGGGCGAGTTTCAGCGCCTCCGCCCCGGATGTGGCCGTCAGCGTATTGTACCCCTCCTGGAGCAGGTATCGGGAGATCATCGCCGCCATCTCCGGTTCGTCGTCCACGACGAGAACGGTCTTGCGTTTTAATTTCACCCGCGACGGCCGCCGGATGACGATTTGTTCATGGACAGGCGCGTTCCCCTGCCATACGGCGGGCAGCGTCGCGATGAACGTGGAGCCTTCCCCCAAGGCGCTCTGCACCGCGATCTCCCCGCCCAGCATCCGGGCGGCCCTGCGGGCGATCGCGAGCCCCAACCCGGTGCCTTCGTGTCTTCTTGCCGACGTCCCGTCCACCTGCCTGAATTCGTCAAAGATATACGGAAGATCGTTTGCTGCAATTCCGATCCCTGTATCGGCGACCCGGACGGAGAACGTTTCCGGATCGCTTTTCACCGAAACGGTCACACTTCCCGCATCGGTAAATTTGACGGCGTTGGCCACAAGGTTTTGCAGGACCTGGGAGACCCGGATCTCATCGCTTTCGAGCGGCGGGAGATCATCGGGGATCTCCTGACGGAGTTCGATCCGTTTTTCCGCGGCGAGGGGAGCGATGCTTTCAACAATATTTTCAATGGTCTGGCGGAGCGAAAACGGTTTTGGATGGACATCCATCCTCCCCGCCTCGATCTTCGACAGGTCCAGGATGTCGTTGATCAACGTGAGGAGGTTTTTTCCGTTCCGTTCGATGATCTCCAGGTAATTGACCTCTTCGGCGCTCAGTTTCGCACCGGCCTGCATCATCAGAACGTGGGAGAGGGCCATCACGGAGTTCAGCGGCGTCCGCAGCTCGTGGCTCATGTTCGACAGAAACTGGCTCTTCAGGCGGCTCGCCTCTTCGACCGCGAGCCGCTGCTGCTCCAGCTCCACATTCTGCCCCTGCAACTCCTCCGACTGTTTCCGGAGCTCCTCCGCCTGCGCCTCCAATTCCTCCGCCTGCGCCTGGAGCTCCTGATTGATTTCCCGCAATTCAACGGCGAGCCGCCGGGTTTCGTCATTGGCCAGCAGGTTGGCGAAGGCGGTATTCAGCGCGATGATCGCCGGCTGGTTCAGGATCGCCAGGGCGGCCTCCGAATAGCCGCCCAGACTGGCCAGGCAAATCATCCCCCGGACCTCTCTCTTCACGATGACGGGCAGCGTGATCATCTCCCTCGGGATGGCCGTTCCGGCAAACGTCTTGAACTTGAACAGGGTCCCCTCCGGGATGTCGCGGATATGGGACATTTCGCCGGTGGTCAGCGCCCGCCCGAACTCGCCTTCGAAGATCGCCGCGTCAAAGTTTTCCAGAAGTTCAGGGTTTACGCCGATCGCGGCCAGAGGTTCAAAGAGGTTCCCGTCCGTCCGGCCGAGATAAAAGGCGCCCAGTTGGGATTCGGTGATCTCCATCAATTTTCCCAGAACGGTTCCTGCAAATTCCTTCAGCTCTTTCGGAAGAATCAGTGTTTCCGCGATGTCGGCGCCCTTTTTTTCCATCTCGATCCGGAATGCAACGGAATCCGCCGCCTCATTGAACGATTCCTGCAGAAAACCGATCTCATCTTCCGAGGAGATCCGGTTTCGGGCGGAAAGGTCCCCTCCCCGGATTCTTTTTGCCACTTCGGTCATCGCCAGAATGGGCTGCGTCATGCGACGGGCGAGAAACAGAGAAATCAGGTAAATGACCGCCGTCCCAATGGAAACGAGGAACAGAATGCTGACAAGCAGCTCACGGATCGGGGCGTAGACCTCCTTCAGATCCATCTTGGCCACGAAGCCCCACCCCGTCCTCGGGATCTGCGTATGGGCGGCAAGGACCTTTTCACCGCGATAATCCAGGGACTCCACGACGCCGGTTTTCCCCCGGACGGCCAACAATGCCGGCTCGGCATCGATCTTCAACTGCAGCGGCGCACGGCTGTGCCAGCGCAACTCATTCAGCGCGATGACATCCTTGTTCACGATCAGGGTCTCGCCGGTGCTTCCGAGGCCCGTCCGGTTCAGAAGCAGCGCATAGACGGAGCGCTCCAGGTCGATCCGGGCGACCAGCGCCCCATAAGGCGCTTCCCTCTTTCGGCCGCGCGGGTAAATCGGGGCGGAAAACTCCATCGTGGGCCTGTTCAAAGACCGGGACTCGTAAATATCGGAGATATAAACCTCCCCGGTACGCAACGGCTCGGTCAGATACCGGCTGCCGGAGACATCCGTCCCTTCCAGAGAGTGATCGGTCGAAACCACAATCCTCCCGGTCTTGGCGCTAACAATGGATAGTTCTGTATAATCATGATAACTTTCATGGAATTGGTTCAATGTGGCGGACAGGGTCCGGATGGTTCCCGCATGATTCGGCGTTCCTGGTTTGCTGCTAAAAACCGCATCGATATTTTCGGTTTCCGCTATTCGAGCGAAAGCCCGAACATCCCCCGCCTTTTCGTCAAGCCATTTGTTGATCTCCCCAACCTTCAGCTCCCGGATCGCGCCGAGCTTGTCAAAAATCCCGGCCTTGAGAACCTCAACCCTCTGCCAGTAGATGACCGCGCCGACAATGACGAGCGGCAGCAGGGCCGCCACAAAAAACCATGCCATCAGGCGAGTCTTGATGCTACTGAACCCTTTTTTCATCTTCACATTTGCTCCTATCTTTTCCGGTAGATCGGGCTGAAATCCAAAACCCGGCTGAAGTGCCGCTGATATTGGATCGTCGGCGTCTCCGCCCCCCCGAGGATCAGATAACCATGATTTGCCAGAGAATGATAGAGTTTTTCAAAGATGATCTCCTGGCCTTCGATGTTGAAGTAGATCAAAAGGTTGCGGCAAAGCACCAGATCGAAGTTGCCGAAGACGCTCTCCGGCGGGACGCTGTGCTTTTTATCCAGCATGTCGTACGGCGAAAAAGCGACCCGCTTTTTGATTTCCGGAATCAGCCGGAAGGATGCCCCTTCCGCCGTAAAATATTTTGTCAGGAGCCGGTGTTTCATGTTTTCAATGCTCGATAGCGGATAGAGGGCCTTACCGGCATCCGCAAGGGCGCCGCAGTCGATATCGGTGGCAAAGAGGTGCAGGTTCATCGCGCCCCCTTCCTTTTCAAGCAATTCATCGATCAGGATCGCCAGGGAGTAGGGTTCCTCCCCTCGGGCGCAACCTGCGGACCAGACCCGAAGGGAATGGTCCCGCAGTCGGCTCTTTTCGTGAACAATGGCCGGCAGGATCCGGTCGGCGATCAGTTCGAAGGTCAGCGTGTCGCGAAAGAACCTGCTGATATTGATGGTGATGACATCGAGGAGGCGGTCCAGTTCATCAGGATTTTCTTGCAGGAAGGAACAATATTCGCTGAAATCTTTGCAGGCGGTGGATGTCAACCGCTGAACGATGCGGCGCGCAACCATCGCCGGACGGTAGCCGGAGAAATCAAAGCCCCGTTTTTCCAGCAGATAATCGAGGATGGGCGCAAGCCCGCCGTCTGTTTTTCGCATCGACGCATTCTCCCGGGGGACACCGTTCATAATAGAGGAACACCAGTTCATCCCGGAATCGTGCATTTCAGCATCACGGCGCCGGCAATTTCCTGAAGGGGGAGAACCTTCTGCGCGGCGCCCCGTTTGATCGCTTCATGGGGCATGCCGAAAACGACGCAGGTCGATTCGTCCTGGGCGATGGTCGCTGCCCCCGCCTCCTTCATCTCCAGCAGGCCGGCGGCGCCGTCATCTCCCATGCCCGTCATGATGACGCCGACGGCATTTTCCCCTGCATACCGCGCGGTGGAACGGAACAGGACATCGACGGAGGGGCGGTGCCTGCTGACCAGGGGCCCGTCTTTTACCTCCACATAATATCTCGCTCCGCTCCGCTTCAGCAGCAGATGACGGTTGCCCGGGGCGATCAGGACCCTGCCGCGAATCACCGTATCGTCGTCGGCCGCCTCCTTGATCGACACCCGGCAAATGCTGTCCAGCCGTTTGGCGAACGCCGCCGTGAAATTCTCCGGCATGTGCTGTACGATGACGATGCCGGGGGCATCGGGCGGCAGGGCCTCGAGAAAGATCCGGAGTGCTTCCGTGCCGCCTGTCGACGCGCCGACGACAACGACCTTCTCGGTCGTCTGGATCATGGCCCTGGAAGTCGATTTCGCCAGAACGGCATCGGCGGTCAGTTTGGGTTCCACATCACGCATCGATGTCGCGGGTCTTTTCTTCATCCGGCTCAGCGCAGCCGCCTTCACCGAGTCGCAGATACGGATCTTCGATTCATCGAGAAACTGCTTGGTGCCCATGAGTGGCTTCCGGATGATGTCGACGGCCCCGTATTCCAGTGCCTTCAAGACCGTTTCGGAGCCGCTTTCGGCCAGGCTGGAACACATCACCACCGGGATGGGATGCTGGCTCATGATCTTGTGCAGAAAGGTCAGCCCGTCCATGCGGGGCATCTCGACATCGAGCGTAATGACGTCGGGGATCTCCAATCTCATCCTCTCGGCCGCGATAAAAGGATCGGAGGCGACCGCCATCACCTCCATCTGCGGGTCGGAGGAGATGATATCTGCGAGCGTCTGGCGAACGATGGCCGAATCGTCAACGATGAGAACTTTTATTTTCTTCTGCATCATTGGCCAGCCCCTGCCTGAATTCTAATGATATCGGAATTTTCCGACGGTTTGAGCCTCTTGAGAAATACCGCCCCCGTATGGAGATAAAAGTGGAGCTTCCGGCCCTGCATTCCCCCGACATCCCTCTTTCGGACAGCCAGTCCCTTTTCCTCCATAACCTCAAGGGCTACAATGATATTTTGCCCGCCGATGGAGATGTGTCGTCTATCGTTGTCGCCCGCTGAGAACATATCCGCACCGCCGAACAGCTTGACCTCGATTTCCCGGGGAGCGATCCCCAATGACATGAAGGCGTCCACCATGTATCGGATGGAATAGTCTACGTATTTGAACCTCTCATCACATTTTCCCCGGCCATCCCGCCCCTCCACCCACCGGGGCATCATACCGTGGCATATCGCGCCCGTCTTGAGCTTTGGACTGTACATCGTGACGGATACGCACGACCCGAGCACCGTCGTCACAATACCCGGCCGGTCGGCGATATGCATCTCGCCCGGCTTCAGATAATATAGGGGGAGCTTTCCGTTCCCGCCGCTCATGCCGGCTTCCTGTATACTGTCGGAGTCACCTGAACCAGAGGCACATCCAGTCCATGGAGCGTCTCCGAGTGTCCCATAAACAGATACCCCCCCGGAACCATCTGACGGTAGAACTTGTTGAGCAGTGTTGTCTGGGTGGGCCGGTCAAAGTAGATGATGACGTTCCGGCAGAAGATGACGTCGATCATCTCCCGAAAACCGAAATGGTCATCCATGAAATTCAGCCGCCGGAAACATACCATTTGTCTCAGTTCGGGGACAATACGGACGAGTCCCCTATCCCTGTCCTTGCTCCTCAGGAGATATTTCCTCTTCAATGGATCGGGAACAGGGATCACCCGTTCCCTGTCAAACACCGCTTGTTTCGCCTTTTCCAGCACCCTCGTTGAAATATCCGTGGCAAGGATCGACCAGGCGAAGCCGCAGCCCGCGTCTCTCTCCGCAAACTCGTTTATGACCATGGCCAGGGTATAGGGCTCCTCGCCCGTCGAACAACCCGCGCTCCAGAAGGCGATTTTCTTCCCCACGACCGATCTCCGGGGAGCGATCAGCTCCGGCAAAACGGTATTGACCAGGAACTCGAAATGGGACGGCTCCCGGAAAAAATCGGTCTTGTTGGTCGTCACCGCATCAATCATGTGATGCAGTTCGTGTTCCATCCCCTCCGGACTGAAGAGATAGGCGCAGTAGTCGCCAAACGTTTTGATGCCAAGGACGCGCAGCCTCTTCTGAAAGCGTGCCTCGATCATCACCTTCTTCCCTTCTGTTATCTTTATCCCGCATTCGGTATGGATGAACGCACTCAGACGTATGAAATCCTTCCGGGAGAGGACCTCCTTCGGCTCGTCGTTGTATAAACGGTTCATCTGCTCTCCCTGCATGGCCATATCTTATGTACTCTTGCCGCTCAATCCTGCGGGGACCTCTTGACTATACGGAATGCCGGGCGCCGGTTGCAGCCGCCCGGCATCCGTTTTTACGGATCCGTCCGGCCGTCCCCTGCCGGGGCAGTGGCCCCCGCGCTCTCTGCCATTGCCAGTTCATCCGCCGAGGGAGGCACGCCAACATTCTCCACCATCGCCAGCTCATCCGCCGAGAACACCTTGTCAATGTCGAGGATCATGATGAAGTGGCTGTCCCGCTTCCCCATACCCCGGATGAACTCCGTTCGGAGCCGTGTCCCGATCCGCGGCGCCGGCTCGATCTGATCCGGTTCGAGATCCATCACCTCCTGTACCGAATCGACCAGCGCCCCGAGGACCGTCGTCTCTCCCTCGATCGCCACCTCGACGATGATGATGCAGGTGTTTACCGTCCTCACCGTCTCCGACATCCTGAACTTCAACCGCATATCCACAACCGGCACCACACCGCCCCTGAGGTTGATCACCCCCTTCATGAACGCGGGCGTCTGGGGTATCTTGGTGATTTCCGTATAATCCAGCACTTCCTTGACCTTCGAGATATCCAGCGCAAAGATCTCCTCATCGAGATTGAAGGTCAGGTACTGCGTCGTCTCCGTGATCCCTGTCACACTCATAACGAACCTCCCCGCCTAATATTTCTCGAATTCCGCATCCTGCTTGTCGCGCTCCCCGCTCCCCATTTCAAGGGCAAGACCCGTAGCGGGCTTCCCCTCGATCTGCTTCTTCCCCGATGCCTTGGCAAAGTGTGCCACGTTTACCCCCTTGTGCGCCATCGGCTTCTGCAACTTCCTCACCGAGATTCCCTGATCACCCGTCCTGAAGAAGGCGATCGAACTCTGGAGCTGCTCGGCCTGGGAGGAGAGCTCCTCCGATGTCGAGGCCATCTCCTCCGACGCGCCGGCGTTCTGCTGGATCACCTGGTCGAGCTGCTGGATCGCCTTGTTGATCTGCTCCGCACCGGTGTTCTGCTCGTTGCTCGCCGCGTTGATCTCCTGGACGAGCTCGGCGGTCTTCTGGATGTCGGGAACGATCTTCGTCAGCATCTCCCCGGCCCGCGCCGCCACCTCGACACTGCTGCCCGACAGCTTGCTGATCTCCGCCGCCGCTGTCTGACTCCGCTCGGCAAGCTTCCGCACCTCCGACGCCACCACGGCGAAACCCTTCCCGTGTTCCCCGGCCCGCGCCGCCTCGATCGCCGCGTTCAGGGCCAAAAGGTTCGTCTGCCGGGCGATCTCCTCGATGATCATGATCTTCCCCGCGATCTCCTTCATCGCCTTCACGGTTTCCGTCACCGCGTTTCCGCCCTCCCGGGCATCCATTGCCGCTTTCAGGGCCATCTTCTCCGTCTGCTGGGCGTTATCCGCGTTTTGCTTGATGTTCGACGACATCTCCTCCATCGACGAAGAGGCCTCCTCCGCCGCAGCCGCCTGCTCCGTCGCGCCCTGCGACATCTGCTGCGCCGTCGCGCTTAATTCCTGGCTCCCCGACGCGACGTTGTCCGCCGCCGATTTCACCTCGCCCACAACCGCCTTGATTTTCTCGGCCATATTCTTCATGCTCCGGGCGAGGGCGTCCTTATCGGACCGCGCCTGGATCCCCACGGTCAGATCCCCCTCGGCGATCCTCTCCAAGGCAGCGGCAGAGGTTTGCAGGTAGCCCACCATGTTCTTAAAGGATTGGGCAAGCATCCCCATTTCATCCTTCCCTTCGATCTCGACTTTCAGATCCAGGTCACCGACCGAAAGCCGGTCCGCCGCCGCAACCAGCGTCTGAACCGGCCGGGTGATGCTGCGCGTCGTGAACAAAGTGATGATGATTCCTATGATTATGGATAGAAATCCCGTCAGATAGACTGTTTTTTGAACGTTCGACGTTGCCGATTGAACGTTCCTTACATTCATCTTTGCTTCCTCGACCTGCTGTTGCTGGAATTTCTCGACGTCGCCCAGCAGCTTTTCACGTGTCTTGTCCATTTCGACCATCAGTTTGTTGCCTTCCACCATCCCCTTGCTTAGATAAACCTGGGCCATCTTCTGCGCATCCTCATAATATTTATTGAAATTTACTTCTAATTCTTCAATTTCCTTGAGTGATTTCGCATCATTTTCGTTCCGGAACATCTCCTTGAATTTCGCCATGCCTTTCTTGGCCTGCGCGGCGTTTTTTTCCGCCTCCTTAAGCCCCTCCGTGTTATGCGTTGCACTAACGTCCGTCAGCGCCTCAGAGACTTTCGTTATGTTGACATCCATTTCATAGGCTTCCATCAAAAAGGGCAGTGTTTCATCCGCCACCTGCGTTGTACTGTTTCCCACTGTATTCAGAAGCAGCGATGAAATGACAACAGCAGTAGCAAAGATAAACAGGATCACTCCAAACCCCAATCCCAACCGCGCACCTATCTTCAAATTCGAGAACATCACATACCCCCATCGCTTGTTGACTTACATTATTCATCACCGGCATTTTGATGAATGGGCCTGTTCACTTTTTCGCTTGCTCCATTACGCTATGAAATTGAGCAGGGATTATCCTCTTTCTCCGCTTTGGAAATCAGTTTCGCGATATCGATGATCAGGGCGACCCGGCCGTCGCCCAAAATCGTGGCGCCGGATACCTCGTCGATGTTTCGGTACATCCTGCCCAGCGGTTTGATCACCGTCTGATGCTCCCCGACCACCTGATCCACCACCAGGCCGATGCGGCCGCCGTCGATCCGGGTGGTGACGATCTGCTCGATTTCGGGCGACTGTCCGGCGATTTTGAAGCGCCGGCGAAGTGGGATATAGGGGACGAGCTCCCCCCGGATGGAGACCAGATTGCGGCCGTGCGCGTCTGCCACCTGTTTCCTGCTTAACTCCACACACTCCTCAACGGAGGAGAGAGGGAGGATGAAATGGGTCTCCCCGATCTTCACCAGCAGGCCGTCGATGATCGCCATCGTCAATGGCAGCTTGAGAATGACGGTGGTTCCCGTCCCGATCCGGCTCTCGATCTCGATCGATCCCTGCAGGGCGTCGATGCTTTTTTTCACCACATCCATGCCGACGCCGCGCCCGGAGACGTTCGTCACCTCCTTCGCCGTGGAAAAACCGGGGGCGAAGATGAGGGCGAAGAGTTCCCTCTCCGAAAGAGCCGCATCGGGAGGGATCATCTTCCTTTCCAATGCCTTGGCGCGGATCGCTTCGCCGTCCAGGCCGGCGCCGTCGTCCCTGATCCGAATGAAGACAAAGGCTCCGGAGTGCTCGGCGGACAGATGAACGGTTCCCTGAACAGGTTTCCCCATCGCCGTTCTTACCTCCGGATGTTCGATTCCGTGGTCGATGCAATTCCGGATCAGGTGAATCAGGGGATCGTTGAGTTTTTCGATCACCGTCTTGTCCAATTCGGTTTCGCCGCCCTCGGTCTGGAGCACGATCTCCTTCCCCAGCCCGGCCGACAGGTCGCGGACCAGGCGTTGAAATTTGCTGAAGGTCGTGCCGATGGGGAGCATACGGATGCTCATCGTGTCGTCCCTGAGTTCCCCCGTGAGTCTCTCCACCTCCTCCGCGACCTGCGTCAGCGCCGGATCACGGAGCCGGATCGCCAATTCACTCAGCCGTGATTGGATCGTGACCAGTTCCCCCACCATGTTGACGAGACTGTCGAGTTTCGCCGCCGGTACCCGAATGCTCGCCGTGGATTCCGCCGCCTGGCGTTTCTCGCGGATCTCCCGCAGATGCTTCTGCTCGACCAGCGCCGCTTCCACCTGATCCGCCCCGACCGCACCCGTATCGACCAGGATTTCACCGATCCGCTTGTGGGCGCCGATGGCCTCTTGGAGCGCTTCCGGGTTGATGACGCCGCGGTCGAGCAGGATTTCACCGATCCTGCCGCTCCCCTGTCCGGCATCGACATCTCCTGCCTCGTCAATCACGTCGATCGTCAGTTCGCATTCATCCTCGACAAAGATGAAGACATCCCGAATGGCGTTCCGGTCCCGCCGGGTCGTCAGAATTACGTCCCAGGAGGTATAACAGGCTTCAGGATCGATTTCGGCCAGGGTCGGAATCTGTTCCGTAAGCGCCAGCACGCGACTGCTCCCGAGATCGCCGAGCTCGCGCAAAAGGAGCAGGGGATTGGTTCCCGAGGAAAAGATGCCTTTGCCCGGACGGAATCGAACCCGATAGGTTGTCTGACGGTCCGCCGTTTCAACGGCCTCTTTGCCGGACGGCGGTGTCGGACCGACATCATTTTTCTCCGGATCGGGGCTTTCGCAGAGCATCTCCCGGAAGGATTGCACGATGGCATCCGTCTGCCGATCCGCAACCGGGGCGCCGTCCGGGGCGTCGACCATCCTCCGGATCTGGTCTCCGGCCCGGAGGGTCTGATCGATCAATCCCTTTGTGACAGGAATTTTGCCGTTTCGGACGGCGTCATAAACCGTCTCGATACCATGGGTAAATGAGGCGATTTCGTCAAAGCCGAACATCGCGCCCGATCCCTTGACCGTATGCATTGCGCGAAAGACCCGGCCGATGAGGTCGGCGTCCTCGGGGGTATTTTCCAGTTCCAGAAGAGCTGCCTCCAGTTCGACGAGCAGTTCACGCGCTTCTTCACGGAAAGCTTCCTTATGTATGTCCATCATCCCATCACCTTCTTTACGACCGCGAGCAGTTGTTCCGGTTTGAAGGGTTTCACGATCCAGCCGGTCGCGCCCGCGGCCTTTCCCTCCTGCTTCTTCTCCATTTGCGATTCCGTCGTCAGCATGATGATCGGGATGAATTTGTAAGCTGCGACACCCCGCAAGGAGCGGATCAGGCCGATACCGTCGAGGTTCGGCATGTTCAGATCGGTGATCACCATCTGCACTGTTTTACCGCTGAGCTTGGCAAGGGCGTCCCGGCCGTCCGACGCCTCCAATACCTCATAACCCGCATCCCGCAATGTAAAGCCGACCATTTGGCGCACACTGGCCGAGTCATCCACGGTCATAATGATCTTGCCCATTACGCACCTGCCTTCCATAAACACGATTGATCCCGATCGAGCGGGCAACCCCGTTCTCTTTCAAACCCCGCATCCCTGACGGCCAGTCTGAATGAAGGGGAAGCGATGCCGATCACCGTAAGACGTTTTTGGGTCTGCAATACAGTCCGGTGCAACGCGCAAAGCAGTTGGAGACCGGAGACATCCGCTCCCGTCACCCCCTCCAGATTCAGGATCAGGTTATCCGCATCGTCATGCGCCTGCAGCAGAATCCGCTTAAGATCAGAGGCGCGTCGGATGTTCATTTCTCCTTCCAGCGGCAGCGTACCCGTGCGTCCCGATTCCTCTTTCATTCCACTCTTCATCGCTCCTCCTCTCCGCAGGATCATTCCCGAGCCTGCTCGGTGCATTAAAACAGTTCCACGTTATCGCCGAGGTCTTCCTGTTTGGTCTTTTCCGACCCGACCTGTCCGGTCTCCATCTGTTCTCGTTCCGCCGGAGATGATCCGCTTGCGCAGCGACCGTCATCTGCCGCCATGTTCCTCTGCTTCGGAGAATCTCCGCCTGCCCTATCGGTTTCCGGATTCGAAAGGCCGGCGACGGACTGATGGATCTCGCGTTCCTTGTCCATGGTGTAACGCTCCGCAAGCCCCTGGAGGCGTTGCGCTGCGCTTCCCGCTTCTCGGGCCGGAAAGGCCGGGCGCATTTCGGCGACGATGTGCATCAATTCTGCATCCAGCCGGTTGACCTCCTGATCGATCGTCATGTGGACACGGATTGCGTTGGTACTCTTCCCGACATCCTCGGAAAGCCCTTTGACGATTCCGGTAATGTCGGCCAGAATTGAAAGGTTGCTTTCATCAAGGCGGTGAAGCGGCGCCGTTAAAGCCTTCAGGTGGTCCACCATCCGTTCCGTATCTTCTTCGGGGCCCGCTGCCCCTCCGCTGAGATTGTCCGAGAGATCCCGGGAGGAGGCGATGACCCCATTGAGGTCAGCGGCAATGGCTCCGATCTGCAGAGAGGTTTCCACCGACAGCGGATGGAGGGCGTCGGCAAGAACCCCCAGTCCCAGGCCCTCCTCGCCGATATGAGCGGCATGAACGGAGGCGTTGAGGGCCACCATCTTCATCTTCAAACCGATCTTCTCTATTTCGTTGACGAATAAAGACATCTGTTCTACCGTCCCGGTCACATGATGCAGCGCAGCCGACAGATCGCGGTTGACGCTTACATAGTCGGATACGGCCGAGATCAACGAGTGAAGACCGCCTTCCAGGCCGGCAAAGAAGGAACGCCCACCGTTGCGGTTCACACCGACGAGTTTTCCCATTTCATCGGTCATCTCTTCCGCATTGCTAACGATATTACGGGTGTTTTCGATGATGGTCCGAACGGCGGACACGAGCTCGTCCCGCGCGTGGCGAAGCTGGGCCGCCTGCAGTTCACAGGTATCGGCGACAAGAGCGGAATTCTCATCATTTATCCTGCCGATTTTCCTTCTTTTATTCGCATTTTTGTCGGACTCTGAGACCGGATGCTGTTTGGTCAGTTCACTCAGCGCATCCTGGACATGTTCAATCCGCTGGCGGGTGATGTCGTGGAATTGCATCGAAGAGACCACCCCGGCGATATTCCGGGAAAGCTCATCCCAGCGAGAGGAAAAGGTCTTCAACGCCTCCGACGAATGGCCGTGTTTTTCCCGTATGGCGGCAAGATTGGTCACCGCGTCGCTCAGGATGTGGCCGGCCTGCTGGTGTTGATGGCTCTCAAAATGCCGGAATTTCTCCAGGGTCCGACCGATCAGGGTCGTGAGCACAGCGGACTGGTCCAAGAGAAGGTTCGATTGGGATTCGATGTGTTCGGCCAGTTGCTTCACGTCATCTGCAAGGGTTTCGAACCCGGTCTCTTCCCTGCCGCAGCGGGCGCTTTCGATTTTGATGAAGTTGCACAGCACATGGAGGTTCCTTACGGTCTTCTCGAAGCCCTGAAGCTGGTTCCGGACCCTGGTCAATCTCTCCAGGATCGAAATCAGCGCGTCCCGTCCCCTGCCGGATTCGCCGTCCAGCCGGCCGATGCGGTCGAAGATCCCCTGCAGCCCTTCCATTGCCTCCGTCACTTCGGCGCCGACCATCTTTTTCGTGATGGAGGCGGAGAGATTCGACACCTCCTTGGTCCGGGAGAAGAAATCGCGAAGCCTTTCACCGATGGCCAGGAAATCTCCCTCTGATCCCGAGGTCAGATGGGTCAGCGCTTCCACCGCCGCACGCAGGCGATTGAGGCATTCCTGCCGCGGCGCGGACCGTGAAACGATATTCAGCAGAGATGAAAGGTGCATTTGAACAACCTTACCCAGGACTTTAATTCTTCAGTTGTTTTCAGCCGATCCGGGGAAATTTTCCCCCGGATCGGCTGCATCCCATGGGATGCCTTTCTTCCCGTACGACTCCAGCAGGATCCATCACATGCTGTCGTACAGACCGACCATCCTTTTAAAAACGGTAACAACATCGATTACATCGCAATCCATGCAGGTGACGTACCTTGGACGAAGCGTATGCGCCTTCACCATCGTCTCCTTGTCATCGTCCGCCAAAATGAGGATGATTCTCACGTCGCAAAGCCAATCCCCCAGGGAAAGGATTCGGGTGATCTCTTCCCTGTCTGGGGCAATCAAAACAGCCACCTTCACATTGGAACAGGGTTTACGAAGCGCCCGGGAAAGCTCTTCAAAAGAACGGTAAATCCCGCATCGCCCGTGAGGGATCATCATTTCAAGCAAAGCGTGGAAGCGCTGTTCCAGGCCGTTGACTGCGGGTATATAGAGAATCGATGCCATGACATATCCCAATTCAGTGACACAAAATGGTTTTTCCGAGAACACGCCGAGGGCAAAGCAACAATGGGGCCAGAGGATCAGCTTTCGGGCTGCCGTGCAATTACAAGCGGATATGGCATATCGATTGCGGCAAAAAGAGGAGATCTTTATGGAGAAATTATAATTTTATTGGAAAACCATAATCTGTATGGTTTTCCAATAAAAAAAGGGGGAAGAGGAAAGTCAGACTTTTGTTGATATTTTGTGCTTCCTGAGAAGCTCATACATCCGTGGCAGGCTGAGATCGGAGGTCCGGCAGGCCTGCTCGATGTCGCCCGCGGTCATCTTTAAAAGATCCGATAAATACTGTTTTTCCGCCTTTTCATAGACGGACACCCTCAACTCCTTCAGCGTAGGAAAAGTCTCGGACGAAGGGAGGTCCGCTTCATCATGGATATCGATCGGCGAATGGCTGCCGGACGAGACCCGCACCAACTGGATGCGAATTTCGATGGGAAGATGTCTTCTAAACAGTGTGGATGCAGATGCTGCCGCGGCAATGGCCCGTTCAACGGCGTTGACCAGCTCGCGAACATTTCCCGGCCAGGCGTAGGAAAGCAAGGCCTCTATGAAATCGGGAGAAAATGTTTTCGCATCCAGACCGCTTCGTTTGCAGATCTTTTCCAGGTGATAAACGGCGATCGGTACGATATCCTCTTTGTGCTCCCGCAATGGGGGCAGGGAAATCGTAAGAGCGCGAAGGCGATAAAAAAGATCTTCCCGAAACTCCCCAGATTGGACCATGCCTTCCAGATCACGGTTTGTCGCTGCAATCAATCGGAAATTGCTTTCGATCTCTTTCGAAGAGCCCAAAGGCCGGAAACGGCGCTCCTGCAGCACCCGGAGAAAGATCTTCTGTACGGAAAGGGGGAGTTCGGCGATCTCGTCAAGAAAAAGGGTTCCGCCGTCTGCCTGTCGAATAAGCCCCTCATGGTGCTGAACCGCGCCGGTGAATGCGCCTTTTTCGTATCCGAAAAGGATGCTCTCGATCAGGGTTCCTTGGAGTGCGGCACAATCGACCACCACAAAACTCTTTCCGGTACGGCGGCTGTTATCGTGGATCGCCTTGGCGAAGAGTTCCTTACCGGTGCCCGTTTCACCGGTAAGGAGGACATTCACATCCGTGGAGGCCGCCTCGGAAAGCAGGTCGTAGGAATCCCTCATTTCGGAACTGTGCCCGATGATGGCATCGATTTTCAGCAGAGCGGACGATTTTCTTGTTCGCCTCTCCTCCCGGTACTGGAGGGTCCGCATCAGGTGAAGTTTGATTACGCTGAGCGGGAACGGCTTCTGGATGTAGTCCCATGCACCGCTTCCGATCGCCAGTTCCGCCCCATCGGGCGTCCCGCCTCCTGTAAGAATAATGATTTCCGGTTGTGAAGTGACGGCCCGGAGTTTCGAGATGTAATCGAGTCCGTTCCCATCGGGCAACATCACATCGAGAAAGACCACATCGAAATCCTCCGTTGCGGCAATCCTCAACCCCTGTTGGATCGTATGGGCAGAGATGATCTCCTTTCCGCCGCCGGTCATCGCTTCAGCCAGGAAGTCGCAGAACGATTCATCGTCATCAATGATCAGAATTTTTACCATTGGGGCACCTGTCATGATCATCTCTCTTGTCCGGCTCCCGGTCGCGTTTCACTTTAGCAGAATGCGGCCCACAAAGCAAAATTTCATCACGGATGGTGTGCCGCATCCCCGGCCGCTTTGCCTGCCGCTATCAATTTGTGCTTGACGAATGCGGAAAAAAAATATAGTCAAATCCACTTTATAACAAAACGAACCGCGCAGAGGATTTATGGAAGAAGAGAGCGAACTGCTGAAAAACCGCAGAGAAAAGATCGACTCCTTGAAGGCCGACGGGATCGATCTCTACCCCAACGACGCACAGGTCGGGGATACGACGGCCCAGGTGAGCGAACGATTCGGAACGATGGCCCCCGAAGAGCTGGAAAAGATCACCGGGCGCTTCACGCTGGCGGGCCGCCTGATGGCCGTCCGCGACTTCGGCAAGGGCGCCTTCATCAGCATCCAGGACCGGAAGGGACGTCTCCAGGCCTTCCTCCGGAAGAACCAGTTGGGGGAGAAGGGATTTTCGCTCTTCAAACGGCTCGACATCGGCGACATCGTCTGGGTTGCCGGGCGGGTTTTCAAGACCCGGACCGGGGAGCTGACGATCGACGTCGAGGAGAACGGCCTTCGGCTGCTCTCCAAATCGCTCCGGCCGCTGCCCGAAAAGTGGCACGGCCTGACGGACGTCGAGATCCGCTACCGCCAGCGCCACCTCGATCTGATCGTGAACCCCGAGGTCCGGAAGGTGTTTCACCAGCGGAGCCGGATCATCAGCCTGATCCGCCGGTTCATGGAGGAGCGGGACTTCCTGGAGGTGGAAACCCCGATGATGCAGCCGAGGGCCGGCGGCGCGGTCGCCCGCCCCTTCAAGACCCATCACAACGCCCTCGGGATGAACCTCTTTCTCCGGATCGCCCCCGAACTCTACCTGAAGCGCCTGATCACCGGCGGGCTGGAACGGGTCTTCGAGATCAACCGGAACTTCCGGAACGAAGGGATCTCCACCTTCCACAATCCCGAATTCACGATGATGGAGTTCTATCAGGCCTATGCCACTTATGAGGACCTGATGGCCATGACGGAGGAGCTCTTCGTCCATATCGTCGGGGAACTCTTTCATTCAAACAAGTTCAGCTATCAGGGGAGGGAGATCGACATGACCCCACCCTGGCGGCGGCTCACGGTCCGCGATGCCGTTGTAGAGATCGGCGGCATGGAAGCCGCCCTCCTCGACGACGCCGGCCGGATGGCCGGCCATGCCCGGAAGCTCGGGATCGAGGTGAAGCCAAGCGACCCGCCGGGCAAGGTGCTGATGGCGATCTTCGATGAGACGGTGGAGCAAAACCTCATTCAACCCACGTTCATCACCCATTACCCCGTCGACGTCTCGCCGCTCTCCCGCAGAAACGCGGAGGAGCCCACGCTGACCGACCGTTTCGAACTCTATATCTGCGGGAAGGAGATCGCGAACGCCTTCTCCGAACTGAACGACCCCGTTGACCAGCGCGGCCGGTTCGAGATGCAGTTGAAAGAGAGGGAGGCCGGCGACATGGAAGCCCACGAGATGGATGAGGATTATATCGGCGCCCTCGAGTGCGGGATGCCGCCGACAGCGGGCGAAGGGATCGGGATCGACCGGGTCGTCATGCTGCTGACCGACTCCGCTTCGATCCGGGATGTGATCCTCTTTCCGCTTCTCCGGACAAGAGACGGCGCCCGGGAAGAATGATGAACAAGGAAATAGTCCCAAAATCCCTCCCCCTGGACGGGGGAGGGTCAGGGTGGGGGGTGGTAAGCGATTCGTATTCCCACAGGTTATTCCCCCTCCCCTCCCTTCCCTCCCGCCAGGGAAGGAGAGCCGTAACTTTTTACGGAGCGGGAAGAATGGCGGCCTCTGAAGCTTATGACGAGAGCATCCAACGATGACCTCCTATGAACTTTTCATCAGCCTGCGCTACCTGAGGGCGAGACGGAAACAGGTATTCGTTTCCATCATCACCTTTATTTCGATCTCCGGGATCTTTCTCGGCGTCGCGGCCCTGATCATCGTGCTGGCGGTCATGAACGGCTTCGAGACGGACCTGCGCAACAAGATCCTGGGGATCAATTCCCACATCATGCTGATGGAACACGGCGGCGCGATGAAGGACTATCCGCGGGTCATGCAGGAGGTGGTCCAACTCCCCGGCGTGGTTGCCGCGACCCCCTTCATCTACAGCCAGGCCATGCTGAAAAACGGCAACAACGTCACAGGCATCGTCCTGCGCGGCCTCGCGATGGAAGATGCGATGAAGGTGATCAACCTGGGCAAAATCCGGGAGGGAAAGCTCGACCACCTCCATGAGAAAGAGAAGAAGATCCCGGGTCTCAGGCCGGAGTTGTCCGGTCTTCCCGGAATCCTCATCGGCCGGGAACTGGCGAAGAACCTCGGGGTTTTTCTCTTTGAAACGGTTCATGTCGTCTCCCCCTCCGGGGTCAGCACGCCGATGGGTATGGTTCCGCGGATGAAGTCCTTCCTCGTGGTCGGCATCTTCGAATCCGGATTCTTCGAGTACGACTCGACGCTTGCCTTCATATCGCTCAAGGAGTGCCAGGAGTTCCTGAACATGGGGGATCTGGTCACCGGGATCGAGATCCGGGTGGACGACATCTACCGGGCCGATCGGATCGCGAAGGAGATCGAGAGAAAACTGGGGTTCAACTACTGGGGCCGGAACTGGATGGAGATGAACCGGAACCTCTTCTCGGCGCTGAAGCTGGAAAAGCGGGTCATGTTCATCATCCTGTCGCTGATCGTCCTCGTCGCGGCTTTCAACATCATCAGCGCACTGATCATGATCGTGATGGAAAAGAACAAGGACATCGCGATTCTGAAGACGATGGGCGCGACCCGGGCGGGGATCATGAAGATCTTCATCTTCCAGGGGCTCGTCGTGGGGGCGATCGGCACCTTCCTGGGCTCTCTCGCGGGACTGGCGGTCGCCCTGAATCTGGAGGCCCTCTCCCGTTTCGTCGAGAAACTCTTCGGTTTCAAAATCCTCCCGGGCGATGTCTACTATCTGAGCGAACTCCCCTCGCAGGTCAACTACGGGGATGTGGGCATCATCATTCTGGGAACGCTGCTGATCAGTTTTCTTTCGACGATCTACCCATCCTGGCGGGCTTCGCGCCTCGACCCGGCGGAGGCGCTGCGCTACGAATGATTCAAATCAATAACCTTCAGAAAACCTTCATCAAGGACGGTCATCGGATCGAGGTCCTCAAAGGGCTCGACTTCGAGATTGCCGAAGGGCAATCCCTGGCCGTCGTCGGGGTCTCCGGCGCGGGGAAGAGCACGCTGATCCATATTATCGGCACGCTCGATCATCCGACCTCCGGCGCCGTGCTCTTTGACGGCGTCGATGTCTTCACCTGGCCGGAGAAGCGGCTTGCCGCCTTCCGGAACCGGAAGATCGGTTTTGTCTTCCAGTTTCACAACCTGCTGCCCGAATTCACCGCGCTCGAAAACGCAATGATGCCCGCCCTGATCCAGCGGATATCGAAACGCGAATCCAAACGGCGCGCGGAGGCCATCCTCGACGAGGTGGGCTTAAGCGACCGGATGACGCATAAACCGGGAGAACTTTCCGGAGGAGAACAGCAGCGGGTCGCTCTCGCCCGTGCGCTCCTCCTCGAACCGGAGATCCTCCTTGCGGACGAGCCCACCGGAAACCTTGACACGGAAACCGGAAAGAGGATAGAAGACATGCTCATATCGTTGAACCGGACCAAAGGGATCACGCTGATCGTGGTCACACACAACCCGTCACTCGCCGATCGGATGTCCCATCATATCGGTCTGCGCGACGGAAGGATGGTTTCCCGTGAATAAAAGATTGTCTTTCTCATATATTGCAACGTTTTGGATCCTGATTCTCGTTGGACCCGTTCAGGGGATGGCTGCAGAAAATATCAGGACAGTCGCCCTTTTCCCGTTTGAGGTCCACAGCACTTCCCTGCAGGGGGCCGCCGAACTCCAGGAGATCCTCTATCGGGGCGTTGCAACGGAACTGCGGCAATCGAAAAACATCCGTCTGGTCGGGCTGGAACAGATCAAGGCCGCTACGGAAGGGAAACGGATCAACGACGCCCTGGTCATCGAGATCGGGAAAGAGGCCGGCGCTCACTTTGCCCTTTCGGGAAGCGTTTCCGAATTCGGAGACCGGATCAGCATCGACGCCAGGGTGATCGATCTGGCCGAAGGCAAAGCCATGCCGGGGGTGTTCGTCCAGGGCCGCGGCCGGGAGAACCTGAGCGCCATTCTATCTCGGCTTCGGATGGACATTCTCCTCCGGATCGGCAGCGATGAGAGGATCGCCCGAGTCGACTTCAGGGGCAACCGAAAGATCGAAGCCAGCGCCATCCAGCAGGTCCTGAAGAGCTCGCCCGGCAACATCCTTGCCGAATCGGATCTTTCCGCCGATATCAAGGCCATTTACAGAATGGGGTATTTCGATGACGTCACCGCGGAGGTGGCTGAGGTTGCCGAAGGGAAGGCGATTACCTTTGTCGTGCAGGAAAAACCGTCGATCGTCGAAATCCGGATCCAGGGCAACAAGGCGGTGAAACGGGACGACATCGAAGGCGCGATGAGCGTCCGCAACCGGCAGACCGTAAACCCCGAGAAACTCAGGGCCGACATGGAAAAGATCAAGGCCCTCTACGACGCCAAGGGGTTCTACAACGCCGAGATCCGTTACGCCATCGAAAAGGGGGGCGAACGGGACGTCCGCATCGTCATCACGATCGTCGAAAACGAGAAGCTCTTTATCCGCGGCATCAGCTTCGAGGGCAACCGGACCTTCACCACGAAGGAACTCAAGAACATGATGACCACCAACGAATGGGGCATCTTCCACTTTTTTACAGACTCCGGTCTCCTCAAAAAAGATCAGCTCCAACAGGATGTGGGCAAGATGAACGCCTTCTACCTGAACAACGGCTTCATCAACGCGCAGATCGGCGAACCGGTCATCACCTACGACCGCGACGGGATCCGCATCAAGATTCCGGTCTCGGAGGGAAAGCAGTTCCGCGTCGGCAAGGTTTCCATCGCCGGAGATGAACTCATAACCCCAAGGGCGCAACTGCTCGAAAAGCTTCAGATCCGAAAGAAGGACTTCTACGACCGCGAAGCGATCATGAAAGACATGGATTACCTGACCCAGGTCTGCAACGATGAGGGGTATGCCGGCGCCGACGTCGCTCCCCGCACCGAACCGCAGGAGAAAATCCTGACCGTCGATGTGACCTACGAAATCAAAAAGGGAAAGCTGGTCCATTTCAACCGGATCAACATCACCGGCAACAGCAAGACGCGGGACAAGGTGATCCGCCGCCAGCTTTCCGTGGTGGAGGGCGATCTCTACAGCCGGACCAAACTGAAGAACAGCTACATGGCCCTGAACCAGTTGCGCTATTTTGAGGAGATCGATTTCCAGAGTGAGAAGGGGCCCGATGAGACCCTGACGGACGTGAATATTCACGTCAAGGAAAAACCGACCGGGGTATTCAGTCTCGGCGCCGGCTACAGCGCCATGGACCATGCGATCATTTCGGCCCAGGTCTCCCAGCAGAACCTTTTCGGACGCGGGCAGATCCTGAGCCTCAAGGCGAGCCTCGGCTCCCGCTCCACCCTCTACGACATCTCCTTCACGGAACCCTGGCTCTTCGACATGCCCCTCTGGAGCAAATTCGACATCTGGAACCTCTACCGCGAATACGACGCCTACAACCTCGATTCCAAGGGGTTCGGCGCCACCTTCGGCTACCCCCTCTGGAAATATGTGACCGGCTATGTCGGATACCGCCTGTCGCTGGACACGGTGAAAGACGTCCAGGACACCGCCTCCTTCTTTGTCAGGAAACAGGAGGGGGATACGACGAGCAGCGGCGTCTCGTTCACGCTGACCCGCGACTCGACGAATGATGCGATGTTTCCCTCCACCGGATCGAAAAACAGCGCCTCGGTGGAGTACACCGGCGGCCCGCTGCAGGGCAATGTCAGCTATACCCGATTCGGGGTGACCTCCGCCTGGTTCTTCCCCCTTCCGCTGGACACGGTCATCGGCGTCCGTGGACGGGTGGGCGAGATCAGTGGCAACGAGGGGAAAGAGGTGCCGATCTTTGAGAGATACTATCTGGGGGGGATCAATTCGCTGCGGGGACTCCGGGAGGTCGGACCGAGGGATCCTGCGACAGGGGATGTCATCGGGGGGCTCACGATGCTGAATTTCAACTTCGATTACATCTTCCCGCTGATCAAGAACGCCGGGATGAAAGGGGTCCTCTTTTTCGATACCGGCAATTCCTGGAACAGCGGTTATCATCCCAACGACATGAGGAAGACGGCGGGGGTCGGCATCCGCTGGTATTCGCCGATCGGACCGCTGCGTCTGGAGTGGGGCTACGTCCTCGACAGGAAGGAAGATGAATCCGCCAGCCGGTGGGAATTCTCGATCGGGATGTTCATGTAAAAACGGCAGGCATGCCAAATGCCTTCCTTAATGATGTAAAACAGGAAAGGGGAAATGGTTCATGAAAAGGTACGGATGGTTTGTAGCGGTTATTTTGATTTCGGCCCTTGCGTTCGCGGCTTCTCCCGCCGCGGCGGCGGAGAAAACGGGGTTTGTGGATATTCGGGAAGTCATGCTCACCTCCAACGCCGGCAAGAAAGCGGCCGAAGATTTCAAGAAGACCTTCGAAAAAAACAAGGGGATTATTCAGGAGAGGGAAGCCGAATTGCAAAAACTCAAGGATGAACTCGAAAAACAGCGGCCGCTTCTCAGGGAGGATGCCATGAAGGAGAAGGAGCTCGCCTACCAGAAGAGAATTCGGGACTATCAGATCATGGTCAAGGATACCAACGAGGAACTCCAGGCAAAGGATCAGGATCTCTCGAAGAAGATGATCCCCGACATCCTGAAATTGGTCCAGTCGATCGGCGAAAAAGAAAAATACAGCATGATCGTGGATGTCAGCGCGATCCCCCTCGCCTATTTTTCGAAGGACAATGATCTGACGAAACGGGTGATCGACGAATTCAACAGGACCTACAAGCCGAAGAAGTGATCCAATTGAAGAAAACACTCAGCGAACTCGCCGCGTTTCTGGACGGCAGCGTCAGCGGCGACGGCGGCGTCGTGATCGAACGGATCCGGGGAATCGATGAGGCCGGCCCCGGGGACCTGACTTTCGTGGCCAACCCGAAATACCGGAAACGGATGGGAAGCTCCGACGCCAGTGCGATCCTGGTCGCCCCGGGAACCGCCTGCCCGGGGAAAACCCTGCTGACGGTTCCCGACCCCTACGCCGCCCTCGGCCGGCTTCTCGACCTCTATTACCCCGAAGAGGAGGAGACGGAGGGGATCCATAAAAATGCAACCATCGAAGCGGGGGCCGATGTTTCACCGGAGGCCGTGGTCTATCCCGGCGTCCACGTCTGCCGCGGCGCCTGCGTCGAGAAGAAGGCCGTGCTCTACCCGGGGGTCTTTATCGGCAGGGATGCTTCCATCGGCGAGGCATCCATCCTGTATCCCGGAGTAACGGTCTACCGGCGGTGCCGGATCGGCCGAAGGGTCGTTCTCCATGCCGGGGTCGTCATCGGCAGTGACGGTTTCGGGTTTGCCCTTCCCGGCCGGGAAAATCGGAAGATCCCGCAGGTCGGCCACGTCCAGATCGATGACGACGTTGAGGTAGGCGCCAATACGACGATCGACCGCGGGACCCTCGGACGGACCTGGATCCAGAAAGGGGTGAAGATCGACAACCTCGTCCAGATCGCCCACAATGTGGTGATCGGCGCCTATTCGGTGATTGTCGCCCAGGTCGGCATCTCGGGAAGCACGCAGTTGGGAGAGGGGGTCGTGATCGGCGGCCAGGCCGGAATCGTCGGCCACATCCGGATCGGGGATCACGTCATGGCTGCCGCCCGGGCCGGGATCCACAAAGACGTCCCGTCGGGACAGATCATTGGTGGAACGCCTCACATGCCCCATCGGGAGTGGCTCAAGATGGAGGCATGCCTCCCGAAACTCCCGGAAATGCGGGTGACGCTTGCCGCCCTTCAGCGCCGGATCGCGGAGCTGGAGGAAAAAGAGGCAAAGGAGAAGTGAAGGAATGAACATTCATCAGACGGCAATCATCTCCCCGGACGCGACGCTCGCGGACGGGGTCGATGTCGGGCCGTACAGCATCATCGGCCCCGACGTCCATATCGGGAAGAACACGAAAATCGGCCCCCATGTGGTCATCGAAACCCATGTCGACATCGGCGAGGAGAACCGGATCTCCCAGTTTTCCTCGATCGGCGGCCCGCCCCAGGATCTGAAATTCCGGGGAGAGGTGACGCGGGTCGTCATCGGCAGCTACAACACCATCCGGGAGTACGTTACGATCAACCGCTCCACCGTCCATGACATCGGCGTCACGATCATCGGCGACCACAACCTGCTGATGGCCTACTGTCACGTCGCCCACAACTGCAAACTGGGGAACCACATCGTCATGGCCAATGCGGCGA
>CAYSSF010000011.1:0-25588 GCA_964433455.1 uncultured Syntrophaceae bacterium
GTGTGGAGACAGAGGAGCAGTTGTCCTTCCTGCAGGAACATGGATGCGACGAAATTCAGGGTTACCTGTTCAGTCGGCCTTTGCCGGCCGAGGAGATCCCGGGGATTCTGTTGAACGGGTATCTATAGACCAGAAATTACCAGAAATATGAAAGATCAATGATCGGGCATCAAGCAAAATTTTAAATTCAAATCTCAAAACCTGACCCCACTTGAAGCAGATCCTCCGGCTTGTCGACGAGAAAATCCGGGCGGGCGGCAACGAGTTTCTCCCGGCTGTGCCAGCCCCACGTAACGGCCACCGTTCGGACGCCCGCCTCACGGGCCTCCAGGATGTCCCCTGTCGTATCACCGATGTAGAAGGTGCGCCTGCGGTCGATCCCGAATTTCGCAAGGGCGTGCGCGATCTTCTCCTTCTTGCTGAAAAGAAAGTCGGAGCCGAGAATCCCCTCGAAAAAGCGATCGAAACCGAAAAGATCGAGCATCCGGCTGATCGTCCGGAAGCCGTTGGAGGAGATGACCACCAGGAGGTTCTCCTTCCGCAGGGCTTCCAGCACGGGGATCAGCCCGTCGAAGGGTTTCATCGCGTCATAATCGAGCCCGGGAAGGATCTCTTTCGCCGCCCCGGCAAAGGCGGCAAGGTCGACCCCCTTCGCCGCCATCGATTCGTAGAAATTGCCCTCGAACAGCGCGAGATAATCCTCCCTGTTCTTCACGATCGGCGTTCCGATCCGTAAAAGACACCGGGCCACCGCTTCCGCGTAGAGATCCAGAGAATCGGCCAGAACGCCGTCAAAATCGAATAACAACAGGTTTCTCTCTTTCACAATACAATCTCCAGGCCGTCGTAGGCCAGATCGATCATGAGCGGAGACCCCGGGGCATGGATCCGCAGGTAGTCGCGGGTATCGGCGAGAAAGCGGTCCAGGGCCTCGTCATCCAGCGTCGGCTCGCTGTGAAAGAGGCAGAGGCGTTTTACCCCTGCACGGACGGAAAGTTCCACCCCGAGGAGGTTGCTCGAGTGGCCCCAGGTCTCCTTGGGACCAATCGCATCCGCCAGCGAGTACTGGGCGTCGAAGATCAGCAGATCGGCCTCCCGGAAAAAATCGAGAAAGGGGAAGCCCTCATTTCCCGACTCCTCTCCATGCTCCATGTCGGTTGAATAGACGATCTTCCTCCCCTCACGCATGAAGCTGTAACCATAGGAGCCTCCCGGATGGTTCTGACGGAGCATCCGGACGGTGAAACCGGCGATCTCGTGCGGCTGTTCCGGATCGAGGGTGTGGAACCGGATCTTCGCCTGAAGGGCTTGAAAGGGAACCGGAAAAGAGGGGGCGGCCTGCTGGTTGATGAAAATCTCCTCTATCGCCGCATGGCCGCCATAGATATGGATCTCCTGAGCGGGAAGGTAGGCCGGGATGAAAAACGGGAAACCCTGGATATGGTCCCAGTGGGGATGCGATAGAAAAAGGTGGAATACGGCCGGCGATCCGCCCTTTCCGGAACGTATGAAGGCATTTCCGAAATCCCGGAGGCCGGTTCCCGCGTCGCAGAGGATGAATCCCTCACCGCCGCCGATTTCGACACAGGAGGTGTTTCCCCCGTAGCTCCCCCGGACGGCGAACGGAAGCTCCCGGTCGATAAAAGCCCTGATCTCGTCGTCGGTCGCAAAGTCGCGCGAACGTGATGCCCGGATCGCCCGGAAGATCTTTTCGCGGATCTGTCGCGTTGTCGCCGACGCGGGCAGCGAGCCGCGCGTCCCCCAGAAATTGACGTACATCCCTCACCTCCCAAAGAAAGGTTGCAAGCGAGGCGCCTCACTCCACCATTCGTCCCGCGCCCCCGCCGATATGCTGCTCTATGCTGATCAGAGCCCGCGTTGAACCCGCGAACCGAACGTCCCCTTTCCGCAGGCAGGGAGATCGACCATCGCCAGTCTGAATTTAGAATAAAGTCGATCCGATGTCAACCATCAATGCACCTGGGGTTTCCTGAGTTTTATCGAGTGGCATGCAGGTAACATTTGGAAATTACAAAGAGTAAGTGATTTGGGAAGTTGACGGGGTGTTTTTTCAGAGAGTTCCTGAGTTTTTATAGGTGAGTCAGGGAAAATGCCTCGTCGCGACTTTGCGCTCAGTGTCCGCGCCGGTTGATTTTGAGAACCATTGGGTTAATCGTGACGCCCAGTTTGCCGGCCACCTTCTCGTTGATGGCCACTACTGCCTTGCGGGCATCCAGGGGCACATCATTCACGACACCATGGCCGTATAATATTCTTCGCGCCAACTCTCCTGCCTGGCAGCCGATATCATAGGGATCGATCCGGATGGAAAGCATCGCGCCAAGCTCCAGATACCGATCGGAAAAGGCGAGAACAGGCATCCTGGCTTCGAGGGAAAAAAGAAAGAGATATTCCAGTGTTTCCGGGGTTATCACCGTGGTATCCGGAAGCATCCAGAAAACGCCTGTCCGGCCTTTCATCTCATTCAGGAGCCGCGGCACGTCCGGCGAGCGGTGGACGACCCCCGCTGCGAGCTTCACGTCCATCCTTGCCGCCGCCTGACGCAGGCGCTGGACAAAGGCGCCGCTTTTTTCCGGGTCATAGAGGAGGTTGATGTTTCTAACGTTGGGGAGGACCTTGAGCAGTTCCTCCATCTGTTTCTCGGGCCGCAGATTCATGCTGACCCCGCGGAAATTTCTTTTGCCGACGAGCAACGCTTGTGGATTGAGGACCATGCAATAGACCACGGGCACGGTCTTGATCTGCCGCACGAGAGCAAGGGCATCCCTGCCCACCGCCAGCACCAAGTCCGGCCTCAACTTGCGCACCGATTGGAGAATTTCCTTTTCATTCCGACCATTAAGGAAGATCCGCTGAACTGGCGCACCGAACGTCTGCTCGAAACCTTCCACGGCTGGTTCATAAAGCGCAAAAGGAGCGCTCCGGAGGGCAAGGACTTTTGGTTCCGCTGCCGCTGATCCACCAGCGATTGTGAAGAGCAACAAAAAGAGAGAAAAGGGCATGGACTTGTGGAGCCCGAACCCTGTCAGGTTGATTTTAATTCGCCGACTTGCAAAAATTTTCATGAGGTCGGCAATCCTACACTATTTGCATTGTATCGTCAATAAATTTTTACACTTTTGCAGTTGTGGCAAGTGCAATACAAAACTGTTACAAAGCTACTCATGCAAAAAATGATAACGAGCAGAGAGATTGGCGTGAGAATTAAGAAACGGAGGATTGAGCTTGGGATCTCTCAAGAAAAACTGGCCGACCAATTGGGTGTTACCTATCAACAGGTGCAGCGCTACGAAAACGGAAACAACAGGCTCAACGTGGAAAATATCCAGTTAATTGCCGGTATCCTATCCGTTCCGGTCTCGCAGTTCTTTGCGACTGATGAAGTATTAATGGTTGCGGAAGAAAGACCCGCCTATTTGCCTGCCGATGAAAATAAGCTCCTTAACTATTACAGAAAAATCGAAAATAGCAGCTTCAAAGACCTTGTCATGCAGGTTGCCCGGCTCGCGGTAAAAGCAAAGGCATAGTCAGGGCAATCCCACACTTCTGCGCGACATCTACCCGTAATATCCCTTTCGCGACGCAAGTTTACCAATGTACGATGTCCCCTTGAGCTGAAGTTAGAATAAAGTCGTATCGATGTCACAAACCATCAAAAAGGCACCCGCTGCGACCGTAACCGTTGTCGATCCCTTCCTCAGAAACCGGATCGTCGTACTTTCTGCGGATCGACAGTATCTCTTCCTCGATCGAGAAGAAAGCGTCAAAAACGTCCGGATCAAAATGCGTTTCCCTGCACTGTTTCAGAATTTCCAAGGACTGATCAACGGGAAAGGCTTTTTTATACGGCCGCTCGGTGGTCAGGGCATCGAAAACATCGGCGATCGCGGAAATTCTTCCCCATAGCGGAATATCGGATCCTTTCAACCCCTCGGGGTATCCGGATCCGTCCCATTTTTCATGATGCGCCGACGCGATTTGATCCGCCATCTGAATGACGGGAGAATCTGAACCGGAAAGGATATTGCGACCGATGACGGTATGCTGCTTCATTACTTCCCATTCCTGCGCATCCAGCGATCCCGGCTTGAGCAGGATGCGGTCCGGAATGCCGATCTTGCCGATATCGTGCATCGGGGCGGCATAGAGAATGGCCTCGATGTCTTTAGGAGGAAGCCCCATAGCCTTCGCAATGGCAGCGGCGTAGTATCCCATCCGCTTGATGTGGCTTCCGGTTTCCTTATCCTTGTATTCGGCTGCCTGTGAAAGCCGGACCGTGGTGTCAAGCGAGGCCTTTTTGATCTTTTCAGACGCGTTTTTCAGTTCTTCAAAAGTTTTCCGGAGTTGCCGGGTCCTTTTGTTGACTTCCTCCTCGAGGGTTTTCTGATAACTGACCATATGATCATTGTAAAGTTTGACCTTCATCAGCGACTGAACCCTGGCCCTGAGTTCCACCTGATCAATGGGCTTTGATAAAAAATCGTCGGCGCCCGCATCCAGGGCCTTGATCCGGTTTTCCACCTCGGCAAAGGATGAGACCACAACAATCGGAATGATCTTGCTCCGGTCCGATTGTTTTAAGCGTCTTGCAACCTCGTATCCGTCCATTCTGGGAAGATCGAGATCGAGCAAAATCAGGTCCGGAGGAGAGCATTCGACCTTCTCCAAGCCGCTGACGCCGTCAAAGGCCGTATCAACGGCGTATCCCAGCCGGGTGAGAATCGTGGCGAGCAGACGGTTGTTCATGATGTCGTCTTCAACAACAAGGATCTTCCTGGGCTGTTCCATGTTCCTCCCCGCATGATGGATGACCGGGTTCAGGAAAGAGGCGAGTGTTTCCGGTCAGGCGCTAATGGTTTGTTATCCGTGGTAATTTCAGCAGAAAAGCGGCGCCCCCTTCCGCGCTTTTGGGTTCCACCGTGATTTCGCCGCCGTGGGCAAGCACCAGATTGCGGACGGTGGCCAATCCCAAACCGGTTCCCGATCTCTTTTTCCCGGTGGCGAAGGGATCGAAGAGATTGGGAATCATCTCCGGGGGGATGCCCGGACCATCATCCGCGATCCTCACGCTTATCGAGCGTTCATCGACACGGGTCGTAATCCAGATGTGTTTGTCCCCAGGATCCTGGCCCCCGGTCCATATCGCCTCCTGGGCGTTTCGAATCAGATTTTCGATAACACGGAGCATCCGGTCGTTATCGATGTTGACCAGCAGGTTAACACCGGCTTCATGATGTAAAATCAGTTCGATGCCCATGGCGGTTAATTTTTGTTTCAACGGCGGACAAACCATCTCCAGGTAGAGCGCCAGTTCGGTCGGGACCAGATTCAGATCCGAGGAGCTGCCGCGGGCGAAATCGAGCACCTCGGCGATCATGCGGCTCAATCGATTGGCTTCACTGATCACCGGTTCCAGGTCCTCGGTCACCATCTCGGGCCCTTTGCCTGTCTGAATGTCCTGCCTGGCGATCTGAGCAAACCCGATGATCGCGGAAAGCGGGTTTTTCAGGTCGTGAACGATTGCGCTGGTCATCTGCCCAATCGCGGCCAGGCGGCTTTCCCGTTCACTCAAGTTCCGCTCCAGACGCCGCGTCCGGAGTTGTGCGGCAACCCTGGCTTTCAGTTCACGAATTTCAAAAGGTTTGGCCAGATAGTCATTGGCGCCGACCTCCAACCCCTCCGCGACGGCCTCGCCGCCGGACTTGGCAGTAGCCAGAATAACCGGAATCTGAGACAGGGAGGGGTCCTGCCGGATCTGGCGCGTGAATTCGTAACCGTCCATCCGCGGCATCATGATGTCCGACAAGATGAGATCCGGCGCCCAGCGCCGTGCCAATTCCAGACCTTCCACGCCATCTTGGGCCATCTCTACCCGGTAGTCGTCGGCAAGGTTGCTGGCGATGAAGAGGCGCAGGTCGGGATTGTCTTCCACGATCAAAACTTTCTGTGCATCCGGCGGGGCCGTATCGCGGATTCTCTCCGCGATATCCTGGTTGTCCGCGAACCGGCCCCCCAAGACATCGGCCAGGAGCGTCTCCTTTTTGGTCTCCGGTTTTTCCTGCGCGGCATCGGTGGCCGTTGTGATCAAAGCCACGGTCCTGGCATAGGATATCTGATCCTCGCGACGGCGACCGATGATCCGACGCCGCTCCAATGATGTGGAATCGGGCCGCTTCGGGAGCTCGATGCGGAAGGTCGTCCCCTGGCCGAGCTTTGAGCGGACCGTCACTTTACCGGCATGGATCTTGGCCAGTTGTTTGACCATGGCCAAGCCGAGGCCGGTTCCCTCTTGACGCCTGTTCAGTTTATCATCGACTTGAATGAATCGCTCAAAGATCGCATCAAGCTTCCCCTCCGGGATGCCGATGCCGGTATCTTCAACTTCAAACCAGATCGTTTCCTTCTCTTCTGCGGTCCTAATCGTGATCCGGCCCCCTTCCGGAGTAAACTTGATTGCATTGGACAACAGGTTAGCCGCCATCGTCTCAACCTTGTCCGGATCAAGGATGGTGTCCGGGATGGTCTCCAGACCTTCCGGAACCAGATCGATCTTCCGATTCATCAGGTGCGGTCTGGCCGCCATCGTCAGCCCCTGGAGAATTCTGCCCAGGTTGTCATACTCATAATTGCACTCGAGCTTGCCGGCGTCTATTTTGGCAAAATCGAGCAGGGTGTTGACTTGTCGCAACAGACGGCGGGCATTCCCCTCCATCGCCTGAAGGAGGGGACGCACATCCTGTTGGTTTTGATTACCCTTAAGGAGCGTCTCAAGAGGGCCGAGAATAAGCGTCAGCGGGCTTCTAAGCTCGTGGCTGACGTTGGAGAAGAACCGCATCTTGGCATTGTCGAGTTCTTTGAGCTCCTCGTTGGCCTTTTCGATCTGCATCCGCAATCGAAGGTCCCTGCATCTGGTCCTTTCCTTGCTGATGTTTGCGAATATAACAAAGACAATCGCTCCGCTTAAAAAGAAGAACGGGAAAACCGCCTTGGCAATTTTCACCGATTCGGGCGGGCCGAAAAAAACGTTTACCGTAAAGTAGCTCACCAACGTCAGCAATCCGCTGGCGACGGTCGCTGCAACGCTCCATGGAAGAAACAGGGCAGCGACGAAAATGACAAACATGATCCCGATATAATAGCTGCTGTCAAACCCGCCGATATAGGTGGTCATGACGGAGATCGCCAGGGTTGAAATGTAAAGTTCCCAGATTGAGAGGGGAGCGGCGATTATTGGCCCATACTTCGAAGACAGCAGAGCGATACCGGCAACGAAGTTGAGCATCACAACCAGCCGCAGCCCAAGGAAAATCAGGCTATGCTCCGGCGCCGCCACAATATCGAGACCGTAAAAGCTCGTGTAGAGAAAACAGCCGAGGATCAGGACATTCCGTAGACGCGACATTAACAAATCGCGGCCCTCATCCTTCAAACGTTGCTTGAAGACAGGCGTCTGTTCGACTTTTTGGCTGTCTATGTCGTCCATTGACCCTTATCCGCGCAAACAATGATCGCAGTGGACGGGTTGCCCAGAGATTCCTTGACTCTTATATTGCAGAATCCGGCCTCATCCATCAACGCTATTAGTTCATGAGTGGCAAAAAATTTGAACCTGCCGTTGTCCTCAAGTTCTATCAAGGTAGCAACGAAAGCGGAAAATTCCCTGAGACTGCCCAGTAGTCGCCCTTTATCCTCGTCGGTCAGGTCGGTCCTTTTACCAATTTCCACCGCCTCTTCCGTATAGGACTTGGAGGAATCGAAGTTCGGTTTAAGGCTGGAGAGTACGATCTTCCCGGCTGGAGCGAGCATCCGGTAGAACTCCGCCAGCACGGATTTGGGGTCGTAAAGGTAGGGCAGCACCAGCGATGCCCCTACCCTGTCGAAGGTATCGGAGGGCAGGTCCACCGAACAATCCCTTATCGCATAACCGAAAGCAATGTAATTCAGTACAATGTTATTTGCGCACTTTGCCTCGGATTTACCTGGTTTTAGATCTTCCGGCTTCAGCTCGTTTTTCAAGAATCGGCTTGCCCTGGAAATATCGCACACGGTTTCGGCTTCGATTTCATCCAGATCCGGGCATATTTTCATGATTTCGTCAACTCGCTTCTTTTCGCCGTGAAGAATCCTGTGAAACGCCGGCCCATAGGATTCAGAAATTTTTCGGAGCGTTGAAGTGTTAAGCCCTTCTATCCTGCCGGCAAGAGCCAATGGGCCATACAATTTACCTGAGAGGAATTCATGAAGGGGGGTGAACCTGGCTGTTTCGAGGTCAACGATCTTGAAATCGAGATTCAGTCCCGCATAATGACCGTTGACCGATGTGGCGATAAATTTCTCGATCTTCTGACGGGATCGGCTGACGGCCTCGGGAACCAGATCGGCACAGGTCAGATCGAGCCGGCCTCCGTTGATCCGGGAGGCTTTAAGCGCCGCGATGGCAAGATTTCCGGTTCCACATCCAATGTCCGCCACACGCATGCCGCTTTGGAAATCGAGCAACTTTGCCTGCTCCTGGAGAAATTCCATATATTCCGGATTGTAGAGAAGGATGTCGTACCCTTCCATCTCCGACGAGGTGCCGAACAGATGTCGGTTCCAGAATTCTGCGGTGTTGGTGATTTTAAGGCGCTTCGTGCGGCCCCATTCCGCTTCTGCCTGTCTGGCAAACAGCGCAAGATCCGGTTCCGCCGCCGGCTTGTGGGTCTGGAAAAGATGTTTAAAAATGGTCTCGGTAATCAGCTTGTAGGATTCTATGGCTTCGGGCCCGGACTTCAGGAAATGCCCCGCCTCAAGTTCGATGATCTCCCGGATGCCTCCACCCGGCGCGTTCAGCATCTGACGCACCCTCTGGCGCGTCACCATGTAGTCGAACGTACCGAGAAACCAGGTCAGCGGGATGGTGATCTTTTCCATGTCCTTGCGGGCATCTTCGAGAAAAGCCATTCCTCTGTTGATCGCATCGGGTACTGCTGTGTTTGGATCTCCGAGACGACCATAAAGGAGGAAGGGTTCCAGTTTTTTCCCGTCGAGATAATTCTGGAACAAATCCACGCCCGCAAGCAAATTTTTAAGCATGTCCTGGGCATCCGGACATCCGAAGGGCGCAATCCACAGGTCCGTTTTCGGTTCGTGACCGTCTGCAATAAGCCTGCGCGCGGGAATCGCCCCAACCGAATAAGTCAAAAGCACACGATATTTTGGCCGAAATCTTCTGTCGATGTATTTGAGCGATCCGTGAAGATCGGATTCGTAGTGTGAATAGGTCCAGTTGAGATAGGGATATCCTTTCGCATCGAGTTCCGGGTCGACTTCACTTTCTCCAGGCGTATGGGTCAGATCGAATCTGGAGACCACGCCGTTGACACCAAAAGCCTTGAAACTGTCGACCAGCGTTCGCGCCAGCAGACCGAAGACCTCTTTACGAACCATGAACGGGGGTGCGATTACGACCGCAACATCCACACATGGCGGTTCATCCTGAAGGTCGAAAGAGGCATCGAGAATCGCGGCAACCGTTTCGCCACGGGTGTTCTTGTAACGGACGACGCATACCCGTTCGCGGGATGGAGATTATTTGCCGACAATCATCCGGCGAATATTCTGCTTTGCCATCGAGGCCAGGCGGATGAACGAAGTCGAGAGTGAAGGCTGAACGGACTTGCCCTCGATCTCGGAAAAGGCGTCCCTGTCCTTGGAATCGTCGATGAAATTGAGACCCACCAGCCAATCGCTGGAGGTTCCTAAGGAGGCGAGCCGCATGACGGTTGCCCCGTCATGCCTCTCCGTCTGGTTCCCGCGCCGGAGCTCCACCGCGGGGAACCTCATGCCGATGGTAATAAGGCTCTCTCTATGGGCGAGGACCGAGCACCCGCCCTCGCTGATGTCGTACACGGGAAGCCGCAGTTGTCCCTCTTCAAGGTGGGGTGCGGGAAGAATCAGTTCGGATTCTTCAATCGGAAAGCGCCGGCTCCATCTTCTGTCGTTGTGGTAAATCCGCTCGGGAAGAAGAAGCCTTGGCCGCTCCCCTGCCGTTTGAACGATCCCCTCAAAAACCACCTGCAAGGGTCCGTCCGCCACCACGCAAAAAATTACGCCGGGGTTTTCGGGCAAGGGCCTCTCCAACTCGATGAGTTCGAGCAGTCCCGGCTTGCAGCTCAAGCGCGCGGGGATTGTCTGGTTTCTTTTTGTCGGGAGAGCGATGAGAACCCTGAGTTTATTGTCGCTGGCTTTTTTCAGCCAAGCTTCAATTATGGACCAGTCTGAGACCGGAAGCAAGTTCCCGGTGATCACGCCATCCAGCGAGTTTTGAAGCTCGACGACCGCATCGTCAAGATCAACGAATCCGGAGTACTCGCCGATTCGATATCGGTCTTTCGAGGTCAGATCCTCAAAGAGAATACCCATCCCGGATTCGTCTATCCGGACCACCCTTCCAGCGACCTTCAGCGGTTTTTGATGTCCGGTGGGCAGACTCAGCGTGAAATTCAGCCTCTCCCCGACGGCGAGCGGCCTTTCCGTATTCAAGTACAAACCGTCTTTACTGACGTCGGTGACGATTGCCGGCTCATTCTTGGCCGATCGCTCCGGAAATGAAACCTGCGCAATGGTCCTGCGCCTGTAGGCGCGCCTGTTCTCCTCTTTACTGCCTAACCATGGTTCGGAACAGTCTTTAGAAGGCTTATTGGCCATCATTCTCCCCGATCAAAGAAATCAGTGTTCACGGGACCGATTCAAGTGCAATAAGCACACCAACACCGTGACACCCAGAAGCGGACATCCGATAGCCGGAGATCGCCCAAGGATCATGTTGTATTTAATCATTGAAGAAATGGGCCAGCCCGACAATCGTCATTTTCTCTTGTGCGCAGAGTATAGGGAGACAAGCCCCGTGTGTCAATAAATATGACGCGACATCTTTTTGACGTAAAAGGTCCGGCAGCGAAAATTTGTCCGACACTTATCGGGGCGTTCCATAAAAAGCGCCCCACCCTGCTGCCGCAAAATTCCATTGACACCCAAAATCGTTTTTTGTATATTTCGTGCCGCAAAAAGCATCATATCACTCCATTCGCTTCCGTGACCCGTGATTTCGTGCAGGATGGCCCCCGCATACCCCATCCGTCGTCTGCGAGGTCGTCCTCACCCCACCGCGATCCGGCGGATCCGTCCGGCGTCGCATGAGGAGGCCCACATCATGACGAACACCATGACCCTGCCTTGTGTCTCCGTAAAAACAAGTTTCTATAACGCGATCTGCCGGCACATCGATCGCCTGCTGTTGCTGACACCCCTCATCCTCGCCTTTCTCTTTGCGGTCGCACCGGCCCAAGGACAGGTGCAGGAACGGATCGACAACAACCCGGCCGGGGTCCAACCGACGTCGAGTTCGTGGTCCCCCAGCATATCCGATGATGGCCGATATGTTGCCTTTTACTCCCATGCATCCTATCTGGTGGAAAACGACACCAATGCCAAAGCCGACATCTTTGTCAAAGACAGAAAAACGGGCGTTGCGGTGCGTGCCAGCGTGGCCAGCGACGGCGCTCAAAGCGACGACATTTCCGAGGAGCCCTCCATATCGGGAGACGGTCGATTCGTTGCTTTCCAATCCAAAGCGAGAAATCTGGCGACGGACATAACCGTCCCGGAGAATGTTACCAATCCTTCCTCGCCTTACTACAACATCTACCTGCATGACCTGCAGGAAAGGGTGACCACACTGCTCAGCCAGGGTCTCCCTGAACGCGACGCCGGCAGGGGGTTTTCCTACCATCCCCGGACATCCTACAATGGCCGCTATATCGTCTTCAGTTCCTGGGTGGTTCATCGGTTCGACGGGGAGCCCTATTGGAAATATGACATATTCCTCTACGATCGCCAGTCGAACGCGATTTCATTGGTCAGCAAGAGCGAAGCCGGCGTTCAGGGTAACGGAAGCGACGACTACCCCGATATTTCCGGCGACGGCCGCTATGTCCTGTTTCAGAGCGATTCCACCAATCTCGTCAGTCCGTCTTTCGGCGGAAAGGTGCAACTCATCCGTCATGACCGGAATACCGGAGAAAACCGCCTTGTTTCGGTCAGTGCGTCCGGTGAAGCGGCCAATAGCGATGCCCGATTGGGAAAGATCTCCGATGACGGTCGATTTATCGTCTTTGCTTCCTATGCCACGAACCTGACCGGCGGCGGGAACAACGACAAACAGCATGTTTTCATGAAGGACATGACCACAGGAGAGGTGCGGCGCCTGACCGAGAGCGATTCCGGAGAGCCCGGCAATCTCAACAGTTTCAGACCACAGATATCGCCCGACGGCGGTTTCGTGGTCTTCCAGTCTGCAGCGGGAAATCTGGTCCAGCAGCCTGCAAATTCAAAAAGTCAAGTCTATCTCTATGACGTGCAAAAGGAAACGCTGGCCCTTGTCGATCGCTCCCCAAGCGGTGTTATGGCAGACCGCGGATCATTTATCTATCAGGACGTCTCCGAAGGCGGACGATATGTCGTTTTCGACTCCTATGCGCACAATCTCGTGCCCAAACTGCCCAACTACGATGCCTTATACAACAGCCCGAATATTTACCTGGCCGCAGGCAGCGCCTCGACAGACTGGTCCATCGGCCCGAAAGGGCTGATCGGGGGGTGGCGCAACGATTTGGTCGTTACCGGGAACATTGCCGCCGTGGCTGAAGGCAAGGGGGTGACCCTGTACGACATCAGCGGCGACAAGCCCAGGAAACTCTCCGTCCTGCCGCTTCCGATCGAACCCACGGCGATTGCCGTCAGCGGGACGAAACTGTACGGCGCATCGGGTCCCTGGGAGGCCAACCCCCTGTTCTTCGTTGCCGACATCAGCGATACGTCCGCTCCTGCACTCCTCGGGTCCTGTGCGGCCTCCAGCCCCAACAGCGGTCGGATCGTCATCAGCGGCGCTTACGCCTATCTGTCCGCCCAGCTTCCCGGGGGATGGAATCCGGAGGCCATCGGCGCGGTGGATGTCAGCAATCCGGCCGCGCCTGTGGCCAGGGGAAATCTCCCCCTGGGCGACGGCGTGATCGCCAACGCCTTCGCGGTCGACGGCGCCCGGCTCTACATCCAGGGAAGCCGGAGCGGCGCTCCGATGTTCTTCGTCTATACCTTTTCGGGCCCGCTGGCGCCGGCGAAAACGGACGAGTTGGCCGTCGGAACGGGAGAAAAGACCAATGCTCTCCATGCCCTCGGGAATTGGGTCTACAGCGCCGTGGGCACTCTGGGCGTCCGTGTCGTCAATGTCGCTGATCCGGCATCCCCCGCCCCGACTGCCCTGATTACCCTGACGGAAGGCGACCAGAAATATCCGGCCAGCGACGTATACGCGGCCGGCGATCTTCTCTACGCGGCCGGCCAGAACGGCGGCCTCTTTGCCTTCAACGTCGCGAATCCGGCCAGTCCGGTCCCTCTCGGAAAGGTTCCCATGAGCGGCGCCTTCCGGGTCAAAGGCTCGACGGGCGGCGTCACGGCCCTTTCCTCCGAGGGCGACGCGGCGCTGCAGAAGATCGGGTTTTCGGGTGGCGCGCCCGTCTCGCTGGGAAGCGCATCGAGCCCGATGATGGCCAACGGCGTTCTTTCTGCGGATAATCGGCTCTACCTTGGCGCCAACGGCCTCTTCATCTACAACGCAACAAACCCGGCCTCGCCCGAGGTGCTGAGCACAGACAGCCGCTGGAAATATTTCGTTCCGCTGGCGGCGACCCCCGCGCAACTGGTCGGTCTGTCGGCCCCGGCCGATGGCTGGGAGAAAAAGATCTTCTCCGTCATCGATGTATCCAATCCGGCAGATCCCCAGCCCCTCGGCAGCTATACCGCCGCCGGGGCCATAGCGCGGGGTGTCGTGTCCGGAACCAGGGCCTTCCTGCTGCGGAGTACGGCCGGCGCAGGCGCCGAGATCGTCGATTTTTCAAATCCGGCCGCTCCGGAAAAGATCGGAACCCTGCCCTTTGCAGGCACGAGTCAGCACGCCGTTGCCGCCTCGGGAAATCTCGCCTGCATCGCCGGCCAGATCGACGGCGCCTTCCGCATCCACCTCTTCGACGTCGCATCTCCCCAGACGCCCGTCTTCAAATCCGACCTCGCCACCGAAGGCGACCAGATCCGTCTGTGGATGTCAGGAACCACCCTTCTGGCCTCATCCAATTCAGGCGCTTCAAGCATCATCGAGGTCTTCGATCTGACCGATCCGGCAACCCCCAAACGGATCGCCGCCCTTCGCACGGAAAAAGCGGCCAACGACATCACCGTGCTCATGCAGGGCGGGCAGGACGCGATCATTCTTCTGGCCAAGCCCGGCGGCAGTGTCCATACCTACGGCTATAACCCGTCGTCCGGGCTCCTGTACGCCGGCCCGGTCTGCCCATCCCCCAACTCTTACCAGGTCACGGTCTCCCAAAGTCCCAACAGCGCCGGCGGCTACACCGTGGTGACATCGGATCAATCCTACGGGACCTACGTCCAGGAAATCACCCGGGGACCGGTTTCCTGCTGCCTGGAGACGCAGGTCTTGCCCGCCCAGGCCGCGGCCGAGGGGTGTACGGCGGCGCCGACCAAGGTCGATCCCGTGGCATGCGGCGGGACCGTCGAGGTGACGGCGAAAGCCGAGGATCCCTGGGTCTTCAAGGAGTGGACCGGCGCGGCCACGGGGACCAGCCCCACGGCCCAGGCCACGGCGGTGGCAAGCTGCTCTGTCGCCATCGCCAATTTCTGGAAGCCGACGCTCACCTTGGGAACGGGCAACCTGAACCCCAGTTACGTGACCGAGTTTTACGGGTTGGCGGGCGGGTTCGATTATACAAATGGCCGAACCAATGTCGTCGCAAATCATCTCACCCTGACGGCCAATGAGGTGGACGACTGGCTCGTGAAAGGGCTGACCTTCCACACCTCCGGCGCGGGCAACGAAATGGAGGATATCGCCGGGGCGCGGCTCTACCTGAACTCGGTGGGCGGAGCGCTTCTCGGGCAGGGAACCTTCAATGCAGACAACGGCAACATCGCCTTCAGCTTCAACGTCACCGTTCCCAAATCCTCCTCCGTATCGATGATCCTGGTCTATGACTACAAGCCGGAACGGGCTTTCCCCTGCAACGACTACCGGACCAGAATCGACATGAGCGACGTCAATGCCCTCCCCGTCAATTATCCGCCGGGGCAGAAGATTCCCGTCCCGCCGTTGGGCGCCGTCCAGGGCGCCGTCAGCGTCAAGATGGGCGACATCGCGATCGCCGACGGGAACAACCAGTACGGCGAGCCGGAAGATCCGGCAAGACCGTTGCAGAACGCACCCCTGGAGAAGGCGCTGAAGAGCCGGCTCATGTGGCAGCACCCGGCGGGCGTCAACTGGATCAGCTACGAGATCACCTCGCCTCCTGCGAACGGCGGCTTCCTGGGCACGCCTCCTCCGGGCGCACGGAGGGTCGAAAAACAGGTGGCGGCGGACGGCTATGTTGAGGAGACGATGACCCTGGGGGTGAGGAAGGGGATGCAGAATCCCTACTGGGTCCAGGCCGGCTTCTCCCAAAAGGGGGCCTCTTGCTATGCCTCCTGGGCGCCTCCGGTCTTCACCGCCTGGGGGATCGGCGTCGAGCTGGGAGCGACCTCCCAGTACGACAACCCCAGCAACGGCGAAACCACCTTCGGCACCTTCCTCTCCAACATCCAGGCGGAAAACAAGTTCACGCTGACGATCACGATGGCGCCGGAGGACTATGCCGCCGTGCGGGAGGTCCGATTCGCGATGGGCGGACAGACACGGATGGGCGGTGTCGTGACCCCGAACAAGGTCTATGAGGCCGTTTTCGACATGGCCGCCTTCCAGCAGCCGCAAACGCTGCTGGTTACGGTGGTGATGGTCAAGGATGGAGCGCAGATCGAGCAAACGGCCGAATACCGTGTCAAGGCCCTCCAGCTTCCCTCCTGGGTCACCGCGGTGGGCCAAATCGCCCACCCGGACTCCTTCACGAGGGAATTCAGCGGCGAGGACGGCGGGGTGTACAACTTTGCCTTCAACTATCCGACCAACTTCGCGTGGAGCGACTACGTTCCCGGCAACGTCGGGCTCCTGGGCGGCCTGAACAACGATCTCGACATCGAGTTTACCGCCAACGCCTCCTACAAGGTGGATGAGACCAGCACCTTCGGGGCGACGGTGAAGGGAAAACCGACGATCCTCGGAAAAGAGTTCGACCTCGAAGGCGGCCTCTCCGGCGAATTCGACCCGAACTTCGCCTTCCAGCGCGGCACCGGGGCCCTCAGGGCGAGTTTCGCCTTCGACCTTCCGGAAAAGGGGTTCTCCAAAACCTTCCTAATCTACGGCGTCCCGGTCACGGCGGCGGTGGACCTGAGCGGCAACGTGGAGATCTTCATCCGGGGCGGCGCCGTCCTCAACCGGCAGTTGCAGTTCGAGGAGATCACCGTCGCCCCGGGGACGACGGTCACCGGAAACGTCACGATCTCCCTTTCGGCCGTCTTCGGCCTGGCGAAAATCGCTGCTACGGGTTCTCCCACGGCGACGGTCGAGATCGAACTCAAATACACCACGGCCGGCGGCACGACGACGACCTGGCGGGGCGAGATCGTCGTCCCGATCACGGTGGTCGGCTCCATCTTCTGGGGTCTGGGAAGCGCGGAGCTCTATTCGACGCAGCTCGGACCCTGGACCTTCCCGGCGAGCGGCGCCTCGCCGCAAGCCTTCCGGCCGCTGGCCCTCGAACCGGGCGCCCCCTCGCCGCGCTTTTTGTCCGCCTCGGCGCTGGCTGCCGACGGAGGCGGGAAAAGGATGATCGTCTGGACCGACGACGCCGACCCCGAAGGGGCCTCGCCGAACGCCGACCTTTTCTTCCGTTACCACAACGGAACGGACTGGAGCGAGACGGCGCCGCTGCTGGCCGCGAACGAAGAGTGGGAGACGGATCCCGCCGTCGTCTTCACGGGCCTTCAGGGGGAACAGACCACCGCGCTGGCCTGCTGGACGGCCAACAAGGGGGCCAAGACCCTCGCCAACCTCGACGCGATCCTCGCGGCTCAGGACATCGCCTGCGCCTTCTGGAACGGCGCGGCCTGGGGCGCGCCGGCGAAGATCATCGATGACGGGCAGGCGGACGGGACGGTCAACCTCGCCTACGACGCCGGGAACAACAGGGCCGTCGCGGTCTGGGTCCACAACGGCGATCCGGACAAGGGCGCGATGAACCGCACCGCATGGAAATTGATGTACGCGATCTTCGATCCGACGACCGGCCTCTGGACACCGCCGGCTGACATCCCCGGAACGCCTTCGGGCGGCGCGGACCAGATGCCCGCCGTCGTAACCGACGGGGTGGGAAACGCTCTGCTGGTCTGGGCCAGGGATGACGACGGCGAGTTCTATACGGAGCTTTCCGCCGTGACCAACGGCACGAATGTCGACGCCAAAAACCTCGACAGCCATATCCTGTGGTCACGGTGGAGCGGAACAGCCTGGAGCGCCCCGCAAACCGTCGCCACCGGCGGCGAGACGACGCGGCTCTCCCCCTCGCTGGCCCCCTCTCCCGGCGGCAAGGCCATCGCCGTCTGGACCGAAAAGGAGCCGGGCAAGATGAAGAGCCTTCGCTACGCGGTCGTCGATCTGACGACGGGCAGTTGGTCCGCGCCGGCGCTGGTTACCGAAAGCGGGCAATTTCTTGAGGAGCCCAAGGCCGTCGTCGACACGACCGGTAAGGTCACCGTCCTCTGGCGGGCCTACGCCAAGGGCGGAAAGGGGGGCGGGGCCCTCTTCTCCAGCACGGGGCAGATGCCCTCCCCCGTCTGGTCCGAGCCGCAGCAGGTCACCCAGGGCGACGCCATCCAGTGGCAGCCGACGGCCGTCCTCGATCAGGGAAACAAGCTCCTCACCGCCTGGAGCGAGTACAACAGCGCCACCGGCGCGCCGGTCTCCGGAGGCGGGTTCGCCGGCGGCAGCGGCATGAACATGGCCGACCCCGATCCAGGCTCCGCGGCGCTTACGGGAAGCTATTCCGACCGGCCGGTCGACGTCAACGGCGATAACCTCATCGACCGGTTGGAAGTCACGGTGGGGGTGAACATCCTGAAGGCCGGGGATTTCGAGGTCAGGGCCGACCTCTACAAGGGAACCCGCCTCATCGCCAAAGCAGCCCTGCTCCGGAGCGGCCTGACCGCCGGAAATCAGACCTTCGCCCTGCCCTTCCCCGGGGCGATCATCGGCGACCAGGGTTTCGACGGCCCCTACCTGCTCAGGAACGTCGTCGTCGTCGACCGAAACGGCACACCCGTCCGGACCGCCTTCGCCGATGCACCCTACACGACGACGGGAAATTACCCCGCAAGCCAATTCGCCCAGGGTCCCCTTGCGCTCGACCGCGATCATTACACGGGAACCCAGGACCAGGCGATCATCACGCTGACCGCCCCATCGCTCAACACAAATGCGGGCACGATCCAGACCGTCGCCGTCCGCGTCGCCAGCACGCGCGACCCCAAAGGCTTCCCGGTCACGCTGACCGAAACGGGGGCCGACACGGGCCTCTTCCGGGGAAGCGTGGGTTTCAACCTGCTGGTCAGCAACCCGGCGCTCCGGCAGATCCTCGTGGCCGACCACGACCTGCTCCAGGTCGTCCATGACGATCCGGCCCTCGATTACCGCTGGCTGAAGACCGCCCTCTGGACTATCGGAGGCGCAGGGGATGTCAACGGCGACGGCCAGGTCAACATGGCCGATGCGATTCTCGCGCTCCAGGTGGGCGCAGGCAATCCACCGGCGGACGCCGCCGTCATGAAGGCGGCGGATGTGAACGGAAACGGAACCGTCGGCGCCGCGGAGGCGCTCTACATCCTCCAGAAGGCGGCCGGTCTGCGCTAAACAACAGGGGGGCGGGGCGCGATTCCGTCCAAAGCGCCCTGCCCCCCTTAATTCTCTCTTGATATCCTTCCGGATTTCTTGTATGAATTCCCGAACGTAACCGCTGAAAATCGTTACGTGCAAAATCATCTCTTCCGCATCCTCTTTCGTTTTCGCTGTTAGAGGCGGGAGAGGCGGGTATCGCAGGCAACCATCAGAAGTGCCGGGAATCGCACAAACCGATGGAATCGTACAGGTAGGGAAGCGTGGCGGGACTTCCGGCACGGCAATCCGCAAGGGGGTAGAGCGTTATGTCAAAAGATCTTGAAGTATATTCGGATTATATCTGACCATGGTGCTATTTCAGTACCGGGCGTATTGAAAAATTGCGGGAGAATTTTGAGATTGAAATCCGCTGGAGGGCGTTTCCTCTGCACCCCGAAACCCCGGAAGAGGGGCTCGCGATGAAAGAGGTCTATGCCGCAAGGATCATCGATATGACGCAGGCGATGGCCCGTTTGAAAAGGGTAGCCGAGGAGCTGGGCCTGCCGCTGGCGGAGCGAAAAAAGACCTTCAACAGCCGGCGCGCCCAGGAGCTGGCCAAATGGGCGGAAACCGAAGGGAAAGGGGACGCGTTCCACAAAGCCGCCTTTCACGCCTACTTTGCCGAGGGCAAGAATATCGCAAAGACCGGTGTGCTGAAGGGGGTGGCCGGCGCGGCGGGGCTTTCCGAAAAGGAGGCCGGAAAAGTCCTGAAACAGAGAACCTTTTACGATGCCGTCGATGCCGACTGGGAACTGGCTTATCAGCTCGGGATATCGTCCGTTCCCACCTTTGTGATCGATGACGAAGCCATCGTCGGGGCGCAGCCGTACGAGGTCCTCGAACAGTTCCTGCTCGACAAAGGGGTGACCCGGAAGTGAGCGTCTCATGACCGGTTGACTTCCGGCAATCCGGACATCAGGGAGGATTCAAGATGAAGACCAAGGCAACCGTAACGGCATTCTGTTCGATTTTCCTCATGCTTTCAGCTTTCCTGTTCACGGCCGGCGCCCTTTTTGCCGAACCGAAGAGCGGCGGCGTGACCGCGGAGGCGGTTGGCGCATTGGAACAGGGCCGAGTCCATTACGATCGGGGCGACTATCGGCAGGCGATCCGGGAGTATGACCGATTCATTGGGCTGCTCCCGGAAAGGGCCGATGCCTATTACAGGCGGGGGATGGCCTACGACCATCTTGGCAACTCCCATCAGGCCGTCCAGGATTACACAAAGGCCATCGAGATCAATCCGAAACATGTGGAGGCCTATAACAATCGGGGGGCGGCTTACGACAGTCTCGGCAACCTCAACCGGGCGATCCTGGATTATGACAAGGCCCTTAAGCTGAGGCCGGGCTTTGCGGATGCCTATAACAATCGGGGAGCCGCCTACGTCAAACTCGGCGACATGGAAAAAGGGTTGAAGGATTTCTATGCGGCCATCGCCTGGAATCCGAATTTCGCCGAGGCCTATTATAACCGGGGAACGGTCCACAACAGACTCGGCAGTTTCAGCCAGGCCCTCAAGGATCTGGACACGGCCGTCGATTTGAATCCGGAATATGCAAGCGCCTATTATAACCGGGGGGTCGTCTATGGCAAACTTGGGAAGAAGGACAGGGAGCTTGAGGATTACGCCAAGGCCATCGATCTGAGCCGGAAGAGCAGGGATGGCAGGTCCATGGACATTGTCCGTAAAGAGGTTGAATTTACAAGGGAACTTTCTGAAATCAAGAAACGGCTGGACGATCTTGCTGCGGAAAACGAACGGCTGCGGAAAGAATTGACGGCGACAGCGGTCGTCAGGAGACCGGAACCGGCGGTCGACCTCAGGAGGCAGGAATCGGCCGTTGACCCGAACAAGGCCGTGAGAGACCTTTCGGCCATCGACTGGTTTAAAAAAGGATACGCCTCCTCGATGACCGGTAATTATCAGGAGGCGATCGCTGCGTATGACAAGGCCATCGAGCTGAATCCCGACCTTGTAGAGGCCTATTATGTCCGCGGTGCCGCCTACAACAGCCTTGGGGATCCCAACCGGGCGTTGCAGGATTTGGACAAGACCATCGAGTTGAACAAGGAATATGCCAGCGCTTATTATCACAGAGGGTTGGCCCATCATAAACTGGGCAACCCCGACCGGGCGATGGAGAACTATAAATTGTCGGCAAAACTGGGGTTTAAAACGGCACAGGACTATTTGACGGGTCAAGGGATTGCCTGGTGACCCGAAAAAGCTGAAAGGGGAGGAGATCCCTCTTTCAGGCCGAATCATGGCCCTGGCAGACGTGTATGATGCGCTGATCTGTCACCGTGTACAAACCCCCGTTCACCCATGAAGAGGCCGTTGCAGGGAGAAAATCGATATGCTTCAGGAAATCATCCAAATTGTGGTTACAAGCCCCATCGACGAACCGCTTGTAGAGAAGATCAAGGCCGTCAGCCCGATGATCCGGGTTGACCCGGTCTCCCATTGGGTTGTCGCCGAAAAAAAGGGGGATTTCTCCGGCCGGCAGGCTTTGGATCTCCGTTTGCGACAGGCGGACGTCATTTTCGGATGGATCCACCAGTTTCCGAAGGACCTGCTTGCAAGGACCGAAGGGCTGAAATGGATTCAGGTGATGACGGCCGGCGTCGACCGGCTGCCGGAAGAGATTCTGAAGAGCGGGATCCGGGTTGCCAACGCCAGCGGTCTCCACGGCGCCGCGATGGGGGAAGTGGTTCTGGAAATGATGCTGATGTTTGTCAAAGACGCTCCCGCCTGCATGCGGATGAAACAGGCCAAGGAGTGGCGGCGTTACCGACCGGGGATGCTGCGGGGGCAGACCGTGGGGATCATGGGATTGGGGGCCGTCGGAAAGGAGATCGCCCGCCTCTGCAAGGTTTTCGGGATGAGGGTGATTGGAATCCGAAGATCGGACGGTGCGGCATCGCCATGCCCGGACGTGGACCGCGTCTATCCGCGGGAGCAACTGCCGGAACTGCTGGCCGAAAGCGACTTCGTCGTACTGGCGCTTCCGCTCACGAAAGAGACGGGAGGCATGATCGGGGAGAAGGAGTTGCGGGGCATGAAGCCGACGGCCCGTTTGATCAACGTGGCGCGGGGCGCCATCGTGGATGAGGAGGCCCTGGTTCGCGCGCTCTCGGAAAAATGGATTGCCGGCGCCGGGCTCGATGTCTTCGCCCGGGAGCCCCTGCCCCCGGAAAGCCCGCTCTATGTAATGGACAACGTGATCTTCAGCCCCCACATTTCCGGCGACATACCCGATTACGAATCGCGCGCCGTCGAGGTCTTCTGTGAAAACCTCCGAAGGCATCTCGCGGGTGAACCGTTTCTGCACGAGGTGGATCGGGAAAAAGGGTATTGATCCGGGCCGGTCTCCCCATGAAGAAGCTTTCATAAAAAATGCAAGCCACTTCATGGGCTTATGGAATCATTCGGCAGCCGCGCGGAGGGCCTGGGGCAAGACCTCCTCGAACACGTCGAGATCGGACGGCAGTCCCGCGCTCACGCGGATGCAGCGGTCGAGCGGGCTGACACCGGGCATGCGCACGAACACGTCGCGGGTGATCAACTCGGAGAGCACGCGCCGCGCAAATGCGCCGTCCCTGCCGCAATCGATGGCGACGAAGTTCGCAGCCGAGGGGAGAGGCTTCAGGCCGTTGGCGCGGGCGATCGCTGCGATGCGCTCGCGGGCCGCCGCAACCTTCCCGACAACGCCGATGAGATGAGCGGGGTCCTGCAGCGATGCAAGCGCGCCGGCCTGTGCGATGCGGGTTATACCGAAATGGTTGCGGATCTTGTCGAAGCTCTTGATCAGCCCGGCCTCGCCTATGGCATAGCCGATCCGCGCGCCGGCCATACCGTGCGCCTTGGAGAAGGTCCGGAAGCGCAGAACGCGCGGATTGGAGACATCGATCGCCGGCGTGGTTCCCGGCGGGGCGAATTCCGAATAGGCCTCGTCGAGACAAAGCACCGAATCCTCCGGGACGCTGTCGATCATCCCCTGGACCGTCGCGGCCTCCCACCATGAAGCCATCGGGTTATCCGGATTGGCGAAGAAAATCAGGCGCGCCGCCTCGCGCTTCGCAAGGTCGATCAGCGCCGCCGGGTCCTCGCGATCATCGCGGTAGGGAACCGTGACAAGGCGACCGCCATACCCTGCCACATGAAAGTTGAAGGTCGGATACGCGCCGAGCGAGGTCGCCACCGTGACGCCGGGCTCGACGAACATACGAACGGTGTAGCCGAACAGCCCGTCGATGCCCTCTCCCACCACGATGTTCTGCGGGCCCACGCCATGGAATGCCGCCAGCGCCTGCTTCAGATCGTGGTTTTCCGGATCGCCGTACATCCACACCTCGGTCGCGGCATGCCGCATCGCCTCCACGGCCCGCGGCGACGGGCCGAACACGCTCTCGTTGGCGCCAATCCTTGCCCGGAATTTTCGTCCGCGCGCACGCTCCTGGGTCTCAGGCCCGACAAACGGAACCACGGAGGGAAGACTTTCGACAATCGGTGTAAAGTGCATGCTCATTCATCCTTATTTTGTGGGGTAAAGTATCCGGCGTTTTCCGTTATATTTCCAAGGCCGGGGGGCTCGACCGGGCGTTCCGGATCCCCTCCGCAAAAGGCGGACGGATCACACCCGCTTCGGTTACGATGGCCGTAATCAGAGCGTGGGGCGTCACATCGAAGGCGGGATTCCAGACGGAAATCCCCTCCGGGGCGGTCCGGATGCCGCCGGAATGGGTTACCTCGACAGGGTCCCGCTCCTCGATCGGGATCAGCCCACCGTCGGCGAGCGACGGATCGATCGTCGAAAGGGGCGCTGCCACATAGAACGGAATCCCGTGCGCCCGGGCGAGAACGGCAAGGGCGTATGTCCCGATCTTGTTGGCCGTATCGCCGTTGGCGGCGATCCGGTCCGCGCCGACGATGACCAGATCGACCCCTCCCCGCTGCATCAGGAAGCCCGCCATGTTGTCCGCAATCAGCGTGCAGGGAATGGCTTCGCGCATCAACTCCCAGGCGGTCAGCCTCGCCCCCTGCAGCACGGGACGGGTTTCGTCCACGTAAACATGGAGTTTTTTCCCCTCCTCCCGGGCCGCGCGGATGACGCCCAGGGCCGTCCCGTAACCGGCGGTGGCAAGCGCCCCGGCGTTGCAGTGGGTGAGAATCCGGGCGCCGTCCGGGATCAACGCGCATCCGTTCCGGCCGAGGCGGCGGTTGATTGCGATATCCTCCTCGCCGATTCGGATCGCCTCGGCGATCAGCGCCTCCCGGATCGGTATCCAGGGATCGCAGACCGCCTGCTCCGGATCGCCATTCCGTTCTGCGGGGCAGGACGTCATCCTCTCGGCGGAATGGGTGGATAACGTTGTGCCATTCTCACCCGCCCGCCGATCTTTCGCCGGAAGACGGGCCTCTGGACCACCAGGAAGAAGGCAACTATCCAGCGGCGGAAAACCGATTCCCGGACTCTCATCCCCGAACCGACCGCTGCCGCCGGTGGGGATCGACCCCGCCGGCGGCGATGGGTCGGCGGAAACAGAAGCATCGAAACGGCGTTTCATGCATTCGATCGCCCAGAAGAGGTTCCGGGCGGTTGGGCGCGCGGCAGCGAATTGATTGCAGATTTCATTGAAGGCGATCCGCATCGCCGCGGGGGAGGTGTCGGAAAGGCGCCGAACGCCGAGGGCGATGCCCATCGCCGCGGCAACGCCGATTGCCGGGGCGCCGCGTACGGTCAGGTCTTTGATCGCCGTGATCACCTCATGGTAATCGGTGCACGTGACATGCCGCTCCCGAAGCGGCAGCGCCCGCTGATCGATCATCACGACGGCATCGTCCTGCCAGAAAACGGTGCGGATCTCCTTTTCCATTCCGGAAGCCATTCCACCCTTTACATTGCGCAATACGGGAACAAGGTCGCCACGCCCCCGTGAAAAACTCTACAGCACCGCCGGATTATCCCGCCAGCATCTTCTTCAGGATATCGTTGATGAGTTGGGGATTGGCCTTCCCCTGTGTCGCCTTCATCACCTGGCCGACGAAGAAGCCGAACACCTTCTCCCTGCCGGCGCGGTACTGGGCGACCTGTTCGGGGTTCTTCTCCAGGATCGCGGCAACCGTTTTCGCAAGGGCCTCCTCATCGGTGATCTGGACGAGCCCCTTCTCCTCGATAATCGCCTGCGGCGTCTTGCCGCTTTTGTACATCGCCTCGCTGACCTCCTTGGCCATCTTCCCGCTGATCGACCCCTCCTGAATGAGGCGGATCATCGCGGCGAGCGATGCCGGGGTGGTGGGGCACTCCCGGATATCCCGTTTCTCCTCGTTCAAAAACCGGAGGATGTCGCCCATGACCCAGTTGGCGGCGATTTTCGGCTCGCCGGAGAGACGGACGACCTCCTCATAATAGTCGGAGAGCGCCCGGCTCGCGGTCAGGACGCCCGCGTCGTAGGGGCTGAGCTGGTACTCCCGCATGAACCGCTCCCGTTTCTCCAGCGGCAGCTCGGGCTGCCCCTTCCGGACCTCCGCAATCCAGGCGTCGTCGATGACGATCGGGACCAGATCCGGATCGGGGAAGTAACGGTAGTCGTGCGCCTCCTCCTTGCCCCGCATCGAGTGGGTCACGCCCGCCGTGTCGTCCCAGAGGCGGG
>CAYSSF010000011.1:25598-37928 GCA_964433455.1 uncultured Syntrophaceae bacterium
CGTACTGCTGGCGCTTGATCTCGTATTCGAGGGCGCGCTGGACGTTCCGGAAGGAGTTCATGTTCTTGAGCTCCGCCCGGATCCCGAAGGGCTCCGTCCCGAGCGGGCGGAGCGAGATGTTCGCATCGCAGCGGAAGCTCCCCTCTTCCATGTTCCCGTCGCAGATCTCCAGATAGACGAGGATCTCGTGCAAACGCCGGAGGTAGGCCGCCGCCTCTTCCGCGCCGCGGATGTCCGGCTCGCTTACGATCTCGATCAGCGGCACGCCCGTCCGGTTCAGATCGACGTAACTTGCGGGGTTGTGCTCGTCGTGCATCAGCTTCCCCGCGTCCTCCTCCATGTGGATCCGCGTGATGCCGATTCTTTTCATTCCGCCGTTGACCTCCACCTCCACCCAGCCGTGCTCGGCGGGCGGATGGGCGTACTGGGAGATCTGGTATCCTTTGGGAAGGTCGGGGTAGAAGTAGTTCTTGCGGGCGAAGTTGCACTCCCGGTTGAGTTCACAGTGGGTCGCAAGGGCCATCTTCATCATGAACTCCACGACCTTCCGGTTGAGCACCGGGAGCACCCCGGGCATTCCGAGGCAGACGGGGCAGGTATGGGTGTTGGGCGCGGCGCCGAACTTCGTGGAACATCCGCAGAAGATCTTCGCATCCGTGAGGAGCTGGGCGTGGATCTCGAGCCCGATGACCGGTTCAAATTCCATTACAGCATGGGTCTCCTTTTCTCGATATGGGCCTGTTTTTCATACTCTACACAGATCTTTGCACGTCTCCCCGCTTTTTCCGATGACAAGGATCGCCCAGTGCAACAGTATGATCGGCCGCAGGAAACATCGGTCGCAAAATACGAATAATGATTGCGAATGTCAATGAGAATCGTTTGCGCCAGATACCCCTTGACAATCCAAAACGGCCCCTTCCATACTCCCACCCATCGTGAGCAATATCTTGTCGGATGAACGAGGGTGCGGACAACTTCCTTGGCCATTTGCTCATATGCTGCCTTTTCTCCGGCTCTGCGTTTTGCGGTTTTCTACCGCTGGGAAATGCCATATTGCTTGATTTTATTGTAAAGGGTTGCCAGAGATATCCCCAGTTCCTGAGCAGCCATGCGTTTCCCCTTGACGGAATTCTCGTGGCGGTTCAGGGTTTTACTGATAAGCTCCCTTTCAGAAATTCTCACAATACCGGACAGGTCGGATGACGTGGGTTGGTCTTTGATGACGGGCAAGTGTTCCGTTTCTATGCGGCCATTATCGCAGCTATTGGCGGCAAATTCTAAGATATTGAACAATTCTCTAACGTTGCCGGGAAACTTGTGTTTTGTCAGTCTTGCGACTGCCTCGGGGGAGATCATCAGCATCCGTTTAAACTTTTTGCTCAATTTTTTAAGACAGTGATCTACCATGCAGGGAATATCCTCAAGGCGGCTGCGCAGGGGCGGTATTTCAAGGTGCACCACGTTAAGCCTGTAAAAAAGATCGCTGCGAAATTTCATATCGACAATAAGCTGATCCAGGTTTTTGTTTGTTGCCGAGATAATTCTGGTATCGACCTTGATCGGTTTTGTTCCTCCTACTTTGATAAACTCATGGCTTTCCAGTACTCGCAGCATTTTCGACTGTAGTTCGATTTCCAGATCGCCTATTTCATCCAGAAACAGCGTGCCGTTGTTCGCAATTTCGAACAGTCCCAGTTTGCCTCCCTTCTGGGCGCCGGTAAAAGCTCCCTCTTCATATCCGAAAAGTTCGCTTAGAAGAAGATGGGGCGAAAAAGCTGCGCAGTTGATGGCAACAAAAGATTCTTCTTTTCTTGTGCTGGCGTTGTGTATGGCGTGTGCAAACAGCTCTTTTCCCGTCCCGCTTTCGCCTACAATCATGACGGGGGCGTCGCTGAGATTGATCTGGTTTATTTGTTTTTTAATTTTTTCTATCTGGATATTCACGCCGATAATATCGTCAAGAGAGTACAATGCCTTGTGAAACTCTTTCATTTTCGATGAATATATCTTTATCTTATTGCTCAAGCTCACTATTTCCGTTACGTCGTGCGTCACTGCGATTCCGCCGATAACCACGGATTTCGCGATGATAGGGTGTATATCTGCTATATATTCTATATTGTTTACTTTTCTTCTGATTCCCCGTAGCGGCTGACCTGCACGCAACGCGTCGGGAAGGCGAGCGCCCTTTCTGACGTCGCCGACATATTTCCCTATAATATCCTCCTGCTCTACACCTGTAAAACGGGTGTATTCTTCGTTTATAAAAAGGACGATGCCGTTTCTATCGCAGATCATAATCCCGTCTTTCACTGAATTGAGAACAAGATTGAAAAGAGGATCCTTGCTGATTTCGATGAGCTTTGATTCCGTCAGATTATCGAGCGGCAATGTCGCGATCTCTTTTTCCATAGAATAAACTCCGTGGAATTCTTAGAATCTTGAAGATACGGCATATTTCTAATATTTTAGAAAGTTTATAGAATTTTGCTTGCCTGTTGTCAATAGATTTATTTTTTTGAATGTGTTTGTGAACATTTTTCTCCCGGGGAACAACTCAACTCTTGTAATGGATACCTTTGTTTGGGACGACTCAAGAGACTCTTGCGACAGTGATTCTTGTGTTGGCATGAGTGTTGCTGGTATGAATCAGTCCTCTGTTCCAGCCAATAGAAAATTGCATTTCGATAAAATGAGCAGCCTTAACAGTGGTCAACACTCCTTTCTGGTTCCATGAGTTGAATCGGGACTATGTTCAGAAGCAGTTCCGAATGGCCGGTTAAATCTTTTGCCTCAGTCTGTGATTGTAAGGTTGTCTTTAGTCGGAGGAACATAATTTTATTTGATTGCGTCAGAGGTTCAAAATGATTTTAGCTGATTCCCTGAAGAAAGCGCGCCGGTTTTTTCCGGATAAAAAGGCCGTTGTCTGTGGAGGCGACAGATGGACATACGGGGAATTTTATGAACGTCTCAGCAATTTTTCCAGATACCTCAAGGCGGAGGGGATAGAAAAGAACGACCGGATCGCGATCCTGCACCCCAACTGCCATTACTACCTCGAATCGTACTATGCGCTGGCGACCATCGGCAAAGAGCATCTGCGGAAGTTGCCTCCGGGGGAGCAGCTTCGCTACAAATCGAAGACAGGCCGGGAATTTATCGCCGTCGAGCTTAAGGTTGTAAACGAAGCGGGGCGGGAGATCAGACGCGACGAGCAGGAGACCGGGGAAATAATCGTCCGAGGTGACACGGTAACGCCCGGCTACTGGCATCTGCCGGAGGAGACCGAGAAGGCGATCCGGAACGGCTGGCTCTACACGGGCGACATGGCTGTCATGGACAGCGAGGGATATGTAACGATCGTTGACCGGAAGAAAGACATGATCGTAACCGGTGGGGAGAACGTCTATTCCATCGAGGTGGAAAATACCCTCTATCAGCATCAGGCGGTTCTGGAGTGCGCAGTGGTCGGAGTTCCCGACGAAAAATGTGGGGAGACGGTTCACGCGGTGGTTGTTCTGAAGCCCAACACTCAGGCGACCCAGGAGGAGCTGATCGACTTCTGCAAGGAGCGGATCGCCCGTTACAAATCACCTAAATCGTTAAAATTCCTAGCGGAACTCCCCAAAACCGGCTCAGGAAAAATCGAAAAGAAAAAACTGCGGGACAAGCACTTGCCCGATAGGATGAAGAAAGCGTGAGATTTCAAATAAATTCAGTTCTTTATGCTGGATAGTTGGTTAATACGGCGGAGAGATGAAAAAGATTACAGCGGGCGACATGCCATCAGTCATTGGTTCCAGATCCCGGATCGGTCTTGGCAATGCATGCGCTGAGCCTCAGACGCTCATCGAGTACCTTATCGAGAACAAGGATTCATTTGAGGCCCTGGAAATTTACGGGATGATACAATACTGGACTGACCGATATTTCAGTGAGAATCTCTGGGAAAAGTTCAAACTGAAAGTTTTCATGGTTGACAGGTTTACCTTGGAGGGGATGAAAAAGGGCTTTACTGAATATATTCCGTGTCGCTACTCAAACATCCCTGAATTGTTCACCAAAGGATATATCCGTCTCGATGTTGCACTTATTTCCCTTTCCCCTCCCAATTCCCAGGGCAACTGCAGTTTTGGCGTTTCATCGGATTACACCACTGCTATAGCCAGGAGCGCAAAAACGGTTATCGCCGAGATAAACCAGCAAATGCCCTGGGTTTACAGCAACGATTATATAAACGTAAATGAAATAGATTACTGCATTGAAACGGACAGGCAGCTTCCGCAGGTTAAATCCGAACCTTTTAATGAATACGACAAAAAGATAGGCGCAAATGTCAGCCTTCTCATCGACGATGGAGCCACTATCCAGATAGGGCTGGGAAGGCTGAGCGAAGCAGTGCTCGCATCGATTGCCGGCAAGAGGCGGATAGGCGTTCATTCAGGCCTTATGACCGACGGCATCGTTGAGCTTATGGAAAAAGGCGTGATCGATAACAGTAACAAGGTTTTAAAGACTGGGAAAACCGTAACCACCACTATGATAGGAACGGACAAGCTCTATAAATTTCTGCACCGCAACAGAAAAATTGAAGCATTTCCCTGCAGTTACACCCACAATTTGGTGACCCTGGCAAAGGTGAACCGATTGCACGCCATAAACAGCGCTATCCAGGTGGACCTTTCCGGCCAGATCAATGCTGAGACCGTGGCCAGAAACCAGGTCAGCGGGGTGGGAGGACAGTCGGACTTTATAAACGGCGCATCCCTTTCCAGGGACGGGAAGTCCATTATCATCCTGCCCTCTTCTTCCAAAGGGGAAAGCATATCAAGAATAGTGCCTTATCTTGACAAAGGGGCCGCGGTGACAAGCTTGCGTCACGATATTGATTATGTGGTGACTGAACAAGGCATCGCTTCGCTTCGTGGGAAAACTTTGAAGGAGCGGGCGAAGGCCTTGATTGAGATAGCTGAACCGAAATTCAGGGTGTGGCTAGATTCTGAACGGGCAAAAGTTCTTCCATAGTTACTCTGGTTTCCCCATGCCCGTTCTATAGAAAAGCAAAATATTACTGAACGGACTGCTCGAGTTTAAACTCATAATATAAAAGGAGGCCAAATGGATTTTGAACTGGATGAAACGCAAAGGTTGATGGTCCATACAGCGGAACAATTCGCCAAAAAAGAGGTTATTCCCTGGATCGAACGGAAGGGTTCCATATCCGGGATGATCGCCCAAATGGGAGAAACCGGTCTTTTCGGGTGCGCCTTTCCATCCCGTTACGGGGGGAGCAATGCCGGATTTCTTGCTCATTCTCTGGTGTGTGAGAAGATATCGACCGTTGATTCAGGGCTTAGAGCTCCTTTCAACCTGCAGGCCATGACAGGGCCTTACACAATCATGGAATGGGGAACCGAAAAAGCCAAAGAAAAATACATAACCCCGCTTGTTTCCGGAAAAAAGCTCGGCTGTGTCTGCTTTTCGGAGGCCAATGCCGGATCGGATTTGTCTTCTATGGAAACAAAGATCGAAGACAAGGGGGATCACTTTCTGATCAACGGCTCCAAAACATGGATATCGAACGGCACTTTGGCGGATTATGCGGTTGTATATGGAACCCTGGACAGAAAGCTTAAGAATAAGGGCATTTGCGGCATCATTGTCGAAACCGACCAGAAGGGATGGCATCCAAGCGAAATAGACAAACTGGGGGATAAAAATTCTCCTATCGCCGAGATCTTCATGGAAGATGTAATCGCGCCCAAGGAGAACCTGCTCGGGGATCTGGGCAATGGCTTCAAGATTGCCATGACCGCATTGGATCGCGGCCGCATAAGCGTCTCCAGCGGCGCGTTGGGCGTGGCCCAAGCCTGCCTGGATGCATCGATCAATTATGCCAAGGAAAGGGTTCAGTTCGGCCAGCCAATCGGTCAATTTCAGATGGTCAAAGCCATCATTGCCGATATGGTTGCCAATGTCGAGGCCGCCCGCTTTCTGGTGAGAAGGGCCGCATGGCTGAACGATAATTGCCAGCCCTTTTCCAGAGAGGTGGCAATTGCCAAGTACTTTGCCGGCGAGACAGCGGTGAAATGCGCCGGGTGGGCAATGGAGATTCATGGGGGGATGGGTTACTCCCTGGAATTGCCCGTAGAGAGGTATTACCGGGATTCGAAGCTTTACCAGATTGGCGAGGGAACGGCCAATATCATGAAACTTATCATCGCCGATGATGCACTCGGCTATAAGCCGGCAAACAGACCCAGGTTAAAATTGCCCACGGAATTCAGGGATTTGCAGTAGTTTCCGGAATCGGTAATTGCAGCAGGGTTATCACCCAAATAATTTTCCACGAAAGGAAGTGCACGAAAAATGGCAGGCCCATTGGAAGGTATCAGGGTAGTCGATCTGTCCAGAATCGTCGTCGGTCCTTACTGCACCATGGTTTTGGGAGACATGGGCGCGGATGTGATCAAAATTGAAATCCCCAAAATAGGCGATGAAACAAGGATGTGGGGGCCACCTTTCATCGGAGGGGAAAGCGCTTATTATTTATCGCTAAACAAGAACAAGCGGAGCCTGACCCTGGATTTCAAAAAGGAGAAAGGAAAGGAGATTCTGAGGCGGCTTATCGCTGCGTCCGACGTCCTGATTGAAAACTATCGAATGGGAACCCTCGACAAGGTTGGGTTTGGTTATGATGAGGTAAGGAAAATCAATCCGCGCATCATCTATTGCAGCATTACTGGATATGGGCCGACCGGGCCCATGGCTCACGAGGTGGGAGTCGATGTCGTAGTGGCAGCAGAGGCGGGCCTGATAGGGATAACGGGGGAGCCTAACAGACCTCCATCCAAGGTTGGCGTGGCGATCACCGATATCATTACCGCTTTGTTTGCCCAGGGCGCAATCGCCAATGCCCTGCTGTACAGGGAAAAGACAGGAAAAGGGCAGCGGCTCGATCTGTCGCTTTTTGAATCTCAGGTGGCCACGCTATTCAATCTCTCCCAGAGCTACCTTGTTACCGGCGAAATTCCTGAACGCAGGGGACTGGCCCATGCAAGCATAGTTCCCTACCAGGGATTCAGAACCAGAGATAATGAATATATCATGGTTACGGTGACTAACGAAAAGATGTGGAGCAACTTCTGTAAAATCATGGAGATTGAGGAGCTTGAGAAAGATCATCGCTTTGACGAGAACAAAAAGCGGGTAATGAACAGGGAACAGTTGGTCCCCCTGATCGAGGAGAAAATAGCGGCCGGCGATTCCGATGCATGGGTTTCCAGGTTTCGGGGAGTTGGCATTCCCTGCGGCAGAATCAATACGATGGACAGGGTGTTCGCCCATCCTCAGATAGTGCCTCGCGACATGATCGTGGAGATAGAACATCCCACTGCGCAGAAAATCAAATTGATCGGCGTGCCGGTAAAATACTCCGAAACGCCGGGCTCGGTCAGGTTGCCCCCCCCCCTTCTGGGCCAGCATAACAAACAGATCCTTTCGGAAATTCTGGGCTACAGTGATGATGATATTGAATATTTCAGGACCCAGGAGGTTATTTGAAATATGTGAACGCGGCAAGGAGTAAGGATGCCATTGAATCGCCAAACACTGAATAGAGGAGGATTGGACATGAAAAAATGGGCTATTTTATTACTGGTATTGGTTTTTAGCGCGGCTTACGGAATGGAGCAGGCCTCCGCTCAGCAACTCAAAAAGGAGGACGTAATTAAATTAAGGGTCGCAGACTCCCTCCCGCTTGCCAACCCCCTTTCTTCCAAGGGCATACAGATATGGATAGCCCGCGTCGAGGAATTGACTGCCGGGAAAGTCAAATTCACACATTTCCCTGCCGGACAGATGGGCAAGGCCAATGACATGCTGGAGCTGACTCGCAGCAGGGCTGTCGATTTGGCCTATGTGGGGCCTACGTATGTTTCCGGAAATATGCCTTTGAGCGGGGTTATGGAACTACCGGGAGCGGCCGCCAGTTCAGAGATCAGCAGCGTGGCATATCTGAGACTTTGCCAGGGAATTTTGTTGAAGCCGGAATTCCTCAAAAATGGCATTCGTCCCGTCTGGGCATTCGTATTGCCTTCATACGAAATATACAACACAAAGCGCGAGGTAAGGCTTCCCAAAGACACCAAGGGACTTAAACTGAGGTCAGGCGGCGGTGCAATGGACCATACCCTCCATTATATCGGCGCAACATCGATAAGCAGTCCTCCCGCGGAATCCTATGAAGCCGTCCAAAGAGGCGTGATAGACGGGGTCGTTATGAATTCTGTCAGTATTTTCGCCTATAAGCTTGATGAATTGGTGAAATACAGCACGCGGGGCACTTCGATAGGCTCTTTCGTAGCGACGCTTTCAATCAACGAAAATGTCTGGCAGACGCTGCCTCAGGAGGTTCAGAAAGCCATGCTGCAGGCGGGTGAAGAGGTGGCCAAGAGTTTCGGGATTGCTCAGGATACCGATATTAGCAAGCTGGTTCAGCAATTTGTTGAAAAACGGGGACTTAAAGTCCACGACCTGACCCCCGACGAACAGAAGATATGGACGCAAACCATGGCGCCGGTGGAACAGATCTGGGTCAAAAACATGGAAGCCAAGGGGCTGCCCGGTCAGCAGGTGCTGAATGAACGAAAAAAAGTAACTCAGGAAATCCAAACGAAAAAGTGATGAGGAAGGCATTATGATCGAGCGAGGAGTTGCGTTGTTGGACCGGGTATGTACTTTGGTGGAAGGCGTTTTCGTGGCTGTCAGCGGCGCCAGCTTGATACTGATGATGCTGTGGATCACTGCCGACGCTTCGGGGCGATATCTTTTTGATCACCCCATCAGAGGAACCTATGAATTCAGTGAAGAATACCTGATGGTGGTTCTGATTTTTCTGACCCTCAGCTTCACCTATGTCCAGGGAGGACATGTGAGGGTGACGGTGTGTCTACAGTTTATGCCGAAAACCGTGCGAAGGTGGATTTCCGTCCTCAACGACATACTGGGGTTGATTTTTTTCATTCTGATCGTGGTCGCAAGCTGGGGAGTCGCGATGCGAGCGTTGGAAATGAGAGTACTTTCAAATAATATCCTCCAGTATCCCCTGGCCCCGTCCTTTTTTATGGTGCCGATTGGAAGCGGTCTGCTGTCCCTGCGCATTTTCCAGTCACTGATTGAGGACGTTTGGATAACCAGACATTAAAATTATTAAGATAGAATAAATTCAACATTTTACAGAAAACCAGGTGTCCCCGGGCAAAAGCTGAGGGGATGCCTGGTTGAGGAGGGAGCTCAAGGACATGGATTATTTTCCACTGATTCTTTTACTAATCCTGCTGGTTATCGGCATGCCGGTGGCTTTTGCAATGGGGGTGTCCGGGGCGATAGGGATATATATGATGGGTGGAATGGATACCCTGATGGGCATCCTGGGGACCTCCCCTTATCGCAGCGCCGCGAGCTTTCTTTTGACTACGCTTCCCTTGTTCATATTTATGGCAGAAGTCATTTCGGCGACCAACATCACCCGGGATTTATTCAAGGCTGCGCACAGATGGATAGGACACCTGCCCGGGGGGTTGGGCATTGCAACCGTAATGGCCAGCGCATTGCTCGGCGCTATGTCGGGATCAAGTACGGCCTCGGCGGCGGCCATGTCTTCCATAGCTATTCCTGAAATGGTCAAATTCAATTACAGGAAGCCTTTTGCTGCCGGGGTCGTGGCTATGGGCGGAACCCTGGCAATCATGATCCCTCCCAGCATCCCGATGATCGTTTACGGCATCACGACGGAGACTTCTATCGGAAAACTGCTGATTGCGGGGGTATTCCCGGGTCTTCTCACAGCGCTATTCTATTCATTGGGGATCGTCTTATGGGTCAGGGTTGATCCCGGGGTTGCTCCTTCTGTCCCGCCTTTCGGCTGGGGAGAACGGTTCTCTTCTCTTGCGGGGATATGGCCGGCTTTGGTTCTGGTTCTTCTCGTAATCGGCGGCATGTATTCCGGATTTGTCACTGCCACTGAGGCGGCCGCCGTAGGCGCTTTCGGGGCTGTCGTGATCGGTTTGGTCATGCACAGGTTGACGTGGCCTTCTTTCAGCCACGCGGTGAAGGCGACATTGAGAAGCAGCACGATGATTTTCACAATCATCATCGGGGCCATGATACTCGGGTATTACATGACGATCAGCATGTTTACCCAAAACGCCATCAGCTATATAAAAACCCTGCCAGTCGGGCCATGGGGAATCATGATCATCATTGTCTTTGTTTATCTGATTCTGGGTTGTTTCATGGACCAGCTCGCCATTTTATTGCTGACCCTGCCGCTGACGTTTCCTCTTGTCACGGGCCTGGGGTTTGACCCCATCTGGTTTGGGGTAATCGTCATCGCCTTGGCGGAAGTCGGGTTAGTGACGCCGCCGATAGGGCTGAACGCCTATGTTGTCAGTTCTGTAAGCAAAGTATCTCTGGAAGATACCTTTAAAGGGATCGGCATCATGTTGTTTTTTGAGGCAGTCGTTCTGATTATTCTGCTGGCATTTCCAAAAATTTCAACATGGCTGCCTTCTTTGATGCGTTAAGATTGGTTTGGGTGAAGATGTGAATGAGAACCTTGAAGCGCTTGTAGAGGAACTGAGAAGAAAAAAAGCTGTTGCCGCCAGGGGAGGCGGAAAAACATCAGTCGAAAGACAGCATAAAAATGGACGCGGCACCGCCCGTGAGAGAGTAGACCATCTTCTTGATCCCGGCAGCTTCGTCGAAATGAAGATGCTTGCCTCCGTGGATGAAGATAACGCCAATGGGCTTTACGGCGACGGCGTCGTTGTGGGATATGGAAAAATCGACGACCGCAATGTTTGCATCTATTCCCAGGATTACACCGTCAAGGCAGGGACAACAGGCCCCCTGCACCGAAGCAAGATTACGGGCATAATCGAGATGGCGATAAAAACAGGTTCCCCTGTGATCGGTCTCTGGGATTCCGCGGGAGGGCGGCTCGATCTGGAGAATAAACCTCTTCCCCTCTGTAATTCTTCGATCTTTTTCAGATGCACCCAGGCCTCCGGCCTTGTGCCGCAGATATCCGCAATACTCGGTCCAGGCGCCGGCAACGCCGGATACGCAGCCGCGCTGACTGATTTCATTTTTATGGTTGACAGGCAAAGCTTCACCTTTGCGACTGGTCCTGCAGGAGTAAAAGAGGTTTTGGGGGAAGAGATAAGCATGGAAGACCTTGGCGGCGCAAAGGTGCACTGTCAGATTTCGGGCCTTGCGGATGGCAGGTTCGATACCGAAGATGAGTGTTTCGCGCAGATCAGGGAACTTCTCTCCTATCTGCCGTCGAGCTGTAGAAAACCCTCCCCCAGAGGTCAGATTGATGAAAATTACAGGGAGCGTGATGAGGAAATTGGAGACCTGGTCCCCGCCAATTTACTGAAAGGCTATGACATGAAGCGGCTTATTGCCCGGATAGCGGATAGGGGAAAATTTTTTGAAATCAAACCGGAATTTGCCAAAAACATCATTACGGGCTTCGGACGCCTGAACGGGATGCCGGTGGGAATTGTCGCCAACCAGACGCTCTGCATGGCCGGTTCGCTGACGGTTGATTCATCCGACAAGGAGGCGCGATTCATAAGGTTCTGCGATGCATTCAACATGCCGCTGATCTTCCTTACGGATACAACAGGATTCCTGCCCGGCTCGCAGCAGGAACATGCCGGCATATTGAGGCACGGAGCGAAGGTCTTGTATGCAATCAGCGAATCAGTCGTTCCCAAGATTGCCGTGCTTGTCAGAAAGGCCTATGGCGGCGCTAAACCTGCCATGGGGATAGATAAGGATATAGGGATAGATCATATATATTCCTGGCCTACAGGCGAGTCGGCAATCATGGGTGCGGAGAGCGTCGCGAACGTAATATACGGCCGGGAAATCGCCCGGTCCGAGAACCCGGAAGAACTGCGGGAACAGAGAATCAAGGAGTTGAAGAAAGCTGCAAATCCCTATCCGATGGTTTATGGAGGGCTTGTAGATGACATCATAGAGCCTGCCGAGACACGACGCAGATTGATCGAAACGCTTGAGGCGATAGCGGAAAAGGAAATGGTGAGGCCTTCCAAAAGGCACGGAAATATACCCCTCTAAAATGCTGAAACTTCCGGAACATGTTCTAAAAGCGTAATCGTCTGACCTTAATCCACCCTCAAGAAAATAAAAAACCTTGTTGACCCTGAAAAATCAAGGCGATAGGGTTTTCTGGTGAGAACTATTTTTCTATAGCGCGGGTCTTCTTTTCTCGATATGGGCCTCTTTTTCATA